>NZ_JBNXVS010000002.1:0-351785 GCF_050565655.1 Nodosilinea sp. AN01ver1 | reverse complement strand
CTATTCTCACGATCTATTCACAGACTGCATAATGAATCTGACCTGCCCAGCTATGCTGTTTTTCCCTCGCCAATCGAGGGGGTGCCGAAGTTGATGCAACTAGGTGCCGAAGTTATGCAAATACGCACTTAAAAAAGAGATCGCTAAATTCCATGGAAAGATAGTTGACATTACTGGCAAAGTCATTGAACTGGATCCAAACTCAGAAGTTGACACCTCCGATTATCAATGGTTCAAGCGGAACATCCAGGCCCAATCCTTATCTAATGGCTCTTGTGCCTTGCCAGTACATCAAAAAGAGTGCCCTCATGCAAATGCTTGTTTGACCTGTTCTCATTTTCGTACAACTACAGAATTCCTTGACCAGCACAAGGCCCAGCTCCTGCAGACCGAAGAATTGTTGGAGAAAGCGAAAGTGAATGGCTGGCAACGTCAAATCGAAATGAATGAGCGAGTTGCCCAAAATCTTCATAGGATTATAAGCAAGCTGGAGGAAGAGGATGCATCAGCGTAATACAGAGGGGCTTAAGTCTCATGCTCAGGGAAAGCGTGAACATACCTTTGAGCGGGCAGAAGCCGGTATTCGCCAGTTGATTAAAGAGGGTCGCCCGATTAACTTCGAGACTGTCAAAGAGGTTTCTGGGGTGTCAAGAGCGTGGCTCTATAATCAACCAGAGCTACGGCAGCGAATTGAACAGCTTCGGGGACAAGGGCAAGTCAAGAAGACCGTTCCTCCCCAGCAGAAAGCTTCTAATGCTTCTAACGCTGCAAAGGTAAAAACGCTTCTACAAGAGGTCAAAAAACTTCGGGCCGAGAATCAGGGTTTACGTCAGCATCTTGAGGAGGTACACGGACGTGCTCTGTACGCCGATGAGGAGGCAGAACGCTATAAACGGGAAGTCGAAGCGGTTAAAGCAGAGAGGAATGAGCTAAAGAAGCTCCTGAAACAATATCAGTTCCAAAGCGAGAAACCTTGTACCAACGATGTTACTAGCATATCCCAACGAAGGGCTTCTAATACCGAAGACAAAGCCGAACAAATTCAATTAGAGGTTGCCAACCTAGGAATTCAGCTTAACTCCACACTGAAGAAACTAATTGAAGATACACCAGAGGAATCATTACTAACAGCTCTTGCAGCTCTTAAAGAGGCTTTGGACCTAGGAAAAATAAAGAATCCTGCTGGATGGCTTAAACGAGCAATTGAAGATGCTTGGCAACCAAACAACCATCCTACTCAAGCTAACTTAAAGAATGATTTAGACTTGTTTAATGAATGGTTTCCTCTAGCAAAGAGTCAAGGATTAGTTGTCGCTAGCACTCAGCAAAGTGGAAAGATCCTTATACTTACGGTAGAAGAAGAATGGCTTCCATTTGCTGAATTGATTAACCGCCATCCAATCCTGGATCTTAGCAATAATCTAAAGCAAAACAGTGAAACATGAATAACTATTGAGCACTAGGATCTAAGTGCTAACTCAGATTGATAAAACTTAGGTTTTTCAGACAAACTCAAAATATCTTTTTCGGCCATTGACTGAATTATTTTAAGTTCTCTTTCTTTAAGATAGTGATAGCACTGGGGTGGTCGAAAGTCAGACCATTCTTTTCTTAATTGCTCCAAACCAATCGGGCAATCAAAGCTAAATGTTTTCTTCAAGAAGATTGCAAAACCAGTTTTAGAATTCTTATAGTATTGATGAAAATCTTCGTATGTAATCCCGGCTTTTCTTTTGACAACCATCCAAAGGTCTGCAGGAGACATTTCAATAACTTTTTCAACTTCAATGACACCTACTAGAGCCTGCTCGGGCGACGTAACATACACTAAAATTAAGTCCCCATTATGGAGATGACGCGGGCGAACGCGGCGAAGTTCAACCTGCTTATCCCCTTCAAATATCATATTTGCATACTGGTGGTGTATTGAAAGCAGGAGTATGTTTGGTGACATTAGACTCATATCTCCATGTCTTTACAGATCCCATAATTATACAACGAAATGAACTCTTCTGACGTTAATTTATATGGGGCTCTAACTGCAACCTTGCGTCCCAATATATTTTCAATTTCTCCTAGCTCAACTGGCTTATCAAATAGCTCAGTATCACTAAATTTCATGGCCATGATATCACGGTTGAAATTGTTTCTAGCTGTCTCCAACACATTTTTGAAGTTATATACTCCAAGCCTTCTGTATTTCTTGTGTAGATCTATAGGCTTTCCAATAATGATTTCATCAAGCCTTGAGCATGCCCTTATTGCTCCTAATGTGGCTTGGCTTCCACCGCCGCCAGTTTTACTTACGTACCATAGTATTCGGCCAGGTGCTTTTAGTGTTTTTGGGGCTTTCTTTGCCCGGTAATATACTACTTCTCTTTTAAGAGCAAGATCCTCTTTTGCTCCCCATAGAATTTCTTCGGCTAGTTCTTTGTCAAACAAATCTTTGGCCCACCAAGACTGGATGGGAATGATAAAACTAGGAATTTCAACGTCAGATATCTTTGCAGGATAAAAAATGCGTTCTATATTTGCTGCTAGATTTGAGTTGTTGAGATAATCTTTGTCAGTTAAAGGTTGTGCAAGTGACATGAAACAGGCATATTTGCTATTTTTTGAATTGCATAGGTGAGAGAGATGAATTGAAATTTGTTCTGAGCTTCCAACTATATTTGGATTTGCTCGAATCCATCCACTACTTGTCTCTATGAAATAATCCTGATTGAGTGCGGTGATAGTCTGAGAACTCAGTCTTTTTTCTGTGATAGTAGTAAAGTTCCTGCCTTCTTTTGCTGATTTTGAAAAACAATCAAAAATGCAATGACGGAGAATTGTGGATGTTAGTTTAGTTTTCCGAAACCTGAAAATCGGGACTACGAGTTCGTTAATATTTTCGCGATCATAAGCTATCAAAGCAATAGGTTCTTCGCCTCTACGTCCAACTGTGAAGCACTCAAAACGTTCAGAGTTTGATAAGACCTGGCGAAGCCCTCTTTGAAAATCAATTTTACTTTCACCTTGAGCGTAGCTTAAAAACAAGCTTATTAGTTTTTCTTGTTCACCGCTCTGAATCCGTTTTCTCTTTATACTAGTTCCTGCTAAGCGAATAGGTTGATAATCAGCGGATCTACGCAATTCATCCAGTCTTAGAATAAAATCAATAGGATGAATTATAATTAAATCAAAATCTTTATAAATTCCCTCTTCAGCTTCTTCAAGCAATCTTTTGTCTCGGGTTATGAAAAATTGAATATCTAATTCGCAACCAATCACCCTTGCTAAGTGGCGCAAATCTGATGAGTCGCTATCTGATAGAGTTGATGGAAAGTACTTGCGTAATGCTCTAGAAGTTTCGTCAAGTACCTCTTGTGTGCAAGACAAGGGAGTAAACTGAGTAGCCAATTGGCGTAGTTTTACTCTTTTTCTACTATCTTTATTTCTGTCGATTTCGTTCTTGATTTCGTCGGTAAGGCATAGTTCTACTTCGGGTTCAAGCCAATCAGCAAGTAAAGCTTTAGATTCTTTGCTATCTTCATCATTTGTTTCTTCATCAGATAGGTCATAGAAGATATTGGCATCTATAGCAGCACAGATTTTTGAGGAAGTCTCTTGCTGAGTAAGAGCGGTCAGTAGATCTGGATGACCATAGTCTAACCACCATTCAGTAAGAATGCTTCCTCCTTTTCGTCGACCTGGTCGTTCATGAACCGCAACAAATCCGAGAGATGCCCACATATCCCTTAGGTTATAGTCTCTACGGCATGATGCCTGCACTCCCTGCAGGTGAGAGGTTTTGCTCCTTAATGACTTAAGCAGTTCTTTGGCAGCCCCTATGCCTCTCCATTGCTCAGCTATGCAAAGATGCCTTAGCTTTACTTTGTAGCCACTGATGTCATACAACAAATAACCAATACAACCAGCTTCAGGGGAGACACAAGCAAGAATCAGGCCCTCATCAGCAAGCCTGCGAAAAGCACCATAGGGTAAAAAGCCAAGTGTCCCTGCGTTAGCGTCTGCTAAATGCAGAACAGTATTGAAATATTCTGACGTTGAATCAATTTCAAGGATAGAGAGTTGCAACGATCTGCCTAATGTCATTCTAAGTAACCTTTACGAATAAGGTACAGGTGTTCGCATAAGGGCAGTGAAGCAGCGTAATACTTAAAACACCTATAAAGTCAAGGATGCCCTGAATTTAATTTATAATGTAACGATGGCTCTACAACTCGGATATCTTTTTATCACTCAAAACAAAAATTTGTATAAATATTTCATTTGAAGTATCTACTTTGTAGATATGTCTACGAGGTGAATCCCATGAGCTACAAGGGTTGTAGCGGTTGTGCTACATATAACAATCCAGATTCGGGGATAGGTTGCCAGATTTCGTTGAGGTTCAGATTGGAGAAGATGAACCGATGACTAGCGCGATCGCAGAAATCATCCAAAACGGCCTGGCGTTTGATGTCAAAAATTGGGGTAGCGCAATGGAGTTCGGCGATCTGCTGGCTACGGTTGAGTCTTTGTTTGCCACGCTGGAAGATCGCCAAATCGAGTACCTGCTAGTGGGCGGTATTGCAATGCTGAGTTATGTAGAGGGTCGCAACACCCAGGACATTGATTTTATTATTTCCAAACGAGCCTTAGATGATCTGTCAGAGTTGGTTATTCTCGAAGAAGATCGAGATTTCGTTCGAGGAAATTTTGGGCCTCTTCAGGTTGATTTACTGTTGACGCAAAACAAGCTGTTTAAGTTAATCAATCAGCGTTATGCAATAAAAAAGACGTTTGGCGATCGCACCATCCGCTGCGTCACGGTTGAGGGCTTGATCATTCTCAAACTCTATGCTCTGCCCTCGCTTTATCGACAGGGCAACTTCGACCGGGCAAGCTTGTATGAAAACGACATTACTCAGTTGATGATGAACTACCCGACTGAGCTAGAGCCGATTTTCAAAATCCTACAGCCTCATCTTTTAGCATCTGATATAGAGGCTATTCGAGAAACCGCTAACGAACTCAAACTGCGAATTCAACGCTTCCAGGCCCAACAGCAAAGATTAGACAAGTTGCCTGATATTGAATCATGAGCCGCTGTTTGTGTATTGATTACTGGGACTGCTGATAAAGCTACTTTTGGCTCAAGCATGTCAGCTTCAAGCTCGAAAAGCTTTAACGGATTGAGAACGAGATTCAATAATGGCGCACTGGGCCAGGCGATCGAGGTCAATGCCCTGCACAAACTGACTTTCGCTGGCTTGCTCATACCCATCCGATCGCAGGCAATAAATGCTAATGCTCTGCGCTTGCCAAAACCAGACCTCGGCAACACCTAGGGCGGCGTAGCGTTGGAGTTTGTCGGGGCCACCGCTGGTAAACACAACCTCAATCGCCAGGTCTGGGACAGACTTGCTGGTGCCAAAACAGTACGATTCATCAGCCTGAACCGAGGCGATCGCCTCCCGTTCTTGAGAGAAAGAGCCGGTAGCCACAAACTCTACACCCTGATCCAGCAGGTAATCTTCGATCAGGTAGCCGAGGTTGCCCTTTACAATCTCATGCTCTGGGGACGTGGACAAAATCTCTAGCTCCCCAGCGAAATAAAACAGACGAATGCCTGGCGAATCGGCAAACCCTTGCTGAATCGCTTTAAAGTTGTCCCAGCTTACGCCTGCGTGAATAAACCGCTGCTCGGTAGGTCGATCGACAAGCTGAACCATCGCTACCCTCTGGGGTTTCTTCTTCTATAATGCCCCATTGTTTAGGCTGCAAGCATTGGTAGATTCTAGACCTACGGCTCTGGGCTATCGTCCTGCGGGTGCGGGAGTTTTTGGCGACGCAGCAGCAGTAGGACTGCGATCGCAACCCCTACCCCACCTACCGCGATCGCAATACCCCAAACCCAACTAGCCTGGGCTGGGGCGGCTACACTCTCGCGATCGCTGGATGCAGGAACTGGTTCTGAACGGCCCTCGTTTACCGCTGGCTGAGTTGGCTTGACGGCACTGGCGCTACCGGCGGCAACCACGGTGGTGTAGCTCAGCTCAAAGGGCGTGAACGCTGCATCAGCGGTGGGGCTACCCGTAAGCACAATCCGGTATTCGCCCACCTCAGGAAACGTGATCTCGGCACCAGGCACGTTTTCAAAGCTTTCGGGCGACATCGCGGTTAGCGCGGGCTGCATCACGGGGGCAGAGGCCTTCTGGTTAGCCCTGTAGACTGCCAGGTTGCAGTCACACTCATCCAGGGGAATTACCCTGCCGCCCTGCTGCGTGAGGGCTACCCAAACCCGAGTTGGTTCTCCGGCTTTGGCGCTGTGGTTGGGCTCTAGGTGCCAGGTACCCGCGACATCGCCTGAAACCTCGGTCTTGTGAGCCTGGGCCGGTAGCCCGGTCAGGCTGCCCACGCTAATGAATAGACTGCCAACCAGGCTAACGCTTCGCCGAGACATAGTATTTCTCTAGAGACAATAGCGACCAAACCCAGCGCCAGCGCAGCAGCAGGGCGAGTAGGGCCAGGGTAAGCAGGGCGATCGCCGCGATCTGGTTTGCTGTAGCGCGCTCAAACCCGCCCCAGTAGTGCGACCCCAGCAGCAGCGTGTGGGCCACCACCAGAACAAAAATCGGTAGGCTGAGCAAATGCAGCCGTCGCCACTGGTGGCCCAGGTAGCGCTGGGCCTGGTCAAAGCTGGTCAGGGCCAGGGGCGTCATTAGCCCAAAAGCGACGATGCCTGCCCAGCCGCCTACCTGCAGCCGGGGCAGCAAAAAGGGCAGCGCCAGCGGGTTCCACCCCATAGTGACCATGTGACCAATGTGGGCGATCGAGAGCACAAAGGCCCCTACCCCCAGGGCGCGGCGGTAGACCAGCAGCGGCGACCAGAGGCGGCTAACGGGTCGGGCAATCAGGGCCAAAAACAGACAAACCAGCGCCCCGTGCCCGGTTAAATCGACGCTGCCGCTGCCCCGAAAGACCGTGAGCAGGCCAATCACCAGCGTAATCCAGCCGCCGAGGCGAAAGAGCTGGCCCCGCCGGTCGCCGCTCACCCATCCGGTCGAAACGCCGACCCCCAGCATCATCGGCAGGGTGCCGATACCAAAGGCTAGCATGGTAGCCCCACCCGCCCAGGGGTCGGTGGTTTCTGCCGCTTTGAGCTGAGCCGCATACAAAAAGCCGCAGGGAATCAGCCCCCAGGCCAGCCCCAGCAGCAGCGGCGTCCAGCGCTGGGGGTTAAGCGAGAGGGCCTGCATGGCGCGGCTGAGGCGATCGTGCAGGCCAGACATCGGGTTGAGGAAGGGCACCTTGGGCATGTGCTGGGGGCTAATTTGGGCCAGCCCAAACCAGATCAGCAGCAGCCCGGTGACGATCGCAACCCCCCGCCGCAGCGGACTGCCGATGCCCGCCATTTGCCCACTGGCCACCAGCACCGACCCCAGCGCTCCGATCGCCACGCCGACCAGGGTATAGCTCATCAGCCGACCGAGGTTGAGCAGCAGGTGAAACGAAATGTGCTGCCAACGACTGGGCGTTGCCCTGGACTGAGACAGCGAGAAGGCCACGGTAATGGGTCCGCACATGCCCAGGCAGTGGCCAAAACTGCCTAAAAATCCGACGCTGGCGATGAGCAGCAGGTCTAGCATTCCAGAAGAAAGGGGCGCAGGCGGGTTTTTTAGAGTAACACCCTACCCTGCCCTGCGTCCTTTGACCAACTGTCTATTGACAGAACGCCAGCCCAGCCAGTTAATCACGGGGACGCGGCACTCGCAGTCGGGGCGATCGCGGCATTGCTACCAGCTTTTGCCAGATGTGCTCGTAGCGCTGGGCCATGGTTGGGGCCGTAAACTGGGCCGCCGCCAGGGCTCGACCCCGCTGACCGAGGCGATCGCGCAGGGCGGCATCCCCCTGCAATCGGCGCAGGGCTTTGACCAGACCCATCACGTCGTCTTTCTCCACCAAAAGCCCGGTTTCGCCCTCAATTACGGCCTCGGCTACGCTGCCCACCCGCGTTGCAACTACGGGGCGAGCCGCCAGCATGGCCTCGACAATCGCCAGGGGAAAGCCCTCCGATCGCGACGGCAGCGCGAAGATATCCACATTGGGCAGGTGGGCGCGGGGGGTGTTAGACCACCCCGGCAGCGAAACGCGATCGCCAATGCGAAGATCCTGCACCAGCTGCTCTAGGGCATCACGTTCTGCCCCATCGCCCCAGATGATGAGGTAGGCATCCTCGACCTGGGCGATTGCCCGCAGCAGAATGTCGTGGGCCTTTACTGCGTCCATACGACCTACGGTGCCAATCATCAGCCGGTGATCTTTGCGGGCTGGTGTGTGGGCTGGCTCAAATGCACGGTCAGGCACCCCATTGGGCACCGATAGCACCGAGTGGCGACCTAGGGCATAGAAATCCTCCATGCGCCGGGCCGATGCGATGCCCACCGCGACATGGGCATCGACCCGCAACGACAGCGATCGCGTGCGCCACAGCGTCAGGGCATCGGTGGTTCGCAGCGGCAGCTGATCGACCCGCACCACCCGCGCTTTGGGCACCGTCAGCGCCGCTGCCAGGCCAATCGCGCCCGCCCAGGGGGTACACAGGTTGAGATGCACAATGTCGGGCCGCAGGCGATGCAGCGTGGTCATGTGCGCGGCTAGCGAGGGCAGACCACTTGGGGGTAAGACAATTTTTTCGGCGCTGGGCCGCTGGGCAGCGATCGCATCCACCACACTCTCTGCAACGCCCACCACGGTGATGGCAATCTCATCTGACACGGCTGCAACCAGATGGCCCAGGCTCAGCTCAGCCCCACCCAGCCCCAGAGAATCGGTGTAAACCACAACTCGCAGCGGCCTCTGGGCTCCGCTGTCTAGCGACATCAAGGTTGAATTCACAGGTTATAGATGGCATTTGGATGCTACTCATTCAGCAATATTGGGTTCTTAGTTGCCATCGCTATCCAGACAGAGCGCCTACTAGACGGGAGATAGAGAGCTGAAAACGCATCCCTCAAAACGCATCAACGGAGGCTATACATCGCCAAACTCAGGCTGCCCGTTCAGAGCGAATCGCTGGCAAAAAGAAAGGCTTCAGGACTGCGCTGATTGGGCCTGACCGTAGGGGCACAAATTTAAGACCACGCAGCGATCGCAGGCCGGTTTTTGGTAGAAGCAGCACCGCTGCCCGTGTAGCATCATCACTTCGTGGTGGTCGTAGACCTGCTGGGCATTCCAATCCTCGGGCAAGAGCGCTTCCAGCACCGCGTGAGACGGCCCCACCGCCAGGGTCTTAGAAATTAGCCCCAGCCGCTGGGCAACCCGATGGTGGTGGCTATCGACCGGCAGCGCCCGCCCCCGCAATTGACTAAAACACAGCACCGCCGCGCTGGTCTTGGGGCCAACGCCAGGTAAGGCTTCGAGCCAATCGCGAGCCTGCCTGGTCGGCATATCCTTCAAAAAGTCGAGCGACCATTCGCCGTTGGTTGCCTCCCCAATTAATCGCAGCACCTGCTGAATGCGGGGCGCTTTTTGCTCGGGCCAGGTGCAGGGGGCGATCGCGGCCTCAACCTCTGCCGTAGGGGCATCTCGCACCGCATCCCAGGTTGGGAATTGCGCCACCAGTTGCTTAAAGGCGCGACCCGAATCGCGGTTTTTGGTGCGGTGCGACAGCAGCGATGACACCAGTTCACTCAGCGGGTCGAGGCTGTGAAAATAAGGAATGGGGCAGCCATATTCGACACAGAGGCGATCGTGAATGGCGATCGCCTTGTGCTGCAAATCTGCGTTAATTGGTTGGCTTACCAAAACTCTGGCCCTGCGCGCTCTGCTCAGCAGTCTAACGACCCGAAGGTGAAGTCAGGCTTTACCTGCGGAGAGAGCTAAAGAGTATCGCCTGGTCGCCATGATTGGCGAAATCTGCAAAGCAAGGGGGCGCTGATGCGGGCGATCGCAACCTCTCTAGCACCATGCTCCCTCATTGGAAAGATGTTGCCCTGCCTTAGGGTCTTTAGGATGCGAGTAAAGGCAAAAATTACGCAATTATGAGCAACACCACCATCATTAAAGTCACCTCCGAAGCCGCGCCCACGGGCTCTATGGGGCAAAAGCACCTGGCCCTGAGCAAAAAATTAGCGATGCGGCTGTGGGAAAATGAGCAGCCCGGTGAGGCCAAGCCAGAAGCTCAGCGGCCCTACGAGGCGATCGGCTACGTCATTAGCGGGCGGGCCGAGCTGCACCTCGAAGGTCAAATGGTGGTGCTCGAACCCGGCAACTCCTGGGTCGTCCCCGAAGGTGCGTCTCACACCTATAAAATCTTGGAACCCTTCACCGCTGTTGAGGTGACAACGCCTCCCGCTGTGGTGCATGGGCGCGATCAGGCCTAGCGTTTGGTGGTCTGAGAATATCAGCCTCACCCTGGTGCCCTAGCTCTGCCTGGGCACCCTGTTTTGCGGCTCTGCCGCTTAGTTTAAGAGACAGAGTCTCCGACCAGCGTTCCATACAGAGCATTGGAACGAGGTTCATCAGTTGTAGGGTGCATCCGCGCAGCGATGCACCATTCACAGAGTCTGAGCCGGCCCCTTAGTACGGGGCCTCGATCGCTTCAAACGCTATATCGTTGAAGTCAAATAAAACCGTTTCGCCCGCCAATCCATTGGGCTTGACTTGAGCAGCCCAGAGCTTGCCTGCTGCCGCCCAAACCAGCCGCTTGCCATCCAGCTCAGCCCATTCCCAGGTTGGGCAGGCGATGGGCGCTGCTGAGCTAGGCCCAACCAGCTCGTGCTCATCCCAGTAGCAGCCTTTGCCCACCGGAGCACCCACTTCGGCGTGGGCAATTTTGCGCAGCGTCCAGCCGTGGCCAATGGGCTTCTCAAAACTATCTTTGTCCTGCCATTGGCGGATCTTGATGCGATCTACCCAGGTCCAGCCGTCGCGGAGCAGACGAGGGTAATACACGCTCAAACACTCGCCGCCACAGCCGCCCTGGGGTTGGTACTGGGTGTCTCGTTGCAGAGTCGGTGCGTTGCGTGATTCTGCGTGGCCGTAGCCGTCGTTTAGCCAGTATTTCGTCTTTCCAGTCCATAAGCCCCCGCCGTGCCAGCAGTCACCCTTGGGGAAAAGCGCGATCGCCTTCAGGTAGGGCACTCGCGAAATCGCCGTCCACGACCCCCGCGCCTCCGACTGCCACTTGCCGTTCATGGCGAAATAGATGGCGTGTTTGCCGTCGGGCGATATATCGCTGCGGCGTTCGTAGATGCGGCCTTTGAGCCATTGCCCAAGCTGGAACTGGTCGCGATCGCGATCCCAGAGCAAAGTAGCCACGCGTTTGGATGGCCCCCTGCGAATCACTAGCCCAACGGGGGCATGACTGGCGAGCAAAACATGAATTCGAGGCGGAAACTGTGACATCAGAGTAAGTATTAGAGACAGCTAAATAGCCGTAGCGCGAAATAGTAGATCATCAATCTTCAACTGCTCTTAAAAGTGCCCAGTCATGGCGATCCCGATTTCGTTGACAACGTTCCTTAATCTTGAGCGTCTTAAAATCCCTCTTTAGATGTAGTGAATGACTGGGGGACAGCCCTGTAGCCTTAAATGGCACCAAGCCAATGAGGATGACGGTAGGAATGGCGCTGGAAACGGTAGAGCAAGCCCAGGTTTTAACCCTAGAAAATACTGAAATCAGGTTGACGATTCGGCCTGACTTAGGCGGGCGTATTGATCAGCTAGAAGACTTGAGAAATGGACATTTCTGGCTCTGGCATCCCGCTGACTATGTGCCTGAAACGACGCGATCGCTGGCCGTGGGTGCCTCCTTTGACGATCACTGGACCGGCGGCTGGGACGAGGTGTTTCCTAACGATGCCGCTGGTGAGTTTCAGGGGCGAAACCTGGCCGACCACGGCGAGCTGTGGTCGCAGCCGTGGCAGGTTTTAGAAACCTCGCCCCTCAGCCTAACGCTGGGCTACCAGTGCCAGACGGTGCCGGTGGCGGTCAAAAAGACCATTCAGCTCAGTACCGATCGCCCCGAGGCCAGCCTGCTGTACGAATTTCACAATCAGTCTGAGCAGCAAATTCCATTTTTGTTTAAGCACCACGCCGCGATCGCGATCGAAGCTGGCGATGAAATTCTACTGCCCGACTGTTGGGTAGAGCCAGCGTTTTTAGAGTTCAGCAAAATCATTGGCCAGCCCGGCAAAACGCGCTTTCCTGAAGCGATCGGGGCCAGCGGCGAAGCCGTTGATCTACGGGTGATGCCGCCGCCCTCGTCTCAGCTACAGGAGTTTTACTACACCTCTGAGCTAGCCCAGGGGTTCTGCGGCATTCGTCACCAGCGCAGCCAGTCGGCTCTGCTCATGACCTTCGATACCACCGACTTTCCCTACGTCTGGATGTTTCAAAGCTACGGCGGCTGGCAGGGTCACTATGTGGTGGTGGTAGAGCCTTGCACAAATCTGCCCTCTGATTTAGAAGAAGCCTGTCGCAACGGCACAGCGGCGCTGCTGCAACCCCAGGAGCACCAGCACCGCAGGCTCACGCTGCAACTACAGCGTAGTTAGGGATGTATCCTGCTGACTTCCCTCATCGCTGAGCAGCTTGAAGGCCACAGTAGCGATCGCAGGGGATATACGCTGGATAAAGCGCTAGAGAAACCCGTATGGCTAGCCTTTATGAGCTTGACTACGATACTTTCCCTGCCGAATGCCCCTACACCCTGACTCAAATTCTCGACGAAACCTTTTTACCCAGCCCCTAAGCAAACAAAAAAACGCCCCAAAGTCTGGGGCGTTGATTACCTTCATTCGACCTATTTACAGAATGGATGAGGCCTCAGCCCCCTCCAAACCTAACCGTTGATGACAGGAGCCTGCAGGGCAACGGGGGTAGCCTCACCGGCAGCAGCCAGGTCGAGGGGGAAGTTGTGAGCATTGCGCTCGTGCATCACTTCCATACCCAGGTTCGCCCGGTTGATCACATCAGCCCAGGTGCCAATCACACGACCCTGAGAGTCAAGGATCGACTGGTTGAAGTTGAACCCGTTCAGGTTGAACGCCATCGTGCTGATGCCCAGCGACGTGAACCAGATGCCAATCACAGGCCACGCCCCCAGGAAGAAGTGCAGCGAGCGGCTGTTGTTGAAGCTGGCGTATTGGAAAATGAGACGACCGAAGTAGCCGTGGGCCGCAACGATGTTGTAGGTCTCTTCCTCTTGGCCAAACTTGTAGCCGTAGTTCTGCGACTCGCTCTCGGTGGTCTCACGCACCAGAGAACTGGTAACGAGAGAACCGTGCATGGCGGAGAACAGGGAGCCACCGAACACACCGGCCACACCGAGCATGTGGAAGGGGTGCATCAGAATGTTGTGCTCTGCCTGGAAAACCAGCATGAAGTTGAAGGTACCCGAGATACCCAGGGGCATGCCGTCCGAGAACGAACCTTGGCCCAGGGGGTAGATCAGGAATACGGCAGTAGCAGCAGATAGCGGAGCGCTGTAGGCGACGCAGATCCAGGGGCGCATGCCCAGGCGGTAGCTCAGCTCCCACTGACGACCCATGTAGGCAAAAATGCCAATCAGGAAGTGGAACACGATCAGCTGGTAGGGGCCGCCGTTGTACAGCCACTCATCCAGGGAAGCGGCTTCCCAGATGGGGTAGAAGTGCAGACCGATCGCATTCGACGAGGGCACAACCGCACCAGAGATGATGTTGTTGCCGTACATCAGCGAGCCAGCTACGGGCTCACGGATGCCGTCAATATCAACCGCAGGGGCGGCGATGAACGCGATGATGAAGCAAATGGTGGCGGTCAGCAGGGTGGGGATCATCAGAACACCAAACCAGCCCACATAAAGGCGGTTTTCGGTGCTGGTCACCCACTGACAAAACCGCTCCCAAGCTCCCGCATTGTCGCGGGCGCGAAGAGAAGTAGTCATGGTAAGAGTGCCAATGAATAACAACGAAAAATGGATATGAATGGTTAGAAATCCTTCCGAGTCCAGATACGAAGGTTTACCGCAGGCAAAGCTTCGGTTTTCGACCCAAAGTTGATTCTACCCATCCATATGCAGTGTAAAGTTTCTCTTTTCCACAACAAACCGTGAGAAAGGAAAGTTTATTTCGTTGTACAAAAGTAAATTGGCTAGCCCGGTGGCCACCCCAGGCCTCGGCCACCCAGCAGGTGCAGGTGCAAATGGTAAACCGTTTGCCCGCCGTTATCTCCAGTATTGATCACCACTCGATAGCCGTCTTCGGTTAGCCCCAATTGGTCAGCAATTTCCTTAACGGTTAGTAACAAATGCCCTAACAGTTCTTTATCATCCGCAGTTGCGTCTGAAAGTTTGGGAATTGGCTGCTTGGGAATGACCAGGACGTGGGTTGGAGCCTGGGGCGTAATATCGGTAAAGGCCAGGCAGAGATCATCCTCGTAGACGATATTGGCCGGAATCTCTTTGCGAATGATTTTGCCAAAGATGGTGTCGCCACTCATGGGAAAAGTTGAGCTAAAAGACGCCGCTATTGTCGCACGGGCCAATTAATCGCACACCTCAATCGCAAACCTTCGGCTCCAGCGGCTTGACGGCAGGGCCGTGGAGAATGTGTCCCTCGCAGCTAAAGCGGGAGCCGTGGCAGGGGCAATCCCAGCTCTTTTCGGCCTGGTTCCAGGCGACGATGCAGCCCAGGTGAGGGCACACGGCTGAGACGGTGTGCAGCTGGCCGCTGTCGTCGCGGTAGGCGGCAATTTTGCTGCCCTTGTGGGTGACAAGTTTGCCAACCCCTGGCTCAACGCTATCGGCGGAGTCAAACAGGCCCTTGAGGCGATCGCCCACCCAGTGAGCGCCCACTTCCAGGTTTTGCTGAATGGAGGTAGATGTCACAAAAGGTGTAGGGCGAGTGGCCTCGTACAGATCGGCCCAGGGGTTTTGAATGCCGAGAATGCGGTCTGACAGCACCATCGCCGAGAGAATAGACTTAGCCATGCCCCAGAGGCTGAAGCCGGTGGCAACAAAGGTGTGCTGGTGGGCCGGGGTAAGCTGGCCGATGTAGGGCAGCTTGTCAAAGGAAATGTAGTCCTGGGTCGACCAGCGGTACTCAGGCTCGACCCCAAAGGTACTGCGCAGATAGCTCTCCAGGCGCTCAAAACGCTCATCGGTGGCCTGGTCTTCGCTGCCGACTTTGTGGCCTTCGCCCCCCACCATCAGCACGGTGCCGCCATCGTCGGTAGGGGTAGAGCGAATCGAGCGGTAGTTTTCGCCGACGCCAATGTACATGTCTTTGGGGGCCTGAGCTGGGTCAACATGCCCGCCGACAATGTAAGACCGTTTCGGGTAAGTTTTGGCAAAGTACAGGCCAATATCCAAAATCGGCAGGTTGGTGGCAATCACCACATCCTGGGCGGTAACGGTGGGGCCGTTGTGGGTGATGACGCGGCAGGGGCCATCGCCTTCGACTGTTTTGACGCGGGTTTGCTCAAAGACGTAGCTGCCGTCGCCGGGTAGGGTAGCCGCGATCGCCAGCGTAAACTTGCGCGGGTGAAACTGGGCCTCATCAGGCATCATAATTGCCCCAGTGACCGCAAAGGGCAGGTCAACGCTCTGGACAAAGCTGGCGGGCAGACCCAGACTCTGGGCGGCTTCGACCTCGTCTTTGACCTTGGTCAACCCGTCGGCATCGGTGGCAAAGGTGTAGTTAGTCTTGCGCTCAAAGTCGCAGTCGATGTTTTCGGCGGCAACCAGGTCGGCCAGGCGAGCGATCGCGGCCCGGTTAGATTCGCCAAACAGCCGCGCCTTCTCGTGGCCGTGCTGTTTGATTAGATCGGCATAGATCAACTGTTGCAGAGCAGCGACCTTAGCGGTGGTATGGCCCGAAACGCCAGCGCCAATGCGGTCGGCTTCGATTAGCGCCACAGTTTTGCCGGCCTGCTTCAGCAGCTTGGCGGTGGTCACCCCCGCCAGCCCGGCCCCCACGATCGCCACATCCACGCTGACGTCCTGACTCAGGGTTGGGTAGCTAGAGGGCAGCGTTGAGTCAATCCAGTACGAGATGTGGCGTCCGGTGAGCGTCATGGCAAAAAACAAAGGAGTGGTCATCGTCCATCCTCTCCGGCTTTTTGCCTATTCCCATCCCCCTAGAGCGAGAGCAAAACGTTGTCAATAGGTAGAGCCTGATGCTGCCGGGTGGATATCGACAGGCGCAGGTGGCGATCAGGCGCGATCGCCACCTGCGCTGGCCAACAGCTGAATACATTGGCCGACACCAGCTGCCCTTAAAAGGCCTGGCGCAGACGGGCCAGCAGATCCCGCAGGGTTTCCAGTTCTGCCGGAGTTAGTTGCTCAAAACGTTCCTTGACATGGGCGATATGGGCAGGAAACACCTGCTCAAACACCGCTTGCCCGGCGGTTGTCAGCTGCACCACAACGCTGCGACGGTTGTCGGCGGGGGTTTCGCGCTGCACCAGCTGCTTCTGCACCAGGCGATCGACTACCCCGGTTAGCGTGCCCTTGGTAATCAGGGTTTTTTCGCCAATGTCGCCCATGGTCATGCCCTGGGTATTGCCCAGGGTGGCGATCACATCAAACTGGGCGGGGGTGAGGTTAAACTGCCGCACATGGGCGTCAGAAGAGGCCGAAAACGCCTGGTACGTGCGGGCCAGCTCCCGCATAACCGGAATAAATGGCTCCTGAGCCGCCTGAACGGATGAAGCAGAGGGCATAGGCACCAGCCCGTATAGTTCTAGTTAGATTAATTCTAACCTTGAGCTTCCTGGGAGCCCGCCTCTGGCCCAAAGTACTGGCTCACAAAACTGCCGTGCAGGCCGTAGGGCACATGGTGGGGCAGCTTTAAGCGAGCCACGGGGCCAGCGGTGATATCCTTGCCCTCTAAAATGACCAGGTCAGAGCACTGGCGCTCAGCGTTATACATCAGCACCAGCACCCAGCCGTCGTCTTCACCCTGGCCCTGGGGGCGGGGTACAAATAAGGGCTCACCCATAAACCCGCGTGGGGCAGCGCTCCACACCTGGGTTTCGCCTGTGTGGGTGTCGAGCTTGAGCAGGGCCTGCAGCGGGGCGTTGCCCTCGGGCGCGTGGGCGGTGCCGATAAATAGATAGCGGTAGGGCCGCCCCAGGTAGTCGGGGTGCAGCGTGGGAAACTCCACACAGCGTGTCACCTGTTTGCTGACCGCAGCTGTGCCCGCCTCTACATCAAGGCTAAAGCGCCACAGTTCTCCCGCAGGTACGCTGTCAAAGTCGACGTCGCGGAAATCGCTGCTGCCGTCCAGGGACGGGAAACTGCCGTAACAAACAGAGTCGATGACGATCTGACCCTCTTGTTCAAAGGCGTTGGCGTGGTGAAACACAAAGCAGGGGTCCGTTTCGATCACCTGCATGGGGTCGCCATTGCGGGGAACAATCAAAATTTTGGTCGGCTCTTTGGGGTTAAAGCTAATGCATTCTGCCGCGCCCTTAAACCCCAGCAAAAAGGGAATTGGGCCAAAACTGACGGGGTTTTGGAAAAAGATGGCGTAGTTGGGGGTGAGGGCAAAGTCGTGAATGAAGGCAAAGCCAGGAATTGAGTGGCTGTGCTGGCTAAGGGCATTGCCCTCGGCGTCGATTTCGTAGAGCGTAATCTTGCTAGACAGCCCAGTTTTAAGTGAAAAGCCTACCAGTCGCTGGTCGCCGTGGTGGCCAGGATCGATTTTGGGATGGGCGGTAAAGGAGCCGCCGGGGGCAATCAGCCCGTTCAGGTAGTCTAGCCCCAGGGTTTCTAGGGTAGCGGGGTCCAAACGGTGGGGTTCAGCCGCTTCCCACAGGGCCAGCAGCTTGTCGGCCCAGTAGACGATGTGGGTGTTGGCGATGTTTTTGAGGTTGAGGTCAAAGGCGTTGGCCAAGGGGCCGCCGGGCTTTTGGGTGCCAAACACGCCGCGATACAGGGGCTTATCAGCCTGCTGCTCGGCTACATAGCCCTCGGTGCGCACAAAGCGGTTGCGAAAAAAAGCTTTCCCATCCCGAATGGCAAGGCTGCTGATCATACCGTCCCCATCGAAGGGATGCTTGACGGAGTAGCCGTGGACATCGAGCAGGCCGGGGCCGTTGCGAAACAAAGTGCCCTCGAGATCTGCCGGAATCTGGCCCTCAATGTCGGTGACCCAGTAGCTGTACTCGTTGGGTTGAGAGCGATAGCCGCTGCTCCAGTCTTCGACGGAAAAGGCGGCGTCAGATCCGGCCTCAGCGGCGGTCATGGTAGGAGAGTTGATGATGGGGTAGGTAGGCATCTCGATTGGTAAAGATAAGAGAAGGATCACTAAAGACAGGGTGCATAGCCCCAGGCGGTGGTGCCATCCGTCGGCCTGCCTGTTTCAGGCGCGATCGCTGGCCCTGAGTTAATCGGGGTCACCCACGGCAACGGGGTGCTCAGCTGAGACAGCGGCAAAAAGAGTGGTTGAAACCACAGAGGTTTCAGCCGGAGGCAGCTCTTCGGCGTGACTGTCGCCAACGCTCTGCGACGATGACGAGGGCAGCAGAAACAGCAGCGGCAGGGGCAGCAGGGTGGTGAGGTTGGTGATTAACACCAGCTCCCACAGGTGGTCAAAGTTGGTTTCGGTGACGCTGAGCCAGTGGGTGAGCACCGCCCCCAGCTCGTGGGAGAGCAGCCCGGCTAAATTCACCACCGACATTAGCAGGGCAAACAGGGTGGCCTCGACGCCGGGGGGGCACAGGCGGGCCGATAGCACCAGCACCGGCATAAAGGCGATTTCGCCCATGACGGTGAGCACCAGGCTGTCGCCCAGGCTAAACCACTCATCGCCAATGCCCAGGGTGCGGTTGACGTGGGTAACCAGCAGCAGCATGCTCATGCCCAGCAGGCTAGAGAGCACCGTTGACCAGGCAAAAATGGTGCGAAAGGGCACCGTGCGCAGAAACCGTTGAAACACCCAGATGCCCAGCAGGGACGCCAGACTGGTCACCAGCCGCACCCGGCCCAAAAACTCAGGCTGAAAGCCCAGGTCATTAGTGGTAAAGAAAAAGAAGGCGGCATCGGCGGTGGGGGTAGCCTGCCACAGAAATAGAAACAGGGCGGGCATCCAAATCGCTCGCTGCCGAATGGCCTGCCACAGCTGCTTAACCTGGTTGCCCACCACCGTCCAGCTGGGCGAATCGACTGGGTCTTCGGTGATAAGCACCGCAACGAGGGAGACAACCAGCGGAAAGGTAGCCGTAATGCCAAACACGGCGCGAGTGCTGATGTGCTGAAGCAGCGCCCCGCCCAGGTAGGCGGTAAGCACGCCCCCCACCGCTGAGGTGCCCCAGGCCAGCGATTGCAGGGTGCCAGCGTTGCCGAGCGATTCGCCGCGGGCGCGTTCTACGACTAAAGAGTCGACGATGACATCGCTGACGGCGACCGACAGAGAGCTGAGGGTGATGGCCGCGATCGCAGCCCAGCCCGACTGCACCACCGTAGCCAGCGCCAGCCACGCCCCGGCCCCTAAGATCCCTGACAAAATCAGGTAGGGTCGCCGTCGATAGCCAAACACGGGCAGCCCATCCGACAGGAGGCCAAATACGGGCTTGATAGTCCAGGGCAGCGTGGCAATACCGCTGAGGGCAGCTACCTCTGTCGGGGTTAGCCCCAGATCATCCTTAAGAAAAAAGCTCACGGCCAGCCGGGCCAGGCCCAAAATGCCCTGCACAAAGTACACCAGCAAAATGGCGGCCAGTTCTGACGTCAGGGGCTGGCCCAGGAGAATGCGATTCTCCACAAAGCCTTTGATGCCGCTGGTTGAGGAGGAGGAAGCCGTCATGAATAAATCAGTCTTGCTAAGTATTTGGTCTTGCTGTTTGGTCTTTAGGTAGTCGGTCTTTGATCTAAGCGCTCTCGGATTTGTTAAGAAATGTCAATGGTTCTCCCATGATAACCCGCTGGCTGAAGTAGGGGAGGGGCGGACCTGCCGGGTTGGTCTATCGAGGGGTAGAAGCCCCTGGGATGAAAAGCCTTGCGCACAGAGCGATTAGCCCGTCTTTCGCTGCGGTTGAGAAACTCTGCCATCGGATCAATGGCGCAGATCGAGGGTGCGAATTGAAGTCTGCCTGTGCAGGTCGGTCGGGCAAACCTTGATCGGGCTAATTTCTAAGGTTGGGGAGGCTGTGCTCTGGCATAGGTGGCAACGATGACTCACCTGTGTCTTTTAAACAAACGACGAAATGGCTGAGAGCCCCAAGTCGGTTTTAAAGCGGCAGAATGGCCTGTTTTTGCAGAAAAATTTGGCCATTTAGGAGCAGAATGGCTCCTAGCTGCCTGTAGGGTTTTTTTGTTGACTCCCCTAGCGAATCCTGCAATAGTTGAGCGTAATTCTTGGGTACGCACCAATCTGGGGTAATCAACGGGTTTTGCGAGTTAGCATACTCCTGTTTTGCCTGTGGACTTGGTATATTTGCCTAGCCTTCAGTTCTTTGCCTCCCCCGTCACGACGATGCAGTATTCAGTCAAGCTTTTCGTTGCTCTACTGTTTGCCCTTAGTCCGGCAGCCCATCCTGCCCTGAGAGATTTTGCCCTGGCTCAGGTTACCCAGGCTCCAGAGTTTTCGCTACCTGAGACTGTGCCTTCAGGGACTACCCTGTCAATCCAGAGTTCCCCTAACCTGGGTTTTGCGGCCGAGGCGCTCAAGCAGGAATTTGAGGCGGCCTACGCGGGTACTGAGGTCGGGGTAGAGGTGACCAACAGCGATGAGGCGATCGCGGCCCTCATCGACGGCGATGTTGACCTGGCGGCGATCGGGCGTCCGCTTACGGATGAAGAGCAGGCACAGGACTTGAATACCGTGGCCCTGGAACGGGCCAAAATCGCGGTTATCATTGGCCCCGACAACCCCTTCGACGGCAATCTCACCTTTGAGCAGTTTGCCGGTATGTTTCGCGGCGAAATTACTGACTGGTCAGAGGTTGGCGGTGAGCCCGGCCCGATTCGGTTTGTCGATCGCCCCGAAGACAGCGACACCCGCCGATCGCTCAGCCAGTACGAAGTCTTTCGCGGTGCTCCCTTTGAGGCCGGACCCACTACCGAAACGGTTGCCGAAGACGACACCGCCGATGTGATTCAGGCGTTGAGTAATGACGGCATTAGCTATGCGATCGCGCCCCATGTCATCGATCAGCCAGCGGTCGCCATCGTGCCCATGCACCAGACCCTGCCCGACGACCCGCGCTACCCCTACTCTCAGCCTCGCTATTTTGTCTATCGCGGTGAGCCTAGCCCTGCGGTAGCGGCCTTTTTGGGCTACGCGACTTCCCCAGCCGGTCTAGCTGCGTTTACGGCGGCTCAGGTGGCCGAAGTTGGGGAGGTTACTGAGGGCGTAGTAGCCCCAGAAGACCCTGTAGCAGAAGAAACGCCAGCGGTGGCGACCGCCGATGCCGACCCAGAGGCGGCGGCTCCAGCCCCGACCGCAACCGATCCGGCGGTAGCCGACAACGACGGCGGGTTTGCCTGGTGGTGGCTGCTGCTGCCCCTGGCCGCCCTGGGCGGGTTGGCCTGGTTACTCGGTCGCAGCAGAGGCGGTATGTCTCCTGATGCTGAGACAGCTGTTATTCCTCCCCCCGGTGCCGGACCGATCGACCCCCCTCCCACCGCCGAACATCCCGTTCCCCCCGCTGTTGAGCCAACTGTGGCGGCGACCCCTGCTGTGCCGCCGCTGCTGATCGATGAGCCAGTGGCCGCCGCTATGCCCGCACCCCCCGCGCCTGAACCCCCTGCGCCCGACCCCGTCGTGCCTGAACCCCCTGCGCCCGACCCTGTAATCCCGGCACCGGTGGTGCCCGAACCGCCTGCGCCGGAACCCACGGTGCCCGAGCCTACGGTGCCGGAACCCGTATTGCTTGCCCCAGAGCCGGAGATTGTTACGGTAGAAGAGGTGCCACCGTCCGCCGACCCTGTGGCAGAACCACCTGCGCCTCAGCCAGAGGTGAACCCGGTTGTGATGGGGATGGCTGGGCTGGCGGCGGGGGCGGCAGCGTCTTTGGCCAGTACCGAAGACCAGTCGGCGATCGAAGCCAGCAAGTTTAACGTGGTGGGTCGCCCTGCCGAAGGCGATCTCGATCTCTCGACCATTGATGACGGTCTGCCGCCGCTGCCCGATGGCTACGGCGAGAGCCGCATTGTACTCATGCCCCGCGACCCGCAGTGGGCCTACGCCTACTGGGATACGCCCCACACCCACAAAGAAGACCTGCGCTACCAGGGGGGCGAACACCTGGCCCTGCGCCTGTACGATGTCACCGGCATTAACCTCGACCACCAGGCCCCCCACAGCATGCAGCAGTTTGGCTGCGACGAGATGGCGCGGGAATGGTATATGCAGATTCCGGTCAGCGATCGCGACTACCAGGTCGAAATCGGCTACCTGACGGGCGATGGCCGCTGGCTGGTGTTGGCCCGTTCAAACACCGTTCGCATTCCCCCCGTCTACCCCTCCGACTGGACAGAAGAGCACTTCCTCACCGTTACCTGGGAAGAAAACCTGCGCGGCAAGACGATCATGACCCTGATCGATCCGCGATGGCCCGGTGCAGAGGCCGGGCTGCATGAGCAGCTCTACGCCCTGGCCCACCCTGGCGAAGCCCTGCGAATCGACGGTTCTCTGTTTGGCTCTATGCAGCATGTGGCTGGGTCAATGGTACCGCCCATCAGCTCCTATACTTTTGCCTCTGGGGCGGGTCTGGGGGCAGCGGCGATGCTGCCAGGGCCGACCATGTCTGGGGTGTCGGGCTTTACCCTATCGGGCTTCCCTGGGCCGATGGCCGAGTTCCCTGGCCTCAGCATGTCAGGTATTTCTGGGTTAACGATGTCGGGTGTGGCGGGGCTCACTATGTCTGGGGCTGGTTTCTCGGCCTCGGCTCCGCCGATCCGACCCCGCAAGTTTTGGCTGGTGGCCGATGCTGAGCTAATCGTCTACGGCGCGACGGAACCTGATGCCACGGTGACGATTGGGGGTACGCCAATTCAGCTGAGTGAAGATGGTACCTTCCGCTTCCAGACATCCTTCCAGGATGGCACGATTGAGTATCCGATCATGGCGGTAGCTGCTGACGGGGAGCAGAGCCGCAATATTCACATGACCTTTGAGCGCCAAACCCCCGATCGCCGCACCAACACCAAAGACGAAGCTCAGGAAGAGTGGCCAGGTGGTGAGTGGCCAAAGGGTTAAGTGTGGGTTTCGGTTTCGACTGCGCTCCGGCTTCGACTCCGCTCAGCCTGCGGAGTCGAAGCCGGAGCGCAGTCGTTCACGAAGTGTCTCTCGAAGGGAGAAAACCCGATCGCCAAGCTGCTACAGTACCCGCCCCGATGCCCTTCGCGGCAGGTATTCGCCCATGCCAGCTTCGCCCAGCCACTCATTCCCATCTACAATACATTGGCCGCGCAAAAACACCTTCTTTACCCGGCCCGTTACCTCGCGCCCCTCAAACAGCGAGTAATCCACCAGCGAGTGGTGGGTGCTGGCGCTGAGGGTGTGAGTTTCGTTGGGGTCAAACAGCACCAGGTCGGCGTCGCTGCCGACGGCGGTCGTGCCCTTGCGCGGAAACAGGCCAAACATTTTGGCCGGGGCCGTAGCGGTCAGCTGCACAAAGCGGTTGAGGTTGATGCGCCCCGCTCTCACCCCGCCATCGTAGAGCAGGGTGAGGCGCAGCTCTACCCCCGGCGCACCATTGGGGATGCGGTTGAAGTTATCCCGCCCAAACTGCTTTGACTTCAAAATTCCCAGCGGATTCTCGTTCATGCAGAAGGGGCAGTGGTCGGTAGCCACCAGCTGCAAATCGTCGAACCGCAGGCCGCGCCAGAGGGCGTGCTGGCAGTCGTGGTCGCGCAGAGGCGGCGTCATCACCGCCTTGGCGGCTTCAAAGCCAGGGGCGTCGTACTCCGACTCGTCCAAAAATAGGTAGTGGGGGCAGGTTTCGGCAAAGGCATGGATGCCGCGATCGCGCGCTTCTACCACCGCCTCCAGGGCTTCTTTGGCCGACAGGTGCACAATGTACACCGGCACCTCCGCTAGCTCTGCAATCCGAATCACCCGGTGGGCCGCTTCCCCTTCCATCAGCCGGGGCCGGGTGAGCTGGTGGTACTTGGGCGAGGTATTGCCCTGCTCCAGCGCTTCTTCAATCAGCGCCTGAATTACGACTCCGTTCTCGGCGTGCAGGTTAACCATGCCGCCATGATCGCCCGTGCGCCGCATTGTCTTAAAAATAGCCGCGTCATCGACCATCAGCACGCCGGGGTAAGCCATGTAGAGCTTGAAGCTAGAAACCCCGTCGTTGTTGATCAGATCTGGTAGCTCTGCCAGAGAGCCAGGATTGACGTCGGTAAGAATAACATGGAAGGCGTAGTCAACGCAGCACTGCGGTTCTGCCGCCGCCAAGCGCCTATCCAGCGCGGCCTTGGGGCTGTCGTTGTGGAATTGCTGAGCAAAGTCAATGATCGTGGTGGTGCCGCCAAAGGCTGCTGACCGCGTGCCCGTTTCAAACGTGTCGCAGGTGTAGACATCATTGCCCATGGGGGTTTCCATGTGTACGTGGGCATCAATGCCACCGGGCAATACGAGCAGCCCGGTGGCATCATGGCGATCGGCATTCTCTACCGAAAGCTGGCGGCCAATGGCCTCTATGCGGCCATCCTGCACCAGAATGTCGCCCACGTAATCGTCTACGGCGGTGACAATGCGACCACCCTGAATCAGTACCGAAGTCATAGCAAGCCCCTAGAAACGGCTGAGCGAAGCGGCTGGCCAAGTTGGCCG
This sequence comes from Nodosilinea sp. AN01ver1, assembly GCF_050565655.1. NCBI lineage: Bacteria > Bacillati > Cyanobacteriota > Cyanophyceae > Nodosilineales > Nodosilineaceae > Nodosilinea > Nodosilinea sp. AN01ver1. Next base: position 327,021 of record NZ_JBNXVS010000002.1, on the reverse strand, counting down.
GGTTGCAGCAGTCCTTTGGGGGGGAGCGCAACGTTGCTATGACTATAGTTAGAGGTCTGGCGCTTGCCTATTAAATAAATGTGCAGCTAGTTGCGATAGTGCAGCTCTTCCAGCCAGGTGCGCAGTTCGTCGGCCGAGGCGTGGTCAATCGCCATTTGAGTAATCGGATCGTAGGCATTCCACAGCGTTTGGCCTGCGGCATCGGCAGATTTCCAGACCTTAGGTTCTGTCGTAGCGTCCAGATGGGTCAGCAAAGTCTCCCAAGCGGCTTTGAGTTGCGTAGCCAGCCTGTGCCTGGGGCTGAAACCGTGAATCGGCCAATAGCTAGTATTCATAATAGATCTCCTGTTGCGTTATAGGTGCTTTTCGTCCACAACAATAAGATAAGATTCTGTAGCAAAAAATACAAAAACTTTCTGTCATGGCTGACATGAACAACTTTCATGAAGTCATTGCTGGGTTTTGCCCTCTGTGTAGAATTGTCAAAAGCTGAGGTTCTCGCTAAACCGTAGCGTATTATACAGATGTAAAGTTAATCGTTCATCTCGCTGCCTGTTGATTAAGTGCATGCCCCTCAGCACTCTGGCAAGGAGACGGAAGTAGGGACACTCCCGAAGGAACGCGCCTCACTACGCATCGCTTCTAGGAGGCGACATTATGAAACTCACCTATCGCGGTATCAGCTACGACGCTACGCCTAACCCCGCTCCTAAACTGGGCAAAACCATTGATACAGGAACCTATCGCGGTGCGACCGTGGTATTTAAGGCCCTGGCCGAAATTCCTGCCCAGCCTGCTGCTGACCTGACCTGGCGCGGGGTGCCCTATCGTACCGGTGTGGCTGCGCCTGTCGCCCCCGCCGCTCCGATCGAAATCCCTGCTGTTGCAGCTAGCCTGGCTACCCCAGCGGTTGTTACCGAAACCGTAGTCATTACCGAAACTGTCGTTAGCAGTACGCCCATGACGACTAATATTCCTGATTTGGCCAGAAACCTCTTTATCCGTCGGCATCAGCGCAGCCGTCGGCGCGAACAGGGCATGATGGTGCGACTAGCCGCTGAAGTCGGTATTCCTGTAGAAGACGCGGCCCACTACGAAAGCCATATTCAGGGCAAGATGCCCCACGATTTCGCTGGATACGATCGCGGCTCAGCAGCCATGAGCTAGCGTCGAGACGATACGGCAGATGGCCCGGAGCACTGGCACTCCGGGCCATTTTTTTGGGCTAGGGCATAGATGTCGATCCACTCGCGATCGCTGAGCGGTTGGGCCATGAGCTGAGCATTAAAACAGTCTGCGGCGGTCTGGGTGAACGATGCGATCGCCTGAGCTAGGGTTAGCCCATGCTGCATGGCTAGCTGAGCCTGGTTGGGCAGCGGCCCCGGCGTTAGAAACACCTGCTGCCACAGCTCTGGGTCGGGAGCGAGACTTATAGATCCATGCTGTAACAGGTAGGCACCGCGCCGCAGCTGGGCGCTGCCAATGACTTTGTGACCTTGAGAATCGACTAGATCGGCGCTGGTAGCCAGGGCAAAGCAGTTGGATGAACGACTGTAGTCGCGATCGGGTTGACCAAACTCTAGCGATATGCCCAGCTTGGCCCAACCCGCAATCAAAAATTGACAGAGGAAGCGATAGACCTGACTGCGGCTACCCTCAACATTCGAGGTGATCACGGCATAGGTCAGATCGCCCTGGTGCAGCACCCCTCGCCCGCCGGTTGGTCGCTGCACCAGATCCACAGGCTGCCCCTGCCAGCTCAGGTTGCGCCAGTGGTCAGGAATATGCCGCCGCTGGCTGACACCCAGCGAAATCGCCGCCGGGCTCCAGGTGTAGAACCGCAGGGTGGGCGGATGACCGTGGTGCTGATGCTGGTCGAGCAGCCAGGTATCAATCGCCATCTGCACCGCTCCGGGCGCTGCTAATGGCGGAATCAGCCGCCAGGGCTGGCTCACGGTGCCTCCCCGGCGTGGTACGAGCTGCGCACCAGAGGGCCAGAGCGCACGTGCTCAAAACCCAGTTCGCGAGCAATGTCGCCCAGCCGCTCAAATTCTGCCGGCGTCCAGTAGCGATCGACCGGGCGGTGATCGAGGGAGGGGCGCATGTACTGGCCAATGGTGAGGCGATCGCACCCCACCGCCCGCAAATCTTGCATGGCTTCAACCAGCTCGGCCTCGGTTTCGCCGTGTCCCACCATCAGCCCCGACTTGGTAGGAGTGCTGGGGTCAAATTTTTTTACTAAAGAAAGCACGCGGAGGGAGCGATCGTACTTAGCCCCCCGTCGTACGGGGTCTTGCAGCCGCCGCACGGTTTCAAGGTTGTGGTTGTAGCAGGCAGGTTTAGCGGCCACTACGGTTCGAACGCGATCGGCCTGTCCAGCATCGCGGGTCGGCCCGCCCCAAAAGTCGGGGGTCAACAGCTCTATTTCAGTATCAGGGCTGCTGGCTCGGATTTTGTCCATGACTCGAACGAACCAGCTGGCCCCGTGATCGGGTAAATCGTCCCGCGCTACTGAGGTCAGCACCACGTAGCGCAGACCCAGCAGCCGCACCGACTCAGCCACTTTCTCGGGTTCGTGGGGGTCGAGGGTCATCGGCGCATGGCCTTTTTCGACCTGGCAAAATGAGCAGGCGCGGGTGCATACCGACCCCATCAGCAAAAAGGTGGCGGTGCGGTTGGCGTAGCATTCGCCCCGGTTGGGGCAGCGGCCCTCTTCGCAAATGGTGTGAATCTGCCGTTCTTTGACGATGCGCTGCACCGCCGAAATTTCGCTGGCGGTGCCAATGGGGCGGCGCAGCCAGTCGGGCATGCGCTCTAGCTCGGCCCTAAGCTGCTGACGCAAATTGGTTGCAGAAGAAGTCATGAACCACCGTAGGGTGGGCACTGCCCACCAAATTCTTGGCTACCAACAGAATGAAATTATTCTGCGAACTCAAGGCAAACAACCGTTTGCCCCTACTGAATTCTATCGCGGCTAATCTCGACTGCGACCTGGCCCGTGTAGTCAGGAATGGGTGGGGTGAGCTTGGTTACTTTGACGGTAACTCGCTGGAGACGGGAGTCGGAGTCTAGGGCTGAGGTTGCGATCGCCCCCGCCAGTCGCTCAATTAGCGCAAATTTGGCCTCACGAATGATCTGCTGGGTGCTGTTGATCACGGTGCGGTAGTCGTGGGTGTCGGCGAGGCGATCGCTCTGGGTCGCCGCCGTCAGATCTAAATACAGAGTAATATCGGCCTGAAACCACTGGCCCAGCACATTTTCTTCGGGCAGTGCCCCCGTGTAGCCGTAGGCGCGAATGTTAGTGAGGTGTATGGCATCCATAGGGCAAACAACCGTTTGCCCCTACTTGAGCCAGCCCTTGAGGCGGGCCGCTACCTGGGGCCGCCGCAGCTTGCGCATAGCCTTGGTTTGAATTTGGCGCACCCGCTCTCGCGACAGGTTGAAAATGCCGCCCACTTCTTCTAGGGTGTGGGTTTCGCCGGTCGCTAGGCCATAGCGCAGGGTAATAATGTCTTTTTCGCGTTCGGTCAGCACCTCGCCCAGCACGCTGGTAATTTCCTGGCGCATCATGTTTTCGCTGATTTTAGACTCCGGCGTTTGGGTGCTGCTGTCTTCGAGCAGCTCCATGAGCTCGGTGTCTTCGCCCTTGCCAACGCGGTGGTTGAGCGAGAGCGATCGCCTGCGCACCTGCTGCAAACTTCTCAGCTGATCGACCGTTACATCGAGGGCATCGGCCAGCTCTTGCTCGCTGGGGTTGCGCTGCAAATCGCGGCGCAGATCGCGGTGGGCTTTCTTGAGCTTGTTCAGCTTTTCCACAATGTGGATCGGCAGACGAATGGTGCGGGCATCGTTGGCGATCGTGCGAGTAATGCCCTGACGAATCCACCAGTAGGCGTAGGTCGAAAACTTGTAGCCCTTATCGGGATCAAATTTTTCGGTGGCCCGGTTCAGACCCAGCGCCCCCTCCTGGATCAGATCGAGAAAAGGGACCCCACGGTTTAAATAACGCTTGGCGATCGAGACCACGAGCCGCAGATTAGATCGAATCATTCTGCGCTTGGCCGTTCTGCCCTCGTGCAGCTTTTGGGTAAACTCAGCCTCGCTGATCTTTAATTTCTCCACCAGTTCTTGCCGACTGGGTTTACGCCCCAACTCTTTCTGAAGTTTTTCGCTGGCTGTTTCGACCTTAGACAGGAACCGCACCTGCCGGGCCAGCTCAATTTCTTCGCTGGGTTTTAGCAGCGGATAGCGGGCCATCTCTTTAAAGAAAGCGCCGACGGCATCATCAGTCAGAGTCTTGCTATAGCCCGACAGCCCCATTTCTGACATCGCCTCTGACTGAGAAAACTTAGCCAGCACCTCCCGATCTTCGTCCCAGGCGGTGAGGTCAGGGGCGATTTGGCTATCCGCAGCGGAGACTTTTTCAGCCATCCGATTCAGGTCGGTGTCGAACCCATCTATAGATTCGTCGGGCCAAGCAATAGAACTGTCTCTGTCAGAGTTATATGTAGTAGTCATGGGGTAAATAGAACTGTATACCTACAGGTCGAAGCATGCAGATTTGGGGCATGTATATTCGGGTTGCTCTGCCGACGGCAACCTCTTACAAAACGCTTGATCCCGGAGTTGGATCTTGGACTTATTTTGTGAGTCCACAATACGGATATTTTCGTGAATTCCAAGGCAATGTAACATTTCTTTGGCAACTTGCGTAGTGTAGCAGTCAAATCAAAAAACGGACTAAAAATACAAGGAAAACTCTGACGGATTTTTGCTATCCTCAGATACTTTGCCTAGGCCTTGATCGCAGTCTAGGAATAATCGCTTACGTCCTTCGGTTCCAGCCGGTTGCTGTTGGCGACGGCAAAACTCTCTGCTTCTTTTTTTGTTAGGCCGCCGGGTTAGGTTTTCCACAGGGTGGAAAAGTTTTCCACAGAAAAAATGCTGTGGAAAACCTGTGGGTTTCGAGCGGTCAAACCATCAACCGCCTGCGCTGGCTCTTACACTGGCAGAGGTGACATACATGGTGTAGCAAGCGTGGGTCTTGGTGAGAGCAACCCCCAACCGCAGTGGGTTAATGTCTTGGTGGACTACGGCGGTCAGCCCGCAGAGTATACCTATGCGGTGCCTCTTCACCTTTCGGTGCAGGTGGGCGACATTCTAACAGTGCCCTTTCGCCACCAGAGCATTGGAGCGATCGCGCTTTCTCTCTCCACTACCCCACCTGCCAACCTGGTACCCGCTCAAATTCGCCCCGTAGAAGGCGTGGTCGAACAGCGGTTTTTTGCTCCCGCCTACTGGGCGCTGCTACAGCGGGTGGCCCACCACTACCAGGTGCCGCTTATGCAGGTGCTCAAGACGGCGCTGCCGCCGGGGCTGCTGGCCAAGTCGCAGCGAAGATTGCGGTTACGGCGCGATCGCCCCACCAATCCCCTATCTAATCCCCTGGCGTCAGGGCTGAAGGATCTATTAGATGATTTGCAGCGATCGCCCACGGGCGACTACACCTGGCCCTACCTGCAGCGGCGCGGACACAGCTATCGGGCCATGCAGCAGCTAATTCAGCTGGGCTGGGCCGAATCGTACCTGGCCCCACCCCAGCCGCCCCAGGCCAAACAGCGCCAGGCCGTAACCCTGGTGTGCGGCGACACCCTACCTCCCGATCTAACCCCTCGGCAGCAAGAAATTGTGGCTACCCTGCGTCGTCAGGGCGGCGATCTGTGGCTCAGCGATGCGCTGCAGCTGTGTCAAACCACCAGCCCCACCCTCAAGCGCTTAGCCCAGGCAGGCTGTCTGGTGATCGAGCCCCGCGAGCAGCTGCGGGCTGAAGTAGGGCCAGCGCTTGCGCCCGACCAGCCCAAGCCGCTCACCCCCCTTCAAGCTCAGGCCCTCGATCCCATTAATAAATGTCGGCAGGGAGGGCAATTTTTGCTGCACGGCGTCACCGGGTCGGGCAAAACGGAGGTGTATTTGCAGGCGATCGCCCCTCGTCTGGCCGCTGGGCAATCGGCCCTGGTGCTGGTGCCCGAAATTGGCCTCACCCCCCAGCTCACCGATCGCTTTCGCCGCCGCTTTGGGGCGCAGGTTTTGGTCTACCACAGCGGCCTGGCCGATGGCGAACGCTACGACACCTGGCGGCAGAGCCTCAACCCCCCCAAACCGCTGGTGATTGTGGGCACCCGTTCCGCTATTTTTATGCCCCTGCCCAGTCTGGGGCTGATCATTCTCGACGAAGAGCACGACAGCAGCTACAAACAAGACGTACCTCCCTGCTACCACGCCCGCACCGTAGCCCGCTGGCGCGCCGAACTAGAAAACTGCCCCCTGGTGCTCGGTTCCGCCACCCCCTCCCTCGATACCTGGGTGCAGTGCCGCGGCCTCGGCGATACATCTCAAACAACCGCGATCGCCAACGACAGCGTAGGGTGGGCACTGCCCACCATCCCCTCTCACCAAGCTGATTCTCCCCTCGCCTCAACGTCCCTAGCCCCTCCAAGTTCCCCCAACTCAGAGCATCTGGCTCCCCCACTCCCCATCCCCCCATCCCCCCACTCCCTCCCTCCCGACTCCCTCCCCTGGACCTACCTCTCGCTACCCGAGCGAGTACAGGCCCAGCCCCTGCCCACGGTCAACGTGGTCGATATGCGCGACGAGCTGCAGGAGGGCAACCGCAGCATTCTCAGCCGATCGCTGCAAGCGGCCCTCACCGCCATGAAAGCCGAGGGCAACCAGGGGTTGCTGTTCATCCATCGGCGCGGTCACAGCAGTTTTGTCTCGTGCCGCAGCTGTGGCCACGTGATGATGTGCCCCCACTGCGACGTATCGCTGTCGTACCATCAGCCTGGAGCCAACAGCGCCATGACCCTGCGCTGCCACTACTGCGGCTTTAGCCAGGGCCACCCCAAGCACTGCCCCGCCTGCAGTTCGCCCTACCTGAAGCACTTTGGTAGCGGTACCCAGCGGGTGGTCAACGCCCTGGCCGAAACTTTTCCCGAGCTGAGCTGCATTCGGTTTGACAGCGACACCACACGCACCAAAGGGTCTCACCGCGCCCTGCTCACCCGCTTTGCTGCCGGGGAGGCCGACCTGCTGGTGGGTACCCAAATGCTGACCAAAGGCATTGATCTCCCCCAGGTCACCCTGGTCGGCATTATCGCCGCCGATGGTCTCTTATATATGAATGACTACTGGGCCAGCGAACGCGCATTGCAAATGCTGATTCAGGTGGCAGGCCGGGCGGGGCGAGGTACCCAACCAGGCCAGGTCTTTTTGCAGACCTACACCCCCGACCACCCGGTTATTGAAGCCGTGACCCGGCACGCCTACGAGGGGTTTATCGCCGCAGAATGGGCGCAGCGGCAGATGTTGCAGTACCCTCCCGCCGGGCAAATGATTCTGCTGCGGCTGAGCAGCACTGACCCCAAAGCAGTGCAGGAAACGGCTGAAATCCTGGCGCGGCAACTGGCCCAGTGCCTAAACGACTCCCCCTACCAAATGCTAGGTCCAGCCCCCGCTCCTATACCGCGGGTGGCGCGTCGGTATCGGTGGCATCTGCTGGTTAAAGGGCCGCTAGAGCACCCTCTGCCGAACCTACAGGATCTGAAGCCGTACTGCCCGGCATCGGTGAGCCTCACCATTGACGTCGATCCGCTCAATTTGGCTTAGTGTGTGGGCATGAGGGATCCAGTTAACTATTTTTTGCGAGAAATGTTGTTAACATTGCTAACCCCTGTAACAGCCGGTAACAAGAGGTCAATGGCCTTCCCACTGCTCTCTGGCTGTGATAGTTTAGATACATAGAGAACAACTGAATAACTCGCCAGCCCAAATCGGTTTTAACGCCCTGATTAGCTGGTGCTCTCGTTAGCAACAAACCCCAAAACGCTTTACAACAACCCTCCCAGAGGTGGTCATGCTTGACCTTCCCTATCCTAACTGTCGGTCAGACAACGGGTTGTGAAAAGTAACTGTAGTTTAGAGAGTTCGCCCATTCTGTTGAATTCTTTGTTCATTCAAGAGGTGTTTAACTCGGTTAAGCAGCCTATTCCAGCCACGGCAATCCTAATTTTGTCTGGCACATGCACCGCAAAAGACTTAACGGAGAGTGGCCACGATGGTCACTCTTCAGTTGTTTAAAGGGCTAAGGCGCGATCGCCCCATCTCGACCCAAGTTTCTTGTTTATAAAACGTGCAAAACCCAAGAATATTAGATTCTAATTTAAGTAATCATCCCCTGCTCGCGTTCCTGAAATCTGGCAATGAGTTCGGGTAACCAGGTGCTGTGGCTGGCTTTAATTATTGGCAATAGTCGCTGGCACTGGGGCGCTTTTGAAAGCGATGATTCGGGCCTGGCTCCAAGGGGCGATGGTTCAGAACCCGCCCTGAGGGGCGAACGCTGGTTGGGAAGCTGGCATACAGCTCCCCTGTCTGAGGCCCAGGTGCAAACGCTACAGCGGCATCACTTCGCCCCTAGCGCCTGGTCGCAGCTCGACCCTCCAATCACCCTGTCGCCTGCTTTACTCAAGGGAGCCGCGGTCTGGCCAGATTCTCCTGAGCTATGGCTGGCTTCGGTGGTCAGGGCTCCGGTGATTTGGATGGCTGACTATGCGGCGCTGTATCAGGTCATCCTGGCTGAAGTGCCGCTAAACAATACCTACCCCACCCTAGGGGTCGATCGCGCCCTGGCGCTGGTGGGGGCAGGGGACGTTTGGGGCTGGCCGGTGCTGGTGATTGACTGCGGCACGGCGCTGACCTTCACCGCTGGCGTAGATCAGCGCCTGATTGGGGGCGCAATTTTGCCGGGGCTGCGATCGCAGTTTCGCGCCCTCCATGCCCACACCGACCAACTGCCAGCGCTCGAACTGGACCTCAGCCAGTGGCCCCAGCGCTGGGCTACCGATACCGCCGGGGCGATCGCCAGCGGCATTCTACATACTCAGCTGGCGGGCATTTGCGACTTTATTGCCGCCTGGCGAGCCGACTGGCCCGCTGGGGCCGTGGTGCTAACCGGGGGCGACGGTGCGGCTATTTACGGGGCAATCGCAAAACAAAACCCAGGTCTGGCTCAAGGAATCAACCACGATCCAGACCTGGGTTTTTGGGGGCTGAGGGTCTGCCGTCGGCAGGGGCGCTGAAGCCGCTACAGACCTCTGATGCGGTTTTTGTAGGCGTTGGCATCGGTACCGACACCGTTGTTGGCGTAGGTGCCTGCGCTGTTCATGCTTTGCAGATTGCTCACTCGGTTGCCGGGGTTGGGGTGGGTGCTGAGAAATTCGGCTGAAGATCCCCCTTCCAGCTTTTGCATAAAGCTAATAAACCCGCGAGTGTCATAACCCGCCCGGCCCAGGTTGTTAAACCCACGGCGATCGGCGTCGTACTCGGCTTCGCGGCTGTTGGGCAGCTGTAGGGCCAGCTGTACCCCTATATTGACCAGGGCATCTTGCCGCACCTCCAAGGCACCGGCAACACCGCTGGCCAGGGCCTGCTGCCGCATTTGGTTGATGGCGTGCCGCCCGGTAATATGGCCAATTTCGTGGGCCATCACCCCGGCCAGTTCGGCCTCGTTAGCGGCCTCCTTGATTAGCCCAGTCTGCACGTAGACAAAGCCGCCAGCGGTGGCAAAGGCGTTAACGCTGTCGTCGTCTACCACCTGAAAGGTGTAGGGCAGGTTGGGGCGATCGCTGTTCGCCGCCAGGCGCTGGCCAATTTCGTTGATATAGGCATTAATGCTGGAGTTGCGGTTATAAATTCGCACTCCCTGGGCCTTGAGCTGGCGGTCAATCTGGGTGCCCAGGTTAACTTCATCCTGCTCAGACATATTGCCCAGCTGAACATAGCGAATGCCCTGAAAGATCAGGTCAAACAGGCCAGCGTGGGAAGGGGTAGGCGTGGCGAGCCCAATGGTGATGGCCATCAGGGTTGCCATCAGGCCATACAGGCCACGGCGCAGGAAAGAATGTTTCTTTAAGTAGGTGAGAGGAGAGAGCATAGAAGCGCCTCACGTGCTGCTGAGGGTCATGACTATTTCCATCTTGCCCCGCCCGGCCTACCGCCGCCACAGTCAGTGGCCAATAATAAATTTGGCCCCGTTGCCCAGCGGGAAGTTCACCTAGATCTGGTCTGCCGCGCCTGAAGCGATCGCTGGCGGATGGCCGCAAAAGAGCCCGCCTGTGCTTCAATGGTATCGATCATTCCGCTGTTCTCAACATACCTATCCTTTCCCTCCATTGAGGGCACCTCAGCTATGACCCTACTTGACGCTAAAGGTCGCCTGTTCGGCAAAGTCAGCATTTTAGATGTGGCGGCAGCGCTAATTATTTTGATGGTGCTGTTTGGCATTTTTCTCTACCCCGGCACCTCAGGGTCGGTGGCGCAGGTAGGGGCGACCACCAAGCCGGTCGAAGTGGACGTGATGGTGCGAGGGCTCACCTCCTCTGACCCTGAGCGTTTATTTGAGACCATCAAAAACTCAGAAACCACCAACATCATTATTCGCAACCAGCCCTACGGCCAGGTCAAAGTCAAAGATGCTCGCCTGCTGCCCCGCAGTACGGCGGTGCCCCAGCCCGATGGCACGGTCGTCGCGCTGCCCGACCCGCGCCCAGAGCTGAACTACACCCTCGATATGCTGATTACCCTTGAGGACGATGCTCAAATTACCAGTACTGGGCCGGTATTTGGCAACAGCAAAGTCAAAGTGGGCACCCAGATTGAGCTAGATGGCGACCTCTACAACTTCAACACCAGCGCCGTCGATGTGCGGGTGCTAGAAGATTAGGCCAGTATCAGCTATTCCAAGTCGCTCAAGCCGCCTGCCAAACTTGACTGAGTTGGGCAGGCGGTTTCTTTTATGACCAAAGACCAGCCGTTTGGGGCGATCGCCCCTGCTTCTCATCCAGCGAGAGCGCCAGCGAGAACTGACCGAGCCTTTAGAATCAGCCCTTTAGAGGGAGCTAATCTGAGACAATAGAAACCTCGATCACCTTGAACCTACCGATCTCACCGCTATGACTGCCACTTCTATTGCTCCCTCCCGTGTCGACTGGCAAGCTTTGGCAGATCAGGCTTTAGCGGGGGAAGTACTGAGCCGATCGCAGGCCCAGGCCGTGCTGGCGGCCCCCGATACCGAACTGCTCGATCAGCTGGCGGCGGCCTACCGGGTGCGGCGGCACTACTGGGGCAACCGGGTGCGGCTGCACTTTTTGCTCAATGCCCAGAGCGGGCTCTGCCCCGAAGACTGCCACTACTGCTCGCAGTCAAAGATTTCTACCGCTGAGATTGAGAAATACCCGTTTATGGCCCAGGAGAAAATTCTGGCGGCGGCGGAACGGGCCGACAGCCTCAAGGCTGGTACGTTTTGTATGGTGATCTCGGGGCGATCGCCCTCCGATCGCGTCTTTGGTGAGGTGCTCGATGCCGTGCGCCAGGTCAAAGCTCGCTACCCGATGAAAATCTGCGCCTGCCTGGGTCTGCTCGATGAGGCTCAGACTCAGCAGCTGGCAGCGGCGGGGGTAGACCGGGTTAACCACAACCTCAACACGGGCGAAAACAACTACGGCGAGATCTGCACCACCCACACCTTTGACGATCGCATCGCTACGATCGAGGCCGTACAATCCGCCGGAATGACCACCTGCTCGGGCGGCATTTTTGGCCTGGGTGAAGCCGACGACGATATCATCGATATGGCCCTGGCCCTGCGGCGGCTGCAGGTGACCAGCGTACCGCTGAACTTTTTAATTCCCATTCCCGGCACGCCTCTGGCAGGCAGGCAGGATCTCAACCCGCGCCAGTGTCTGCGCATTTTGTGCCTGTATCGGCTGCTGCTGCCCGCTCAAGAAATTCGCATTGCCGGAGGGCGAGAAGTTCAGCTGCGCCAGCTTCAACCTCTGGGGCTGTACGCCGCCAACTCAATTTTTGTGGGCGACTACCTCACCACCCCCGGCCAGGCCGCTCAGGCCGACTACGCCATGATTCGCGATGCCGGATTCGTGCTCGAAGGCCCCGACGGTGAAGAAATCGAGCCGCCCCAAGTCCCGTAGGGTGGGCACTGCCCACCAGATCGATTTACGAATTAAGCAAGCGCCCTCGCTGACTGGTTTGCAGAACCTCTAAACCAGGCGACTTCATGAATAACAGAGGCTAGGCCGCCTGCGATCGCATCACCAGATCCACCAAACTATCCACCAGACGCTGCGGCTCCATCGGCATGATGTGCTCGCCGTGCATCACGCACTGGGTCATGATGAAGAAGACCGTCGCCCCCAATATCACCCGCGCTGTGGCTTCCGGGTCGGGCAGGTCGAGTTCTGGGCAGCTTTTCAGGTAGGCGGTGAGCTGGTCGGCGGCTGGCTTGGTCAGGTATTCGACAAAGGCCTGGGCCAGCTGCGGAAACCGCCCCGATTCGCCCGCTACCAGCCGCACAAAGTTTTGGTAGTCCAGGTCGTGCAGCTCGCTCTCAATGGCGTTAGTCACCAGTCGTCGAATTACGACTTCGGGGCGGCCTTCCAGGTTGCCGTCGCCCATCACCTGCTGGCAGCGCGACTGGGCCACGTACTGAATTAGCGATCGAAACAGCCCCTCTTTATCTTTGAAATAGTTGTAGACCGTGGGTTTAGAAACCCCAGCCGTAGCGGCCACTTTGTCCATGCTGGTGCCTGCGTAGCCATTTTGCAGAAACTCTTGCATCGCTCCCTGCAAAATCTGCACAGCTTTGTCATTGAGCACTGATGGACTTTGAACCACGCGTTGATACCTTCCTAACCGATTGATTCATGTATAGCACTCGACTATGAAGCGCCACAGTAGTCTGAGGTGCTGTCTTTTACTCAACTGGGTACCTGACTGGGGCGATCGCTCACTCTGGAGCATGCCCCAGGAACTAAAGCAGTAGTGTATAGCGCTATACCTTCATTTTAGCGGCGCATTGACTAATTTTACCAAACCGTTTAGTTTAATTTTATAGCCTTCGGCAGTTCATCCCAGGCAACAGCGGTGGCTTATGCAGACGACAGAACCTCAAGACCTGGTGCTTCAGTTTTATAAAGCCTTTGACGATCGCGCGATCGACCGGGCTATAGACCTACTCGCCCCTAATTGTGTGGCCCACCTGGCGGGGCTGCCTGCCCTCCTCGATATTTGGATATGACCATGGCAACTCGCGTTTACCGAGATTTCAAGTGGAACCGTTTGTTGATAGCTCTGCTGGCTACGCTGATTATTGCCGACACTGCGCCTCACCCTCAGTTGTCGCCGGGGCTGCTGCATGTTTTGGCGCTGCGGGTGCAGGCGGCGATCGGTCAGGGGCAGTAGCACAGGCGATCGCGCCCTGTAGCTAAGATTCCGTAAACTCATTCCCCAGCGCAGCAGTTTGGTGATTAAGCTAGGGGTTGCCCCCGCTGCGCCCTGCCCATGCTCTCGTCGTCTAAAACTAAAACCGCTGCCCTCTCTACCACCTATCGGCTGAAGGGCTGGGTGCAGCGGCAGATTAAGCGAGACTGGGTCAAGCTCTCGCTGGCTGGTCTGTGGCTGAGCTTTGTGGCGGCCCATGTGGCCACCGACTCGGTGCCAACGCAGCTGCTGGAGCGACGCCTGCAAACTCTCTTCTTTGAAATTCGCGGCCCGGTGGTCACCCCTAACGACATTGTCATTCTAGCGATGGATGATGAATCGTTTGGGCAGGCGGAGTACTATCGCGCCGATCCTGAGCAGTACAGCTATTTTGCCCCAATTGCGGGCAGCCCGTGGAAGCGCCAGGCCCACGCGATCGCGATCGAGCGGTTGCTAGAGGCCGGAGCTAAAGCGGTAGTCCTGGATATCCTGATGTTTTCTGACAGCAGCTACGGCCCTGCCGATGATCAGGCCCTGGCCGATGTGCTGACCCGCTACGGCGATCGCGTCGTGTTGGCCACCTCCGTTGACGATGCCCAGCTGCGCCAGGGAGCCTTAATTCGCCCGACCCAGCCCCTGCCTAAACTGCTCAACACCCCCGTTCACACGGGCAACATCAACTTCCCCATCGAACCCGACGGGCGCATTCACCGCCACGGCCGTACCTATCTCAATGGTTTAGAAGCCAGTTTGGCCGAAATTGACGCGGTCAGCAGCCTGGAAAGCGATGTCGATGACACCCGCTCCTTTGCCGAGGCCAGCCTCGATGCCGCTGGCGTCAACTACCCTCCCTACCGGGGTGACTTCATCAACTTTTATGGGCCAACGCGCAGCTTTAGTCACGTGCCGTTCTGGTACATCCTCGACCCCGACCCCTGGGCCGAATACCTCAACAACGGCCGCTACTTCAAAGATAAAATTGTGCTGGTCGGGGGCACCGCCAAGTTTTTGCAGGACTTTCACCAGGCTCCTTTTTCAGAAACCCTGCTGCACCCCGAAGCAATGGCCGGGGTCGAAATTTTAGCGACTGATATTGCTAATCTGCGCAGCGGCAACAGTCTGCGCTCAGGCCTTCCCAGTCCCTGGCTGCGGGGGCTGCTGGTGCTGGTTGGGGGCACCGGGTTTGTGCTGCTGCTACGCCGGTTCAACCGCCCGATCGCCCGCTTGGGTTGGACCGCCGCCGCCAATGGCGGCTGGTTTTGGCTCAGCTATGGCGCGTTTGCCGGGGCTGGCGTGCTGCTGCCGACCGGGGCACCGATCGCCGGGCTGATGGTGCTGGGCAGCACCTACATCGTGGCCGATATCATCACCGAGCAGTTGCGCAAGCAGCGGCTGCGCCAAACCCTGGAGCAGTACGTCACCTCGCCCATCGTGCAGGAAATCATCAGCCAGCAAGATGACCTGCAAGATCTGCTGAAGCTGCGGGAGGCGGAGGTGATTGGCCTGCTGCTGGCCAACCGCTACCGCATTGTGCGGCTGTTGGGGTCGGGGGGCTTTGGCGAAACCTACGTGGCCGAAGATACCCAGCGTCCCGGTTCGCCGGTTTGCGTTGTCAAGCAGCTGCGCATCATCAGCAATGACCCCAGGGCACACCGCCTGGGCAGGCGCTTCTTTCAAGGAGAGGCCGAAACTTTAGAAAAACTGGGCCATCATTCCCAGATTCCTCGGCTCTTGGCCTATTTTGAGGCCCAAAGCTCGTTTTATCTGGTTGAAGAAATGGTTGAGGGCCGCCTGCTCAAGGATGAGCTGGCCTCCCGCCGCCCCATGCCTCAGGCCTACGTGCTCGATCTGCTGCTGGGGCTGCTGCCGGTGGTTGCCTTCGTCCACAATCAGGGCGTTATTCACCGCGACATCAAACCCTCCAACATTATTCGGCGACAGTCAGACGGGCAGCTGGTGCTGATCGACTTTGGGGCCGTAAAGCTCATTTCTAACAAACTGGCCGACACCGGAGTAAATCTCACCTCTACCTCCACCATCGGTGTGGGCACCCAGGGCTATATGCCCAGCGAGCAGTCGGCGGGGCTGCCCAAGTTTGGCAGCGATCTCTATGCCTTAGGCATCACCGCTGTTGAGGCGCTAACCGGCATTCCGGCCTATGCGATTCGCCGCGATGTCAACGGCGAGCTAATTTGGCGGCACGAGGCCCCTAACCTCAACCCTGAGTTTGGCGATATTGTGGCTCGCCTGGTGTTCTACGACTTTACCGATCGCTATCAGCGGGCCGAGGAGGTGCTGGCCGATTTGACTCGGGTTGAGGCGATGGTGCGATCGCATCTCCCCAACGAGGGCACCACAGATGCTAGCGGCTCCGCCGACAGAGAAGCGGTTCCCTACGGAGTGTGGATCGATAGCATCGCCACCGACAATCTAGACGACCCTGAAGCTGGCGAAGACTCCACCCAGATGCTGCCGGGCGACTGGTTCGCCACCGCCGAAGAAGCCTCAGAAGCCTCCTCCAGCGAGTCTGACCCTAGCCAGTGCTGAAGTTAACTCCTAGGATGGCAATCCGCCCGTACCCTCAGCCCCGCACCCCCAGCAGCAACCACAGCCGTTCCCTGAGCGAAGTCTATGGAAACGGCTATGTTCAGGGTAAATCCAAGTCCCATAGCTCCAGTGGCCAAAAGGGCAAATCCTTGGGGCATCGGCATAGCCGCCTCCGAGGCTCTTTTGACTTGGGGGTTGAGCGAGCAGGATGTGGTCCCAGCTGCAACTTTCAAAAGTAGACAGCCCGTGCCTAGGCCTCAGGCTGAGGAATGGTGATGTCGATAGGCGTAACGGCGGTATTGGGGGCCAGGGTATCGAGACCGGGCTGAATCTCTGCCGGATTGCCAACCACCAAAATCACCATCTGCTCTGGGTTTAGGTGAGCCTGGGCGGCTGCCTGTATTTGAGCCACAGTTGTCTCACGCACCTGATCCTGGAACTGAAATACAAAGTCTTGGGGGTAGTCGTAGTACTCGTAGCGAATCAGCCGAGCCAGGGTTTGATCAGGGCTTTGGAAGTTGAACACAAAGCTGTTCAGTACGGCATCCTGTGCCTGCGCCAGCTCCTGATCACTGATGGATGTGGTGCGAATGCGGTTAATTTCCGCCATCGTTGACTGAATAAAGGGTACTGTGGCCTCAGACCGGGTCTGACCACCGCCAATGAACAAGCCTGGGTAATCGTAGCGCGGTGCCCAAAAGGCGTAGACCGAGTAGGCTAACCCCTGGCGCGATCGCACCTCATTAAACAACCGTCCGCTAAAGCCGTTGAGCACCTCGTTCATCACCGCTAGAGCAGCGTGGTCGGGGTAGTTGAGCTGTCCGCCCAGGTGGCCCAGCTGAATGTAGCTCTGGGTCAGCTGGGGCTGCGCCACCCTAAAGACACCGGCCCTGGCCTGCTCTACGGTTGGCAGCGTCGTATTCAAAGCGGTGCCAGTTCCCTGCCAATCGCCAAAGTAGTCGGCAATCCACTGCTTCATTTGGGCGCTGTCAAAGTCGCCCACAATGCCCAAAATGGTCTGCTCTGGACGAATCGAGGCCTGGTAAAACTGCTCAATATCCTGCCGATCGATGGCGGCCAGAGTAGCGTACTCTATCGTGCGGGCGTAGGGGCTGTCGGCCCCGTATACCAGCTTGCGAAACTCCCGGCTGGTAATGCTGTCAGGATCGTCGTTGCGGCGGGCAATGCTGCCGCTGTACTGGCTTTTGAGCAAATCAATCTTGTCCTGCGCAAAGGCAGGGCGCTGCACTACATCGGCAAATAGCGCAAAGACGTCGGCGGTATCCTCACTCAGGGCGCTAAAGCTGGCGCTGCCCTCGCTGGTGTCAATGCTGGTTTCAATCGAGGCAGCCCGCTGCTCCAGGGCTTGATTCAGGGCATCGGCATCCAGGTCGGTGGTACCTCCCAGGCGCATAGCTTCGCCGGTTAGGCTGGCTAGCCCGACTTTATCGGCAGGCTCAAACCGGCCCCCGGTGCGAAAGGTGGCGCTACCGCTAACCAGGGGCAACTCGTGGTCTTCGAGCAGGTACACCACCATGCCGTTGGGCAACTCGTAGCGCTCATAGGCCGGAATCTCAATATCGCGCAGGGGCGGAAACTCGAGCTCATCGTAGTGGCGCGGCGTGAGGGCGCTGGCCGACGGCTGCCAGGCCAGCAGCAGCACCCCCAACAATCCGAGCAGGGCCAACAGCGGCATCAATTTGCGCCGTAGGCTGCGACGGGTACCCATAAACCAGCTGATCGCGTTCATCACTGTGCGTTCCAATACCGTAGGTCTGAAATGTGAATGTCCTGGCCCTGCCTGTTCTGGCGGCTCGTCTACTTGGCAATTGATCAGGGCGGTTGATTACGAGCGGTTGACTATAAATAGCGATTCCCTAATGCTTTTAGCCGCTACTGCGCCGATGGGGCCTGCACCAGCTTGCCCACGGTGCGGTTCTCAACCCGAAACAGGCTCTGGGCCACGCGCTGAATATCTGTCGTCGAAACCGCCTCAATAGTCTTGAGGTTGTTGAATATATTGCGCCAGTCGCCGGTCTTGGCCTGGTACTCGGCCAGCAGCGAGGCCATCCCGCTATTGGAGTCCAGGCTTTGCAGCAGCCCGGCGCGGGCCTGCGTCTTAACGCGATCGAGTTCCTCCGGGCTAACGGGCTCTTGTTTCAGTCGCTCTAGCTCCTGGGCAAACAGCGCCCCGATCTCCTCGGGGGTATGGCCGGGAGCGGTCAGGCCATAAACCAGAAAGATATTGTCGTAGCGATCGCCCGGAAACCCATTCAAACTGCCGATATCCAGAGCAACCTGGGCGTCGTCTACCACCGTCTCATAAAGTCTGGAGGTGCGGCCCCCCACCAGCAGGCTCTCAATCATGCCGTAGATAACGTGGTCAGGATGATTCAGGCTAGGGCGGTGGTATCCCTCCAAATACCAGGGCTCAGAGGGTAGCGCCAGCGAAAACTCCTTGGGAGCAGTCTGCGGCGGCTCGTTGATCGTGGGCTCAGGCGGCACCGCTCGAGCCGTATAGCGGCCAAAGTAAACCTCGGCGAGCCGCTGTACCTCAGCGGGGTCAACATCGCCTACCACGGCGACGGTCAGGTTGGCAGGGCCATAGTAGGTGTCGTAAAACGTTTGAACATCGTCACGGGTGGCGACAAACAGATCGTCTTGGTAGCCAATTACCGGACGACGGTAGGGGTGACTGACAAAGGCCTCTTCTAAAAAACGCTCAATCATGGTGCCAATCGGCGAATTGTCAACCCGCATGCGGCGTTCTTCTAGAATTACATCTTTTTCTTCGTAAAATTCTCGAAACACCGGGTCTAGAAATCGCTCCGACTCCAGCGACATCCACAGCTCTAGCTTGTTAGCGGGCAGGCTGTAGAAATAGCGGGTTTCATCGGCGGAGGTGGTGGCGTTAAGGCCCACTCCTCCGGCCTGCTGAACAATCTGACCATACTGGTTTTGCTCGACAAAGCTGGCCGCCTCCTGCTGCAAAGCGACCAGCTTTGCCTCCAGTTCAGTGGCTTGAGCGGTGTTGCCTGCGGCTTGAGCGGCTAAAAAGTCTTCGAATACCTCATCCAGCTGAGTGAATATCGCCTGTTCGGAGGCAAAGTTTTTAGTGCCGATGCGGCTGGTGCCCTTAAAAGCCAGGTGCTCAAGGTAGTGGGCCACGCCAGTTTTGCCGTCGGCTTCATCCACCGCGCCCACGTTGGCATGAATCATAAACGACACCACTGGAGCCTGGTGTCGCTCTAGCACAATAAATTTCATACCGTTGTCGAGGGTAAACTCGGTCACCGCCTCGGCCACCCGGTCTAAGTAGGGCTGAATGGTCTGAGCGGTTTGAATCGGCTCCCGTGCCGCCGCTGGAGCCAAAGGCCACCATACCCAAAGGCTAACCAAGGCTACCAGGCCTACTAGGGCTGGGCGCAGGCGACTTAACCCCGCACCAACCCCTCGAACCGTCGGCGGTTTTGCATTCATAAGCTGCACTCAAACAAATGGACTAGACCAGATGAATTAAACTTCGACCTTCAGGATAGTTGAGTCTTATGGACAATGACCACTAGGCCTTAAGGGGGCTAAGGCGTCAGCCCCAACCGAGCACAGGACAGTTGTCAAAGCCTCAAATCCTGGGTAGAGTTCCCTTAGAGCTTTGTCTATAGACTTGCAAGCAATATCCTGTGGGTACAACACCTGCAGAAGAGGGGGGAAATCGGGAGCGATCGCGTCTTCCCTTCTCCCAGCTGCCACGACGTATTTGCAGAGTGCGCCCGCTGGGCCAGGTCTGGCCTAGACTATCAGCCACCATCAAATCGGCGTTACTCAACTACGTGTTACAGATACACCGTGTTACAGACACATAAAGGGAGCAGGCTTTGACTCAGGCGATAGATGGCTCAAATTTGAGGCAGTGGGGCCAACGGGCTCTAGCGGCGACCTTTTTATCGGGCCAGGTCGTTATTCATCTGATCTCTCGCCCCATACATCGTCGCAATACCCTAGAGCAGATGGCAGCCGTGGGGCCAGAGTCCCTGCTAATTGCCCTGATTACCGCTGCCTTTGTCGGCATGGTATTTACAATTCAGGTGACCCGAGAATTTCTCAGCTTTGGAGCCGGCACAGCGGTAGGTGGTGTGCTCGCTCTCACCCTGGCGCGCGAACTAGGCCCGGTGCTAACGGCCGTCATCATTGCCGGGCGGGTAGGGTCAGCCTTTGCGGCCGAAATTGGCACCATGCGCGTCACTGAGCAAATTGATGCCCTGCAAATTCTCAAAACTGACCCGATTGACTACCTGGTCATTCCCCGGGTCATTGCCTGCGCTCTCATGCTGCCACTGCTCAACGTCCTGTCGTTTATTACCGGCATGACCGGCGGGCTGCTGATTGCTACCAACCAGTACGATATTCCGGTCAACGTCTTTTTAGACTCCGCCAAGAATTTTCTATCCATTTGGGATCTGGTCAGTTCGCTGATCAAGGCGTTTTTCTTCGGCATTTTGATCGCCGTCATCGGCACCAGCTGGGGCCTAACCACGACCGGTGGTGCTAAAGGGGTGGGACAATCGACTACTACTGCGGTAGTAACGGCGCTGCTGGCTATTTTTATCAGCAACTTTTTTCTGTCCTGGCTGATGTTTCAGGGCACTGGTAGCGCTGTGGTCAATAGCTTTTAGCGATCGCCGCCGCCCAAGGGTTTGATGTCGTTCGCTCTGGTTCTAGCCGCTGGGCCTTCTATACTACAAGTAGTTCCATCGCTTCTGTTTGCCGTGACGTCTACCTCCGCAACAACCTACACCGAATTGTCCCGCAGTTATCGTATTCCTCTGGCTTTAATTGGGTTGGCTATCCCGCTGGCGCTGGCCAGGCTCTGGCTGGGAGGAGTAGTGGGTCTGTTCGGCCTGTTTTTGCTGGTGCAGACCCTCACCCTAACGCTGCGGTTTACTGACAGCGCCCTTGATGTCTACCGGGGCGATACGGTCATTCGCCACTTTCCCTACGCTGACTGGCAGCACTGGGAGATTTTTTGGCAGCCGGTGCCGGTGCTGTTTTACTTTCGCGAGGTCAACAGCATCCACTTTTTGCCGGTGCTGTTTAGCCCCAAAGAACTACGAGCCTGCTTAGAAACCCACTGTGCAGGGGCTAAAGATGTGGCTAAAGAAGCACAGTAGTTGACTGCTAAGGGCGAACCTGACGCTCATCTGATACCCTGACATCAGGGTCTATGGGAGCCGTTTATGACCGCAGAGGAGCTATCAAAATCGAGTTTGGGGCCAGACAGCGCTGGCGGCAACGGTAGCCCCGATGCCGGTTTGAGTCTAGGATCGGCTGACTCAGCCGGGCTTAAATCAGACTGGAGCACTCGAATTGACGCCCTGCGCCAGCAGGAAGCTGACCTGAAACGCAGCATTGCCGATCTGCAATCGGCCTACAATCGGCTCACTCAGGACCAGTTTCAGAAGATTCAGACCGATATTGGCCGCATGGTGCAGCAGGGCACAGCCGACCTAGAGCAGCGCAAACGCTCCCTGCAAAAGGAAATTGAAACGCTGGAGCGCCGTCAGGAGCGGATTCAGACTGAGATGCGCACTACCTTTGCTGGGTCTTCTCAAGATTTAGCCGTGCGGGTACAGGGCTTCAAAGACTACCTGGTGGGCAGCCTACAAGACCTGGCAGCCGCGGCAGAGCAGCTGGAACTGGCTCCATCAAGGCGTTCTAGACCAGTATCTGAGGGCGAAGAAAGGGGCGAAAGTCGAGATTTCAGAGCGGAGCGCGCTACCAATCGCCCGTCCTCTGACCGTCGGGCTGTTGCCGAATCTACCTCCGCCCAGCCCGCCTTTGCCTCCAATGCTTTTCAAGACCAAACCGAGCGCATTCGTAGCCTGCTCGACCAGTACCGCATGCGACCAGACTACTACGGCCCTCTGTGGCAGCTGCGCCGCACCTTTGAACCTATCCACGCGGAGCGAGTTTCGAACTGGTTTTTTGCCCAGGGCGGTCGCGGCGCGGTTAAGAGCATGGGTAGTCGCCTACAGAATGTGCTGGTGGCCTCGGCGGCGCTGTCGATTCTGTACGCTCTCTACGGCAATCGCCTGCGCACGCTGGTGCTCTCTAACAGCCCCGAGCGTCTGGGCGAATGGCGACGGGGCCTGCAAGACTGCCTCGGCATCTCTCGGGCCGACTTTGGCACCGGCCAGGGGGTAATGCTATTTGACGCGCCAGAACCTCTGGCGCAGCGAGCCGATCGCATTACCGCCGACAATGGCTTGCCCTTCATTGTGGTAGACGAAGCCGAGTCAGTAATTAGCCTGGCGCTGCTGCAGTTTCCGCTGTGGCTGGCCTTTGCCCCTGACCCCATGAATCCGGTGGCTGAGTCCGACTACTACTAATCCGATGATTAAGGCGTGCTAAAAAGGCTGCGGACCAGAGACTCCGAGGGCCGCAACCAGCTGATCGACAACCCGATCTAGAGCAACCGATCGCGACGCCTTCAGCAACACGCGATCGCCCGGCTCCAGTACCGCTAGCAGGTGTTGGGCCAAACTGCTGTGGTCATCAAAGGCCGTGGCTTCAACTCCATTAGCCGCTTCAGCTAGAGCCGCTGCCTCCTCAGGATCGGCCAAAATCAGCAGGCGATCTAGCCCTAGCTGGCTGACGACTCGGCCCACCTGTCGATGCAGCGCTACAGATTGCTCCCCCAGTTCCTTCATAGTGCCCAGCACGGCAATGCGCCGCTGGCCTGGAGTCTCAGCCAGCAGATGCAGGGCGGCGGTCATCGACTCGACCCCGGCGTTGTAGGTCTCATCGAGCAGCACCACGTCGTTGGGCAGCACCACCCGCCGGGCACGACCGCTGGGCAACTCGACTTCAAGACCTGCGCTCAGCCCGCGCCAGTCGAGGTTGAGGGCCTGCATAACGGCGATCGCGGCCAGCAAGTTGAGAGCATTGTGGCGTCCAGGCAGCGGTAGGGGCAGGTTTACCCCCTGCACCTCCAGGGTCTCGCTGTCGATCAGGTGGCCCTGAATGTCTCCACCCTCCAGACCAAAGGTGATTGTGCGTCCGGCCCACACTGTATTGGCAGTGGCCATCAGCCGGGCATTGTCGTGGTTGAGCACCGCTATACCTGAGGCGGGTAGCTCTGCTAGGAGTTCGCATTTGGCGTTGGCAATGGCCTGCTCCGAGCCCAAACGACCGATGTGG
Organism: Nodosilinea sp. AN01ver1; assembly: GCF_050565655.1. Taxonomy (NCBI): domain Bacteria; kingdom Bacillati; phylum Cyanobacteriota; class Cyanophyceae; order Nodosilineales; family Nodosilineaceae; genus Nodosilinea; species Nodosilinea sp. AN01ver1. The sequence goes on along the minus strand of NZ_JBNXVS010000002.1, from coordinate 303,948 downwards.
GCGGTGCCTACGTTAGTGATGACTGCCACATCGGGCACGGCAATGCGGGCTAAGCGAGCAATTTCTTCCGGCCCTCGCATGCCCATTTCCACCACCGCAAAGTTGTGGTCAGGCTGGATCTGAAGCAGCGTTTTGGGAACGCCAATGTCGTTGTTGTAGTTGGCCTGGGTTTTGTGTACCCGCCCCTGGGTAGCGAGAGCAGCGGCAATCAGCTCTTTTGTCGTTGTTTTGCCGACCGAGCCCGTAATCGCTACAATCTTGGCAGGCTGTTGAGTACGCCACCAGTGCCCCAGAGCCTGATAGGCTGCCAGAGTATCGGCCACTGGCAAACAGGGTAGGTGAGACAGTGGTTTGCCCTGCTCTACCACAGCGGCGATCGCGCCCTTGGCGATCGCCTGCTCCACAAACCCGTGGCCGTCAAAGCGCTCGCCTACAAGCGCCACAAACAGCGCATTTTCTCGGAGCCCTCGCGTGTCCGTGGTGATATTTGATACCTCTTGTCCCCGTAATAATAGCGGGACTTGATCCAGAGGAGCCTCAATGGCCGCTGCGAGGGTAGCTAGCGACGAAAAAACCATAGCTTCTACCTGTTGTGCTGTAGCAAGATGGCACCATACCAGGTTTTACCAAAGTCTGGCCCAAAGTGACTCGATTGTAAGGGTACCCGGGCAGGGGTTGTTCAAAGGACTGCCCCGAAACAGGCTGTTCTAAGCCTTGATTTCGGTTCAGCAGCGTTATTCATGGCGCTATAAGGCTGGTGATGGCTCTGAGCCCTCTTCCCAGCACTACGGCTTTAGTCTAGGGTTTAAAGTGCTGAATTGGTGGAGTGAGGTGGTTGACCGGCTAGGCGATGCGAACTGGGCTGGAGTTTATGGTTACCTTACGGTCTGGTAGCAAACTTTACCGGAATTTTGTTAACGCCCCTGACATAATCTTAGAAACTAGAAGATTCACGCAGTAATCTGAAGATATTCGAGCAGCATGCCAGTGTAAAAACTGACGCGGATAGACGTCCATAGGGCTTTTAATTAGATCTAAGGACTGTTACTGCCATCAAAACCGTGCATCTTTCAGCTGCGTATTCTAACTGTTGGTTTGTTCCAAAAATTTTCTCACTACAGTCGGTGGGGGCTTAGACGCATAGGCCTGCCTGTAGGTGGGACAAGGGCGGTGAATCCGTGAAGACAAAAGCGACCTATAACAATCGAATTACTACCGCCGACGAGCAGCGTCTGTATAGCCACTTGCTTGCCTGTGTGGCGGTAGAGTCTCCCGATGCCATGATCGATCGGTTTCAGGCGCTGTTTTTAGACGGGTGCGGCTATCCCGATCGCGATGTCGTTGCTGCGCTCGATCGCCTGCTGGCCAACCAGGAAATTGAGGACTACTTCCGCTTCATCCTCAATCGCTGTTGCCACATCCTAATCAATCGCTGGCAAACCAATACCCAGCTGCAGCCCGCCATTCCGATTTTGGTGGAGCTGCTAGAGACTGTTCCGAGTGGGCAGACCCGGGTTTCAGAACTGTCGCGATCGCGATCGGTGCGCCGCTTGCGCCAGGTGACTGAAGGCTTTCGCGATACCGAACAATACCTGGCCCTGAAGCGACTGGCCTGCATCATTGAGGCGCGTCACTCGGCGCTGCCCCGCAACCGCCAGGCCGAAGCCGTGCCTTTGGGGTCGCTGATTAACCGCTACCCTTACCTCTACGAGCACTGCCTGGTGACCGAAGACAGCGACCTCCAGCACCAGCAGTACGTGCGCAACATGCAGGTTGAGGCCCAGCACAAGTTTGAGGTTGACCTGACCCACTACGTGACCTATCGGGTGCGCCAGAGGCGGCTACACCAGCAGGGCCAGACCGACTGCCTGGGCAAACTGCGGGTGGTGCACAACCCAACCCTGCTCAACGACCAGGAGCTGGTGTCGTCGCTGAAACAATTTGCGCGTCGTCGTGACCACGGTCAGAGCTACCGCGATGGAGCCCAGCGTTTTTTGTTGACCCACAACCAGGGGGCTTCGTTTCGTGAATTTAAAGAAGACCTGTTTGACTACATCATTGCCGATGTGAATGCTGGCTACAGTCAGCGACAGTTCAAGTCGATGCTGCAAGACCATTTGCTCTCTACCTTCGCCGACAGTGACGGTAGACCCGTCGATGACTTCCTCAGGGTGCGGACCTGTAGCAACCTGTTCAACTTCCTGGTGGTTGACCCCTCCGCTGGGCGACAGCACTACGTCTTTCTCGACCTCATCAACAACCTGGGGCCTCTGCAAACGACAGGGTTACTGCTGCGAATTCTGCTGATTTGTCAAAAGGTAAGGCCGTTTCTAGAGCGGCGCTTCTCGATTTTGTTCAACCACTACGAAACCGCCTCTAGCGAGACGGTAGCCTGGCTGGTCAACATGTTTGAGAACATCAATATCGCCCTGAGCCTCAACTTTGGCAGCGTTGACCTCTCCCACACGAACTCCCGCTAGCTGGGGACGGGTGTTAGAGTCGTAGCAGGCATAGCTTTCTATCGCTTCATCCATGTACGACCTCGTTTCTGCCGCCTTGGGGGCTCAGCAGCTGACCCAGGCCGCTCAGCTGATTAAGCAGTGGCAGCAAAAGACCCCCCAAGACCCCTGGCTCAAGCTGGCGATGGGGCAATATTGGGAGGCCAAAGCCGAGCTAGAAAAGGCCCAGATTACCTATACTCGCCTGCTGCAAAGCTCCGCTAACACTAAGGTGCTGCTCAACGCCCGCGAGGGGGTGCAGCGGGTGCGCGATCGCCTGGCCCAGCGCCGGGAGCACGACCTCAGCGCGGCCAAGCAGCAGCCGGGGGCGACCGGGGCAGCGGTGCTGGTGCTGGAGCCAGTTACGGGCGATCGCCGAGAAGCCTCAGCCCAAAGCCTGGCCCGAGTCATGCAGATCGATGTCTACACGGCTCGTACCCGGTTGCCCAGCAAGCACTGGCGACTGTTGCGGGTAGGAGGGGCGGGGGAACTGCAGTACTTCTGCGAACGACTGCAGGCTGAGGGTACCCCAGCCTGCTGGGCCACGGCAGAGCAAATCAAGGGATTGCCCGTCTTCCGGGTGCAGGCGATTCAGGCGGTCGAGCCGCAGCTCACGGTCATTTGCCAAAATGATGCGGGGCAGCAGGGCACCATTCAGCTGGCCTGGAGCGATGTTACCCAGTGGGTGATAGGTCAGCTGCCCATCTATGAATCGGTAGTTGACCTGGATGTTCGGGGCAAGCTGAAACGCAGAGAGACCACCCAAGACTACGGCGAGGTGATCGACTGGCACCTGCACCAGCGGGGGTGCATTCTGAGGCTTTGCGATCGCACCTATAAATACCGCGATGCTGCTCCTTTGCCTCCGGCGGCGGCGTTTCCCTCACCGTTAATTGCCGCTACGGCCTGGAAGGCGATGAAGGCTTACTTTGAAGACTGTATTGTTCCAGAGCCCATCACCGACTTTAGCGGCTTCGGCGAAAGTGCCCTCGATTTGATCGAGCTGCTGCCCCCGTTTAAAGCCCATGTAGATATGGTGCGATCGCTGCCCTCCCCCTGGGATGGAGCCTTTCACCTTTACAGCAGCCTTCGGTTTTTGGCCGCTGCTCCCTAGGGCCACTTATACACCTATAAGCATTGGCTGTATCAAGACGGCTGCGCGGTTGGTAGCGTTTCGTTAGGAAGCTTTTCAGCGATCGCTAATGTCTAAGCTACCGACAGGCCTATAAAACAAAGCCAGAGCTGCTAGCAACTCTGGCTGACTCAAGTGATGAATGGCTAAACCTAGACTAAGATCTAGCGCGCTTTTACCTGCTTGGCCATATCCATAAAGGGAGATAGGCTGGGACCGGGGCGACGGCGGCGGGGCATAGATGTACCAACACTGGTCAGGTAGTTAGAGGCAAAGCCAGTCGGTACAGGCTCGGCTGGGGCGGCTGCCGGGGCTGGAGCTTTAGTTTCCTTCTTGGCAGCGGGTTTAGTCTGAGTCTTGGCAGCAGGCTTGGTTTCTGTTTTAGCCGCCGCCTTGGCAGGGGACTTAGCCGCTGCCGCAGGTTCAGCCTTAGCTGCTGGAGCGGGAGCGCTAGGGGCGATCGCAGGCTGGCTGCTGTCATCGGCCTCGTCCAGTTCCATGAAAAATTCAGACTTTTTGCCGAGGCCTACCAGTCCGCCAACGGTTTTGAAGATGCCGCCAATGAGCCCAAAGATTGCCCCAAAAATAGACTTGATCAAACCCATGGGTATGTCCTTGATGAATCTGCGTTGCTAAGTTAATTATCAAGTTCCGTTACGCCTCATCACAAGGTGAAGGGGTAACTAGATACAAAAGTTAATGCTTGCTCTCAGGTTCTAGTCGGCTACAGCCGTGATTGAACTCTGCCGTAGCAGGGATAGCGCTGACTAGGCCTAATCTCATTCCCGGCATTAGGCGCAATACTGCCATCCTACAGAGCTCCGTCTACCCTGCTGGGTAGCAGATGCGATTAGAGGAGAGTTAGGTTTAGTGCTCAGCTGCTTCCTGCCTGCCTAGGCAGAGGTGCTCAGCCAGGGGCGAGGGACGGCGGACATGGTGTTAGGCGTAGCCCAAAGTTTGGTGCGATCGCTCGCTGGCTTGCCAATGCTCTCACGCTGCAACAGAGGAAGGCTCTATTTTTTAGTAGAGAAAGCAAATTGGTATCAGCAGATCCTTTACTTCTCTTAAAACTTCGTTAGGATATTTAATAGCGAAGTTAATTTTTATTAATCCATATGATTGCTCAGCAGCGCATCCTATCCCTGGGCGGCCTTGTGCTTCAGCCCAATCAGTCAACCAACACGGCCTTTCAGATTTCCTGGACAATTCTGAGAGTTGTAGCCGGTGTCGTTATGATTCACAACGGTCTTGACAAGCTGGCTAACATCGAAAGCTTTGCTCAAGCCTATGTGGCCTATCTGGGGCTGCCCTTCCCCATTACCCTCAGCTATATGGCGGCCTTCACTGAGCTAATTGGCGCTCCTCTTGTGGCCCTGGGGTTGTTGACCCGCCCGGCTGCTCTGGGCCTGGTCTTTACCATGCTAGTGGCCATGTATCACCACGTTAAGGTGGCGGGTCTGAGTATTCCCTACCTGGAGCTGTCTGCCCTGTACGCGGCGACGTTTCTTTTCTTTGTGATCAATGGCGGCGGTCGCTTTTCTGTAGACGCGCTGCTGACCAAGGCGCTGGGCGGCATGCTGAGCCAGCAAACCGACGGCAAGCGGGCTTCTTTAGAGACCGTCTTTCAGCTATCTGACGAAGCTAAAGCTGAGACTAAGTCGGGTCTGTAGGTGCTGATTTGTCTGACCCCAAGCCCTCGGCAGAACTCTGTCGAGGGCTTTTTGCTGCGCTGGTGCCGACTAGGTGTGGGGCTCGCCAAACAGCACTAGAGAACAGGTGGCTTCGTCGATAACCTGGTGGGTGACATCGCTGACCGCGAGGCCGCCCGCCGTTCGCCGTCGCATCGACCGCAGCACAATCATGTCGTGGGTTTGAGCGGTTTCTAGAATGACGTCAGCGGGGCTGTCGCCCACCGTGGTGAGCAAGTTCCAGCTGATCTGGGGGCCGTCTGCCATCATTTTGGTTAAGGCTGTTTCTATGGCTTTGATCTGATTGTCAAGGGTGTGGCGATCGCAAACGTGCAGCAGCGTTACCGTGGCGTGGTGGGTGTCGGCAAACACCTGGGCAAAGCGGGCGGTGCGCACGGCCTGGGGCGTTATTGTCTTCATCGGTACCAAAATGCGGCGAATTTCGGTCGGTTCGCTCAGCAGTCGGGCTACCGCTACCGGGCAGTGGCTCGACCAAAACACCTCATCGACCAGAGTGCCAAACAGCTTGGCCCGAAACCCTCGGCGGCTCCAGCCCAGCAAAATCAGGCTGGCATTTTGCTCGCGAGCCGTGCGAGTAATGCCTTCTGATACATCGTCGTCAATGCGCAGCACCGAGTAGGCCTGGGCGTTAAACTCCTGGCTCAGGGTTTCGGCCTTGTGCAGCAGCTTGCGGCACTGGCTGACGGCGCTGACCAAATTGGGGTCATCCATATGGACGTGAGCCCGAGCTACGGTCACCGGAATTACGTAGCCGCCCTCGTGGCTCGCCAATAGGGCGGCCATTTCAATCAGGTAGCGCTGGGTGATCGGGTTATAGATGGGCACAACTACCGTAAACGGCCCGGTAATGGTCGAGTCTTGGCGACTTTCGGGCGCGGCTCCGTAGTCAAACCACAGCGAATCAGAGGCAGCGCGGGGAAGTTTGGAGGTGACCAACCGCCCCGCATAGCGAGCCGTCAGCAGCGGGCCGGATACTGAAGTGACCAGCATCATCACGATGACGGCGTTGAACTCCAGACTTGAGATAATGTTCTGCTGTAGGCCGACTAGGGCGGCAGCCAGGGTAGCCGCTACCTGGGGCATTGACAGCGACCACATCGTAAAAATTTGGGTCCAGCTGTAGCGGTAAAAGGGCTTGGTGGCCAGGGCCGCCAAAAACTTGCTGAGAATCAGGGTGCCCGTCAGCGCCAGCGTAAAGGCCAGGTTTGTGGTCATTGACTCCCTGAACACCTGCAGGTCGAGCAGCAGCCCCATGCACACAAAGAAAAAGGGAATGAACAGCACCCCGCCGACAAACTCTACTTTTTCTTTGACTGGGCCGTTGCCGACGACGTCGTTAACCGCCAGCCCGGCTAGAAACGCCCCTACAATTTTGTCGACGTTGATGACCTGCGACCCTACCGCCGCTAAAAAGACCGCGGCCAGCACAAACAAAAACTGATTGCCCTCGCGATCGCCGTTGCGCTGAAAGTACTGTTTCCCGGCCCAGTCGATGCCGACCAGTACCGCCGTGGCAAAAATTCCCAGCAGCAGCAGTTGTACCACTACCGTTCGGGCCGAAAACTCGCCGGCCTGGGCGGAAACGCACATGGCCAGCACCAGCAGCGCCCCAATGTCGGTAAAAATGGTGGCCCCCACGGTTGCCGTAATCGAGGGTTCTTTGGTGACCCCCAGCCGCATCACAATTGGGTAGGCCAGCAGGGTGTGGGAGGCCAGCAGCGAGCCAATCAGCACCGCTGCAATCCAGTCGAAGCCAAAGGCCCGGCTGAGCAAGATGCCCGCTATGAGCGGTACCGCGAAGGTCGTAAAGCCAAACCCCAGCGATCGATTGCGGGTGCGCTTAAAGTCTTTGAGGTCAATCTCCAGCCCGGCCACAAACATGAGGTAGATTTTGCCCACGTCAGACAGCAGGGTTTCTACCTCCCCGGCTGGGTCAAGCAGCCCCAGGACGCTAGGTCCCAAAATGACCCCCGCCATCAGCAGCCCCACCAGCCCCGGCAGCCGCAGCCGCTCAAAAATGGGCGGAATAATCAGCGTAACCAGCAGCAGCACTGTAAAAGCCGTAATTGGGCTGCTGGGTAAAAAGCTCAATAGCCCGGTTGCGGCGCTATCTGCGGTCAATGCAGCCATAGATTGCTCCTGAAGGAAGATAGGGCGCGAAAACAGGCTAGCCTCATGGGTATAGCGATCGCCTAGTGAGGAGGACGTTGTGACATAGACTCCTGGGCCGTTATAGCTGTAGACAGTTTGGTGAGGACAGTTTCCCTGAGAACGTTCAAACGTTCTCGGGCTTTTGTTGATGTCCTAACCTAGGTGACTTTGGCTATACAAGCGAACTGCTCTAATTTGTATGATCAGCCATAGCCGTTCCCTCAGCAAAGTTGTGGGAACGGCTGTCTTTAGAGCAAATCCAGCTTCAGTAACCTCGTTAAAACAGACCGCTGCCGCAGAGGCAAACGGTATTTGCTTAACCAGGGTGTGGTTGGCCTACTGGAATCGCAGTCTACACCGTGGGACCGCCCTTACTATGGCAAAAAAGAAGTTGCCCCGCATGGTCTCTGGGCTACCGGTCGATAGGTCTAGAGCTGATGCCCAAGCTTAAATACCCAGGCGTTGATAGACCTGATCGAGATTGCGCAGGTGCCGTTCGGGGCTAAAGCAGTGGGCAATTTCTGCGGCCGATAGGTGAGCGGTCACGCGCTCGTCCGCTTCAATCAACTTTCTAAAGTTACCGTCGTCGGTATTCCATGCCTGATGGGCACAACCCTGTACGATCGCATAGGCCTCTTCGCGGGCCAGACCCTTGTCAACCAGGGCCAGCAGCACCCCCTGGCTAAACACCACGCCACCGTAGACATTCATGTTGCGAGCCATATTATTGGGGTAGACCAGCAGGTTTTTGATCAGCTCAGTGGTTTCGACCAGCATGAAGTGGGTGAGAATGCAGCTGTCGGGAAAAGCCACTCGCTCTACCGAACTGTGGGAAATATCCCGCTCGTGCCACAGCGCGACATTTTCTAAGGCCGCCATGGCGTTGCCCCGCAGCAGTCGCGCCATCCCCGTCAGGCGCTCGGAGCGAATCGGATTGCGCTTGTGGGGCATGGCCGAGGAGCCTTTTTGCTTTTTCGAGAAAAATTCTTCTACTTCGAGCACATCGGTGCGCTGGAGGTTGCGAATTTCTACCGCAAACCGCTCAATCGAAGCCCCCAGCAGGGCCAGGGCGTTCATAAACTCGGCGTGAATGTCGCGGGAAATGACCTGGGTGGAGGCGGTATCGGGGCGCAGGCCCAGGTTTTGGCAAGCCAATGCCTCAATATTGGGGTCAATATTGGCGTAGGTGCCCACGGCACCGGAAATTTTGCCGACGGCGATCGCATCCTGCAGGTGCGTCAGCCGCTCGCGGTGGCGCAGCATTTCGGCTAGCCAGCCCGCCAGCTTAAAGCCAAAGGTAATCGGCTCGGCGTGAATACCGTGCGATCGCCCAATCATGACCGTGTCGCGGTGCTCTTGAGCCCGGTAGCGAATCGCCTGAATCAGGTTTTCTACATGGATCATGATCACCTGTAGGCTGTCTATCAGCTGCAGCGATAGCGCTGTGTCCAGCATGTCGGAGCTGGTCATGCCCAGGTGAATGTAGCGACCCGCATCGCCCACGTACTCGTTGACGTTGGTGAGAAAGGCAATGACGTCGTGGCGCACCTCAGCTTCAATCTCAAGAATGCGCTTGGGGTCAAACTTAGCCTTAGCCTTGATCTCGTCTACCGCCTCTTTTGGAATGTAGCCCAATTCAGCCTGAGCTTCGCATACTGCGATTTCGACCCGGAGCCAGGTTTGAAATTTGTAGTCGTCGGTCCAGAGGTTGCCCATTTCGGGCAGGGTATAGCGTTCAATCAAGGCTTTGGTCTGAATACAACCGTCCCATTCTACCCGGCTGCCCTTAGCCATGGAGAACCGAAGCACTATACTTTATGCCTGCCCCTGGCTCCCCCCTGCTGAAGGGCCATGCGTTTGGTTTCTAGAAATACCAGTAGAACGCGGCGAAACTACCGTCATTGCGCAGCATTTTGCTGGGCATAGTTGAGGTTGGGTTGGTAGTCTACGGCTTTTTGCTGGGCCGTGGCGTAGTTGGGGTCTGAAGCCGGCACCCGCTGCATGAGACTGATGGCCAGCGACCAGGCGTCGGCTACTTCCTGCCACTGGGCAGGCGTGCTGGCTGTTTGGGCCTGGTTGGCCGCCGTCTGAGCCGCATTAACCGCCTGCCTGAACAGGTCTTCCTCAGCTACCGCCGCCGGGTCTGTCGGCAGAGAGTCAGGATTGGGAGCCGGTTGGGTAACCGCAGGGTCGCCCTCGGGGCCGCGCAGCCGACTCAGCACTCCGTTGAGCAGCAAACCCGCCAGCGCCAGCACCAGGGCCCCCAGGCCCAGACCTACAATCAGCCGCAGCGGTAGGCCAGAGCTGCCAGAGCGACGCACGCTGCCGTCGTCGTTGAACTGGTCAGGGGTGAGCGCCACGTGGGTAGAGGGGTCTGAGCCAAATTCTTGGATAAAGTCGTCGGTGGCGTCAGGCTCATCATCCATGAGGGCGGCACCGTTGCGGTCTTGAATGAAGCCGTTGCTATCTTCATGGCTGTCGCTAAATACGTCAGCGCCAAAGCCTTCAGCCCCAAAGCCCTCGTTGCCGAAGTCTTCGTTGCCGAAGCCCTCATTGCCGAAGCCCTCGTCCTCAAAGCCTTCGTTGCCAAAGCTGGCTTCGTTGCTAAACCCTTCTTCTTCGAACGCTGGGGCAGCGAAATCTGGTTCACCGCTAAACTCTCCGACGCTGAATCCTGGGGTTTCAAACCCGGCGCTACCCAAATTATCACTTTCAAATTCGACCGATTCAAAGGCTAAATCGTCGTCAGCGTCGTTGCCAAACTCCACAGGCACGGGGGTGGGGTCGGCAGCGTAGGTCTCGGGCTGTTCTGCGAAGAAGGCAGCATCGTCGTAGGCGTCAAGCTCGCTGGGGCTGTCGTCTGGGGTTAACTCGGGGACAACGTTGCCCGCCGCTGTTTGATCGAGCTCCATAGTCGAAAAGGGTAGATCGGCGTCGGCCTCTGGGGCAAACTCCGGCTCAAAGCCAGGGGTAGCGTCTGAGGTAAAGGCCTCTAGGCCCTCTGCTTCTGCTCCGAAGTCAGGGGCAGCGAAAGCGTAGGGGTCATCGTCTGCGGGCAAAAACGGCTCGGCTGCGAAGGGGTTAGAGGTGGCATCAGCGGCTTCAGCCGGTGGGTCAAACACCAGACCAGGGTCAAACTCAGCGCCAAAGGCATCGTCACTATCGGGGGTGTCTAGCCCTAGATCGGAGTCAAAGTCGCTCGTAGGCTCTTCCCAGGGTGGGGTAGAGAAGTCGGTGCTTGGCTCGGCAGCCGGTTCGGCCCAGTCTGTATTAAAGTCTGTGCCCAGGTCGGCGTCGAAATCTGTGCCCACGTCAGCACTCAGGTCTGGGGTAGCGGCACTCCAGTCGGTAGCCAAGGCCTCTTCGCTCAGCAAATCGGCGGGAAGCTCGCCTGCTGCGGCCAGATCAAAGTCGTTGGGGACATCAGTAAGGGCCGTATCTGAAACTGCAGCAGGGCTGTCTTCAGCCAGGCCAAAATCGCTCAGATCGAGGTCGGTTGTGTCACCCAGATCGGTATCAGCCTCGCCCAGGGAGGGATCGGCTGGGGCAGTAGCCCAGTCGTCGGTTAAATCTAGATCGCCCGCTAAATCGAGGTCGTCAGCTGCCCCTAAATCTTCAGGAACGGCCCCCAAATCGCTCCAATCGTCGAGGCCGACCTCGGCGCTAGCGGTGTCATCGGCAAAGCCGGTGTCAAAGGCGGCCAGATCGTCAATGGCAGACAGGTCGGCTGGCGTGGGCTCAGGTGCGATCGCACTGGTGTCGCTATCGCCCCACAAATCATCGAGGTCAGCCTCGATCTCAGGTGCGGTTATTGGAGGCGGGGGAGCATTGAGATCGAAGGCTGAACCGTCGGTTCTGAAGTCGTCAACCTCGGCGATCGCCCCAAACTCTTCTGCCCCAAACGCAGCATCAGCAGGTTCGGTGTCTAACGCTTCTAGCTCAAGATTTTCGGTGCCGAAGTTTTCGGTGCCGAAGTCTTCTGTCTCAAACGCTTCGGTCCCGAAGGTGCCTTCGAAGTCGGCATCGGCATTTGTCAGGTCGAGGTCGCCTGCGGGGGCAAGCTCTGTACCAAAGTCTAAATCGAGGTCGTCGCTAGTCCCCAGGCTGGCCTCGCTACCACCTGCTTCGGGGTCAAACTCTGCGTCGAAGTCTAGATCGAGATCGTCGCTAGCCTCCAGGCTGGCCTCGCTACCAGTCGCTTCGGGAGCGAACCCTAAGTCAAAATCAGCGGTGTCTAGCTCTAGGTCATCGGTGGTACTGGCTGCGGCTGGGGTTTCAGGCAGACCCAAATCGAAGTCCAGCTCCGCAGTGGAAAGATCGCCCTCAGGTGCTGCGGCTGCGCCAAAGTCGAGGTCTAGCTCCTCTGAGCTATCGGTAGCCAAGCTGTCGGCAGCAGGTTCTTCGACCCACCCTAAGTCAAGATCAGCGCTGGCATCTGTAGCGCGATCGCCAGAGTCTAGATCAAAATCAAGATCGTCGGCTGAGGCGGCTGGCTCAGCGTCAAAAGCCATATCAAAGTCTAAATCGGCGGGTGTAGCGCCGTCGGCTGGCCCATCCGCAAGGCCCAGGTCAAAGTCGAGGTCAGTATTGGTAGGCGGCTGGGCACCAGCCTCGGTCAGCCCCAAATCAAAATCGAGGTCGATAGGTTCGGCTGGGGGCTCGTCGGACAGCCCCAGGTCAAGGTCAAAGCTGTTGGGGTCCGCAGGGGTTTCTTCAGACAGCCCTAGGTCAAGGTCAAAGCCGTTGTCGGCGGTGAGATCAGCGGCGAGGTCGTCACTTAGGCCAAGGTCAAGGTCGTCGGCGAAATCTGGTTCAGAACCAGCATCGCTGAGGTCAAGGTCAAAGCTGTCGGCAACCTCTGGCCCAGCGCCAGCATCGGTGAGGTCGAGGCCGAAGTCGCTGTCGGTAAACGCTAAGTCTGCAGGAGCCTCAAGGCCAAGATCGCTGTTGGTCAGGCCTAAATCTAGGTCTAGATCGGCCCCGTTGAGGTCGTTGCCCAGGGCGGCATCTAGATCGCCAAGGTCGGTGTTGTCTAGGGCGGTGCTGTCGAGGTCAAAGTCGAGGTCTAGGTCGTCGCTTCCGAGGGTGTCAGTCGCGATCGCATCCCCAGGGGCGGTTTCGAAATTGAGATCAAAGTCGCTGGCTGCCGTTTGCAGCACCAGATCTTCACTCCAGGCGCTAGCAGTGGCTCCGGCCTGTTTACCACTCACGGTCAAACGCTGAATAGTAGCCAGCTCCAGCCCGGTGATGCCTTTTTTGACAAAGGCGACTAAATCAACCTGACTGGGAATTTGAGCGCCCTCTAGGTTGACCTGGAGCGTATTTTCCTGCTGCACCACATGGGCGGTAATGCCCTGGGTTTCTAGGTGGCGATTCATCAGGGCCGCGATCGCGTCTGGGTCACCCTGGCGAGCCAATTGCAGAACATTGGGAGGCGTAGTAGACATAGAGGTCTATTGAATTCGATGAATTCAGCGAACGGGCCGGAGAATTCCCTATAGTATGCCCGTGGTGGCTGATATTGGCACAATCAACCTTTGGTAGCGTGTAAACCTAGCGTAATGTCACCCTGAATGTTACAGGCCCTAAATGTTATGGAGTCTGTTGATTAAGCTGCTGCAAAATACGTTCTAACTGCTGCTGGGCCTCGCCGTAGCGCTGCCAATCGCCCTGCTGCAGCGCCAGCTGGCCGGTTTGATACGCCTCCAGGGCGGCCTGCACGAGTTCGGATGTGGTGCCAGGAGTCGTGCCGGGAGGGGGCGCTGCCTCTGGCGTTGCCGGGGCGGGCGGGCTCGCTTCCCCAAAGATAGCATCCAGGCTCTGGTCAAGGGTTTCTCGCATCACCACGCGATCGTTGTAGGCGACAATCACTCGCCGCAGCTCGGGTAGCTCGCCCTGATCGGCCCGCAGGTAGATGGGCTGCACGTACAGCAGCGACTGCTCTACCGGAATCACCAGCAGGGTGCCGCGAATTACCCCTGAACCCTGCTGGCTCCAGAGGGTGAGCTGCTCAGAGATTTCGGGCGTTTGGCTAATGCGGGCCTCGATCTGGGTGGGGCCAAACACCAGCTCCTGCTTGGGAAATTCGTAGAGCAGCAGGCGACCATAATTATCGCCATCGGAGCCACCCGCCATCCAGGCGATCATGTTGTCGCGGTTGGCGGGGGTAAAGGGCAGAATCTGCAAAAATTCTTCCCGCTCCAGCCGGGGCAGCTTCATGATGATGTAGTACGGCTCCATGGCCTCCACGGCACCCTCTTCACCGTGCTCAGGAAAGCGCCACAGGTCTTCGCGGTTGTAGAAGACTTCGGGGTTTTCCATGTGATAGGCCCGGTACATTTGGGCCTGCACGGTAAAAATATCCTGGGGGTAGCGCAGGTGCTCACGGTAGCTGGCGGGCAGATCGTCGATCGGCTTAAACAAGTCGGGGAAGATGCGGCTGTAGGTAGTCAGCAGCGGGTCGTCAGGGTCGCGGGCGTAGAGTTCTATAGTGCCGTCGTAGGCATCGATAAAAACTTTGACGGCATCGCGAATGTAGTTGACGCCGTTGCGCATCAGGGGGTTGTTGTTCTCCACGAGCGAGACCATGTCGGTGCGGCGATTGAGCGGCTCGGAGTAGGGGTAGCGATCGCTGCTCGTATACCCATCCAAAATCCACTTGATGCGCCCGTCGATTAGGGCCGGGTAGGGGTCGCCATCAAAGGTCAGAAAGGGAGCCACCTGGCGGACGCGATCGGTAATCAGCCGGTGGTAGTGAATGCGGGTTTCGGGGCTGAAGTAGTTAGAAATTAAAACGCGAAAATTGCCCAGGTCGTAGGCATAGACCAGTCGCCGCAGCCAGGAGTTGAGCGGCACGCCCCCGCTGCCGGTGTAGCGGTAGGCGGCATTGGTATCACCCTCGGGGTAGTCAAACTCATCGGTGTTGGCCCCGGTAAAAATATAGTTGCGAGTGCTTTCGCCGTAGTAAATGCGGGGCTGATCTAGAGGTAGATCGACGGTGCTGTCGGGGGGCACGTTGCGAATGAAAAACTCTGGCAGCCCGTTGGGGGTGACCTGGTTGACCGGGCTCATCACCGCGCCAAAACCATGGGTAAATTTGAGCTGGCGGTTAATCCAGTTTTGCGCTTCGGAGGGCAGCTGCTCCACCGGCAGTTCCCGCGCTGAAAGGGTGACCTGGCGGTAGTCGCCGTTGAGGGTATAGCGATCGATATCGACATCCTCAAAGTTGTAGTAGAGGCGAATTTCCTGCAGCTGCTTGTAGGTGCTCAGCAGGGGGGCGTAGTCCCACAGGCGAATGTTGTCTACCGTGGGGCTGTTGGTTTCGATCACCGCGCGGGTGAGGGTGTTCTGGGCCGGAAACGGTTCTGTGATAACGCTGTCGAGACTGTAGGCCTGCCGGGTAAACGCAATATTGTGCTCGATATAGGGGCGCTCAATATTGAGCTCGTTGGGCTCGACCACAAAATTTTGCTGAAACCAGGGGTAGAGGCCGTTGACCAGCACCAGCACGCCCAGGTAGATCACAATGCCAAAAATCGGCAGCGAAAAGCCGCTGCGGGTCAGCGCGACGATAAACAGCCCCGCCACCGCCAGGGTGACAAACCCCATCAGCCAGTAGGCCTGTAGGCGGGCGTGCACATCGGTATAGCCCGCCCCAAAGATGACGCCGCTGTCGGAGTACAGCAGCGAGAAGCGATCGAGCCAGAAGCCTACCGCCAGCACCACCGCGATCGCCGCCAGCAGCAGGCACAGGTGGGCCTTGGCCTCGCCAGTGAGAAAGTACTTCCAGCCGCGCTCGGGGCGCACCTCACCCTTCAGGGTGTAGACCGTAACGGCGATTAGCAGGGCCCAGATCAGCAGGCCCAGCAGGTTCTCCTGGATTCCCTGCCACAGGGGTAGCCTAAACACGTAGAACCCAATGTCGCGCTGAAAGATTGGGTCGGCAATGTCAAAGGCGGTGGGGTTGAGAAATTGCAGCATGGTTTGCCAGGCCGTGGCCGATCGCAGGGCTACCCCCAGCGCCAGCACAAAAATCAGCCCCGCCATGCCCAGGTGCAACAGGCGCGCAAACTGGTCTCGCTGCGCTGGGTCGCTGTAGCGGCTCAAAAATCGGTAGGCGCGATCGCGGGTCAGCCGCAGCGCCATCTGGTAGCTGGCCCACAGCCCGCCGCCGTAGAGGACAAAACTGCCCAGCCCCAGCCCCAGCTGCCACCTGAAGCGCAGCCAAAATACCGACTCGTAGCCCACCGACTCAAACCACCACGACTCGGTGAGCAGATGCACCAGGCCACCCGAGAACACCAGCAGCAGCGTCAGGGCCACTAGCCAGGGCAGCAGTCGACGGGCGCGGAGCGATTTAGTGGAGGAATAGGTCACAGGTATAGCAGTTAGGGGCAGATTGAACTTCAGTCCAGAACCTGACAATGGTTGACGGTAGCGGCTGAGGTGCCGTTGCTCCTATAAGTCTAGCGACCTCCTCCTTCAGGCTAGTCGCCCGTTCCCCCAGGCTTAACCTTTTTTTAGGACGGCGATCGCGCCAAAAGACCTAGTTGTCAACCAATTCAGGCGGCCGCCTCGCGATCGTGTCGCAGTAGCCCACGCCTCCAGTTGACCAGATGAGTAGTTAAACAGAGGCGTTCGCGATCGATTGTCAACTTTTAATACGCTCTTGCGAAATCGCCAGGATCCTGCGGAAGTTACCTGGGAAACCTACAAGCAGCCATCCTTCGGTAGCGCCCCTATGAGTGAATACACTGGTATGACCCCCACGGTAATCATTGGTTTGGGGGGAACCGGCAAAGAGATTTTGATCAAAATTCGTCGCATGATTGTGGAGCAGTACGGCTCCCTCGACGCGCTGCCCATCGTCTCCTTTCTGCATATTGACACCGAGCAGAACGCCCGTGTCTCCGAAGCTCAGACCGTGCTGAAGCAGGATATCTCCCTGCGGCCCATCGAGCAGATTTGGGCCAAGGTGGAAGACGCCAAGGCGATTCTCAACAAGCTCTCGGCCTACCACTACCTGGATGAATGGTTTCCCAGCGAGCTCAAGGGTACCGACTCAATTTTGTCGGGGGCGGGCCAGATCCGCGCTCTGGGGCGGTTTGCCTTTAGCCTCAACTACCCCCTAATTAAGGACTACTTCACCAAGGCTAAGGGACGCATCGTCGGCCACGAGAAGTTCATGCTCGATCGCTGGCAGGTGCAGCTCGACAAGGGCATCAACATTTTTGTGGTGTGTTCGCTCTCGGGCGGCACCGGCTCCGGCATGATGATGGACCTGGCCTACAACCTGCGCGACTGGGTGCCGGTGTCAGAGCTACCGCAGACCAGCGCATTCCTCGTGCTGCCAGGGGCGTTTTCGGGGCTGGGCGATCGCGTTATTGCCAACGCCTACGCCGCCTTGATGGAGCTCAACCACTACAGCCGCAGCGATACCCGTTTCGACGTGCAGTACAGCGACAGCCAGAGCGATCGCATCACCGCCCAGAGCGGGCTGGATGTGCCCTTTAACTTCACCTACCTGGTGGGCAACAGCAATGACAAAGTTACCTTCCCCACCCTGGGCGACGTGCTCGAAATGGTGGCCCAGAACGTCTTTCTCGACTTTAGCTCCGGCTTTAGCCAGTACAAAAAGCTGGTGCGCGACAACGTGCGCAAGCACTGGGCTAGCCCCGACGCCCTGGGCTACCCGCAAAACTTCATGAGCTTTGGCCTCTCCAGCATTCAGTTTCCGGTGGAGCGAGTGCTAAATGCCTGCTCGGCCCGCCTGGCCGCCAACCTGGTGGACTGGTGGAGCAACCCCACCCCGGCCCCCGCCGCCATGTCCGACCTGATTCGCACCGAGATTTTGCCCGGCCTGTTTTTGGCCGAATCGGAGCACGACCACCAGGTGATCGACAGCATCAGCATGGGCGACAACAAAAAGCCCTACGCCAAAGAAGTGGCCGACTGGGTGGCCAGCATTCGCAAGCGCCGCAACGACCTCAACATTCCCTTTGAAAACCTGCAGCGGTTCATCTCCAACGAGCAGGAGAAATACGCCCCCCACTTCCACGACACTGGCACCGACCCCAAACGCTGGAGCGACTACTTCCAAAAAATGTGGGATAACCTGAGCTGGCTGATCCCCGAAAAGCGCAAGGAGCTGCGGGCCGTGGTCTACCAAATGGTGGAAGACCGCTTCCGGGGGCCAAAGTTCACCCGCCAGTTCTTAGAAGTCTTAATCGAGGTCTTTGCCGACTTTCGCAGTAAATTTGACCAGGATCGGCAGAAATACTGGCTGCCCCGCGAGCGATCGGCCCAAAACGCCCTGCAAACCCTGCTGAAGCAGATCGACGATCACGCCAAGCAGATGATGATGCTCAATCGCAAGAAAGTGATCGAAGACGACTTTCAGGCCATTATGCAGGCGCTGGAGCAGGTCTACGTCTCTAAGGTGGAAGTCAAAGCTCGCACGCTGGGGGTGATGCTGCTCGACGGTCTGCGCGAAGAAATTGACCAGCTCCTGGTCGATCTGACCGCCTTTGAAACCGTACTGACTAGCGTGCAAACCGAGCTAAAAGACAAAGAGCGCGTCTACACCCGCGAAACCGGTGGCCTCACCGTCAACGGCATTTTGCTCTACGACGAAAAGGAAATCGACGCCGCCTACCGCAATACCGTCGCCGACCAGGCAGAAACTCTCTGCCAAACCCTCTCCCAGCAGGTGCTCGACGAACTGCGCCTGCGCCTGTTTGATATCTATCAGTTCGACGTATTGAAAACCAAAGACCTCTACGAGCGGCTGCTGGGTCAGGCGATGGATGTGTTTCGTCGCCGCAGCCAGCTCGATATTTCCACCGCCCGCAAATTCCTCGAACAGTACCCCACCGTCGAGATGCAGGAAGCCCAGATTAAAACCACCTTCGAGAAATCGGAGGCCTTTTTGCGCCTCAGCCAGGAGCAAAAGAAACTGGGCTGGGACGACAAGCTAGAGAAGTACCAAAAGCTGGTGGGCATCCAGGGCGGCAGCAAACCCACCGACCCAGCGGTATCTAGCCTGCTGCCGATGATTCGCAAAACCAGCACCGTTACCGACAAAGAAATTCGCCCTCTCAATGACCCCTACCACATCTACTTTGTACAGGAGACGGGGGCTTTTCCGCTGCGGCTGATTGAAGGCATGGAGCGGATGCGATCGCTCTATCGAGCCGTCAGCCAAGCCGACCACAATCCCCTGCATACTCACCAGGACCACCGCCAGTTTGGCGACGTGATGCCCGAAACCAGCAACGAACGCCAGGCCCGCTACAACCTGATGCTGGCCAATGCCCTGGGCCTGGTGCGCCGCGAAGACAACCGGGTGACGGGCTTTGCCGAGGTTAAGTTTACCTACCGCAACAAGCTCACCGGCTTCGACCAAACTGAGGTGATGGGCACCACCTGGCAGGAGGCGGAGGACTTTTTGCTCACCGACCAGAACCGCCGCCTGGCCGAAACCCTGGATGGCGCGATTCGCGCGATCGGTGAGCAGGCCGCCACCAAGCCCCAAAAGCAGGCTCTCTACGACCAGGTGATGGCCTACCTGCAACAGCAAGAGCAAACCCTGCCCGGTGGCTCCGACAGTGCCGAGTACCAGCGTATTCAGGCGGCTATTTCTAACTTTGTCACCACCCACCGCCTCTTCATTCCCGGGGAAAACCCACCAGCCACCGCCGCGATTCCGGCTCCCGTCGTTTCCTCACCTGCTACTCCCTCAGCCACCCAGCCACTCAGCCACCCAGCCACCCCCCCGCCCCCTGCCCTCGACTCCGAGAACCTGGGCAAATACGCCAAGCTGGTCGAAACCTGCTATCGACGCGGTACGCCTTCGCCCACCGAAATGGAGCTGCTGGAAAAATTTCGGGTGAAGTATGGGGTTTCGGTAGAGCAGGCCAGTGCGATCGCCGCCCAGTTCCAACCCCAAAACACCGTCGAGCAAGCTGCTGCCGAGTTCGCCCTCATGTTCCGCGCCTTCCTCGACAACGACGGCGACATTGATCTCGAAGAGCAGGCCCAACTGCTCGACCTCCAGGAAGAACTGGGCCTCACCAACGAACAGGTCGCCACCATTGAAGAGAACGTGCGAGCCGAAATGAACCGACCCTAGGAATTTCGGATTGTGGCTTGGCGATTTTGGATTGCCCTTTTCCTACCAGGAACGGTGAGCAGATGCGATCGCCTCAGCTGTTTAATTCAAAATTCACAATTCAAAACTTTCCCGCCTCACCACCCCATCAACTCTAAAAAATAACCATGACCGATAGCTTTAACCACGTCACCTGCCCTAAATGCGGCTACGAAGAAAACTCCATCTCGGCGCAAAAGTGTGAGATTTGCGGCCAGCCCTTGAAAAAGAGCAAGTCTATGGCTCCCGTTATTGCGGGGGTGGGAGCCGCTATCTTTTTAGGGGCGCTAGGGTTCACGGGCTACAACGCCTTTTTCAAACAGGATGCACCCGCTCCCCAAGCCCAGGCCCCGGCTGCGCCGATCGACAACGCCGCCAATGCTGGAGCGAATCCTGCCCCAGCTGCACCCACCACGACGGCAGGTCAGCCCGCCGATGTAGCGAACGCTCTGAGCTGGGGCGATCGCGTCCTGTTTACCGATGCCCCCAACCCCGATATGCAGGCCGGGGCCGCCGCCTACGCATCGGGCGACTACGCCACCGCCGCGGCGCGCTTTGAGGCGGCCCGCAAGGCTGTCCGCAACGACCCTGAGGCGCTGATCTATCTCAACAATGCCAAGCTTGGCGCTGCCCCCGCCCTGGGCATTGCTGCTGTGGTACCCATTGGCGATAGCCCCAACACCGCCCGTGAGCTGCTGCGGGGGGTGGCCCAGGCCCAGGACGAGGCGATCAAAGCTGGGACGCCCTTTAAGGTACTGATTGCCAACGACCAAAACAATGCCGGTCAGGCTGCCGCGATTGCCAACGCTCTAGTTCAAGACCCCAATGTCATCGGCGTCATCGGCCACGGCACCAGCACAACTACCCTGGCTGCAGCCCCCGTTTACCAGCAGGGGCAACTACCGATGATCGCCCCCACCAGCACTACCACCGAGCTGGCTACGCTAGCCCGCAATGGCGGCAACTTTATCTTTCGAGTCATCCCCAGCGACCAGTTCACTGGCACCACCCTGGCCCGCCACATGCTGTCCCAGGGCCAGAGCAAACCCATCGTCTTCTACAACTCCCAAAGCTCCTACAGCAAGTCGCTGCAAGATGCCTTCTCTACCACTCTGGGTCTGGAGGGCGGGCAGGTGGTCAAGCTAGTCGATCTGGCCCAGGGCAATCCAGCAGCGGAACTGCAGGGCAGCGGGGCCGATGCCGTGGTGCTGCTGCCTGACTCAGCCACCTTTGACGCGGCGATCGCCGTTGCTCAGGCCAACCAAGGCCAGCTCCCCCTACTGGCGGGTGATGCCTTCTACCGCATTGATGCTCTGCAAAAGGGCGGTGCTAGCCTGGTCGGCACCGTTGTTACCGTACCCTGGCACCCGCTTAAATCGACGCCGCCCTTTGCCCAAACCTCTTCTGGCCTCTGGGGTGGCGATGTGAACTGGCGCACCGCCCTCAGCTACGATGCGTTTCAGGTGTTGAGTTCAGCCCGCACAGTGGGGAATGTGGCTCCCGGCAGTGGTCTGTCAGGGCGAACTGCAATTGGTCAGGCGCTGGCCACCCAAGGATTCTCGGCTAATGGATCCACAGGGGCGATTAGCTTCTTGCCGTCAGGCGATCGCAACACCACCGTGCTGCTGGTCAAAGTACAGCCGGGCAGCCGCTCGGGCACCGGGTTTGACTTTGTGCCCTTGCCCTAGGGCGTGTCATTAATTGTGGCTAAAAGCTCGGGATATCAAGCCTTGCCACGCCCGACCCAAAAGACAAGCTAGGGGCTGTAACCCTTGATTTTTGAACGTTTAGCAGTTAACTGATGGTAGCCCCTAGGCGCTCATTGACCAATGCATAATTGCACTTCGCAGTACGACGGCGGGTAGGAACTATGAAATATCGGGATTTTCGATGGACAGCCAAGCTTGTTGTGCCCTTGGTTTTTAGCGGCGTTGCCCTCGCCCTGGGGCATAGCGTTATTGCTCAGGAATGGCCGCCGGAAAGCCTCATCACATCAACAGCTTCACGCAACATTTGGTTGATTGCAGCTCTGCTTTGCCTGTGGCTTTTCATCCCTCTGATCGCAACCATTGTTATTTCAATACTGGCTTTTAGAATTTCTCCCACAGAAGCCATTGAGGCGGAGGGAGAGAACGTTATTAAGGTTTTGCCTGGGCTCAAATTTAAGGCAAGGGGGCCAACAGCCACGTTTATTATTCTCTTAGCTCTCAGCTCTCTGATTGTATTGACTCAGATTGGCAATGTGATTGCTCCCATCAATAGTGGTGTAGAAATGGCCAAACTGAGAAAATTCTTAGTTGATCAACAAATTGTTGACTCAACGGAAGAGAGTCTCGGCAGTCTAGACATAGATTCTGCTCTCGATCTCCTCGATCGCTATCTCAGCAGCACAAAGAACAGCCTAAACCCTTGGACTCTAAACACGAAGGTGGGGCTCTACCGGCCCAACTCCCCCAGCCCTAGCTTGATGTCCGACAGCGAGGTGAGGCGTATTGTGGATGAAACAACTCTTTCTGTACACGTGGATTCTGTACCGAAGGTAGAGCCTCCCTTCGGTACCAATGTGACAATTGAAAAGCTGCTGTATTTTCCGCTTGGGATCAAAACAACCGACGACATTCGTAAAGCGATCGAGGACAGTAGCGACGGCGTCAACTTAAACTTTCTGGTAGTCAAACCTGGGGAACCTTTCCGCTACGGCAAGGAGGCCAACCTCAAGGGAATGAGCCTGAGTGGGCAACTAGACTATCAGGAATCTAGTGCTGGCCAGGGCTCGCCAGCGGTGTGTAAGGGTGAGCAGGAAGGGTTAACTTTATCGGTCAATTTTGAGGAGCGCAGAATGTGGCTGGGTCCCTGTGTGCTGCTAGACTACGAAATTTCTCAGACCCCTTAAACAGATAGCTCTCCACTAGCCATCTAGGCTGCTGCGCCGCGCCCGCATGCGCTCTTTCATGCCCTCAACAAAGTCGCCAGCGATCAGGCCCTGCTCAATTTCGAGCTTCGCCTCTTCTTCCTCGCGATCGAGGGCCTTTTGCAGGTTGGCCACGTAAAACTCCATTTTGTGGTCATCGATCGCGTCGGGGGTGCCAGAGGTGACAATGGCGCGAATAATGCCCAACAGCCGGTCGGGAAAGCGCTGGGTCATAAACGACTGGCGGCGCAGGTGCCCAGAGTCGTTGAAGTAGCGAAACTGGCCCATGTGGCCGTACACCCGCGTTGGCACCCAGGGAATAATCTGCGGCGGAATCATCGGCACGATGTCGTTATTGTTGACGTAGCGAATGATGCGATCGCCCATGCGGCTGTTCATATAGTTGACCAGCTTCCAGTCGGCCACGCGGGGCTGGCCAAAGGTATACAGCCCGCTGACCTCAAACCCCTGGGTCTCCAGCGCAATGGTCGCCACCGCCGCCAGCGCGCCTCCCAGGCTGTGGCCCGTCACCCAGAGCTTGGTTTCTGGGGTCCACCACTTGCGCAGGTAGTAGATGACCTGTTTTTCGACGCTCTGCCAGGCATCTAAAAAGCCCCGGTGGACTCGTCCGGTGGGGGGCACTGCCTCCTGATCGGCCAGCACCGTAAACTCTTTGAGGCGAATTTTTAAGTTGGTCTTCCAGTCGCTGAGCTGCTGCGTGCCCTTAAACACCAAGATCAGGTTGTCGCCCTTGCGAAACATAAACGCCTGGGTATCGGTAATCAGCATGTTGAGGTACTTGAAGTTGTTGCGAATATCGCGTTCGCTGGTTTCTTCACCCTCGCGCAGCCAGTCTTTGATCACTTCTACCACGTACTGGCGGTTTGAAATGCGCTTCCAGCGGTTGTCGATGTCGTCACTCAGCCACAGGCGCGAAATATCAGTCACGTAGTCGCGGTCTTCGTAGACCAGGTGGGCCGCCTTGGCCAAACACAGCGCCCGGTAGGTGTCGTACTTGCTGTCCTCTTCTAGATCAATGCCGCTGAAGTCGTGGGTAGAGTAGGGCGGCGGCAAAATTTTGAAGCCAAAGCGCTCAAACAGCTTCTGTACTCGCCCGTAGCCCGCCCAGTGAATGTAGTGAAACAGCTTGTCGTAGAACCCCGAGCCGCCTTTGCGGCGGTAGCGGCGATCGCCAATTAAATTAATCCAGTAAATAATAAAGGGCTTAATCTCCTCAGCTGTCACCAGGCCCGACTCGATCATGATCTCGAAGTACTCCAGCCCGCCCAAAAACGAGTCAAACCAGTCGCGCAGCGTGACTTCAATGATGAATTCTTCGTTGTCGTACTGCTGCACCAGCTCCAGAGTTTTGGGGGAAATGGCGGCATTTTGGCTGGCCAGACGCTTGATTTCATCGAGACCGCAGCGCATTTTGACCATCTGATCGTGCGATCGCAGCGCCCGCCTGAGCCGATAGTCAGTTGCCTCAAAGTCAATTAGACGGCCATCTTTGGGGTGATTGATGTAGAACGTCCGGTATTCCTCGTAGTCGAGAATATCCAGCACGTTTTTGATAGCCGGGCGCTCGCGAAATGACTTCACCTCCTGGCGGGCCAGCTCGACCCGCTGCCAGCGCCGCTGCTGCTGATATAGGTGCAGCCAGGTCAGGGCAATAAACGCTCCGCCCGCCAGACTTAGGCTGGCTAGCAGCAGGGCTGGAGAAAGCCCCCCTATCACGCGTACAGGAGCCCTCAGCAGGCGTCTGGGAAGACTCTGGGCTATGGCCGAACTAGAGCCGCTTAGCCCCTGCAACACCGAGTCGGCAGCAATGTCTGCCCTAGCCTCAGGCCCCAGGGCTCCGGCACCCACGGTCAACCACAGTGAAGTCCCAAAAACCAGGAAAAAACGACGAATGGCCATAGTCTCTAGCGGCAAACTTCCGGTTATTGCCCTGATGCTATCGGAAAAACCCCTATACAACCTAATAGAGGGCCGCCGGTTCCTAAATTGTCAAACGGCATTGCTAGATACCTATGGTCAAAGGGGCGTCGCCATAGCCGAGGGCAGCAGGTCGAGCAAGCTGGGGTCTACCCAGTACAGGCCCGCCAGCACCAACAGCAGCAGTAGCGTACTCGCTAGCAGCCACAGGGGCCAGCGAGGCGTGGTTTTAGGAAGTAAGCTCATAGGTCGCTCTGGTCGTCAGTGGGGCTGCTCTAACCATAACGGTTGTGCGGAGGAGGCGAAACGTCCTGGTGCAGCTAGGGACAACCCTTGTGTTAGCTCATTCTGTGCAACTCTACTGTCGAACCATAACGGGCCCAAGACTAAATTTCCTTCCTAAGGACAGGGCTTAAGGACAGGGTTGGGGTTGTTACAATTTTTAAGGGCTTTTCATAATAGATGTAGGTGCCCTAACGCTGAACTATGGGGTTAAACAGAAACAATGGCGGTTAACTGTGCAGTAGATTGTAAAGACGGCTGTGTGCTGGGAAACGACTGTCCCAACTTAAAATACACCGCCGAAGCCTCAAAATTTATTTCTGACACCTCCCTCGATAAAATGCTCGAGATGGCTGATGAAGCGGTGCGGCGCAAAATGATGGAGCGGGCTTCGCAACCGCCCAAATGGGTGCTACCAGAGGACTAGACGGTTCTATCAGGCAGCGCTACGATTGTCACCATAATGGCCATCAGGTAGGCCTGTGCTATCGTGTGACAAGCAAGTTGTTAGTAGCATTACCGGCTTGGCATCGTCCTTAGTTGAGTACATCTCCTTATAACTTTCTGCTTTTTCTCTCTACTTGGAGATGCGTCCATGTCGATTTACGTAGGCAACCTGGCCTTTAGCGCCACCCAAGACCAGCTCACCGAGGTCTTTGCCGAATATGGTGCCGTTAGCCGGGTGAGCATGCCCACCGACCGCGAAACCGGTCGTCCTCGCGGCTTTGCCTTTGTAGAAATGGAAAGCGAAGCCGACGAAGATGCCGCCATTGAAGCCCTCGACGGGGCCGAGTGGATGGGCCGTGACCTCAAGGTCAACAAGGCTCGTCCCCGTGAATCGCGGGGTGGCGGTGGTGGCGGCGGCGGCGGTTGGAACAACCGTCGCTAGGTTGCCTGACTCAGTCAGGGTTTTGCGGCAGCCCGCTGCAGCATCGGTTACACAGGCATCGATTGCCAGCTGGGTATCGCAAGCGCGATATCCAGCCGTTTTGGTCTGGCGCTGTCGACAACAGGTTTAAGCTAGCGTTAGCGAAGTTTCTTAGGAGTAATTAATGGCCCAGGTTGTATTGGGAGAAGACGAAAATATTGAATCGGCCTTGAGGCGATTTAAGCGAAAAGTGGCTCGGGCAGGAATTTTTTCAGATATGCGAAAAAATCGCCACTTTGAAACCCCGATTGAAAAGCGCAAGCGTAAGACGATCGCGCGTCAAAAGCAGCGCCGCTGGGGTTCGAAGCGCTAGTAAGAGAGCCGAGCTGGCTTCCACAGCCACCGGCTCAATTCAGTTTTAAACATTGCTCGTATAGGAAACCGGCTTATGCTACCTGAGTCAGCACAGCAGGTTTCAAAGCTGCGTGCGCAGTTTTACCGCTCATTTGCCGATGCTCTAGATGCGTCTGCCTGCATTTCTAATATCAATATTCCCAGAGAAAAGTCTTACTCTAGTACCCTGCCCCGGGTGTCTTGGACAGACGATCAGGGTCGCTCGAACTACCTCTGCATGTATGCTCACTCTGCCCCTGATGTGCTGGTACCCGATCGCCCAACCATCCTTCGCGTTGGGGTCAATTTAGGGGCCGAGCTGGCTATGGGTGCTAGCGCTGAGCGGGGTCGCCGCCGCTACAACTGGAGCTGCCAGTTTTACCTCACCCTGGTATCAACAGAACTATCCGCTGCTCTACCCTGGATTGTCAAAGCCTTGGGGCAGCCCTGTGGTCTTGATTTGGAGGCTCTGCCGGAGTTGCCGTATACCCTTGAGAGCAAAACGGCGCAGGTAAACTCCCTGTGGACTCGTCTAGCTTTGCAACAGGTGCAGCAGTCTCAGGCGACCATTGGCTCTCCCTCACTTGCCTAAGCTAGGGCTGTACAACCAGCAGGGCGATCGCAGCGACATCTAGCCAGATAAAACAACGCAATTCTTCGCTGGTTACAGTACCCGCTGTAAACCAGCTAGCAGCTGATCTAGGTGGGTCTGCTGGTGGGTAGCCATCAGGGTAATGCGCAGGCGACTGGTTGGCACCGTGGGCGGTCGCACGGCCGCCACCCACAGCCCCATGGACTGGAGCTGTTCGCTGGCGGCTACAACAGTCGCCGCCGAAGACACTTCTAAACAAATGATGGGAGACTCTGAGGGCAGTCGCCGTATGGGGTGTGATGTCTCTGCTTGGGTTAATATCGCATCTAGTTGCGCCATCACCTGCCTGACATGGCCCCAGAGCGCGGTGCGGCGCTGGGGTTCGCCCTGCACAATGTGAATCGCCGCCAGGGCCGCTGCTGCATCGGCGGGCGATAGTCCTGTGGTGTAGATCCAGCTGGGGGCACGGTTGCGCAGAAATTCGATTAGGGGCTGAGACCCGGCTACATAGCCGCCCAGACTGCCTAAGGCTTTGCTCAAGGTGCCAACCGTAATTAGAGGTCGGCCAGTACAGCCAAGGTGTTCTACGGCACCAGAACCCTGGGCACCAAAGATGCCTGTACCGTGGGCTTCATCCACCAGCACCATGGCGTCGTAGGTGTCTGCCAGCTCAAGAATCTCGGGCAGCGGGCACAGGTCGCCATCCATACTGAAAACGCTGTCGGTGGCGATCAGGCAGCGGCGGTGGCGATCGCGGTGAATCTCCAGCATCTCTCGCAGATGGGCCACATCGCCGTGGCGATAGTCAATCGCTGTCGCCCCGCTGACTTTGCTTCCGGCTCTGAGGCTAGAGTGGTTGTACTCGTCGCCTAAAACCAGGTCTGGGGTGCCAACCAGGGCCGCGATCGCCCCCAGATTGGCCAAATACCCCGAGCTAAACACGATCGCGTCGTCGGTGCCCTTGAGGGCCGCGATCGCCCGCTCTAGCTGTCTGTGCAGCTCGCGGTGGCCGCTGAGCAGGCGCGAGCCCGTGCTGCCGGTGCCATAGGTGTGGATGGCCGCAATCGCCGCCTCGGCCAGTCTGGGGTCGCTTGCCAGCCCCAGGTAGTCGTTGCTGGCAAAGTTGATCAGGGTTTGTCCCTGACGCTGCACTACGGCCCCTGCCGTCCCGTCAACCGCCTGCACCTCACGGTAGCGGTGGGCACGGTGCAGCGCAACTAACGAGTTGTTTAGCCAGTCGTAGGGCGTTGTGCCCATAGAGGTGAGCCTGCCTTAAATTCCTACGGCTACTGGGCTGGTAGGGCGTTGGAGGCCTCTTTGCGATCGCACTTCAGCACAATTACCCCCAGGGGCGGCAGGGTCAGGTCGAGCGAGTAGGGCCGACTGTGAAAGGCCCAGTCCTCAGACCATTTGCCGCCCAGGTTGCCCATGTTGCTGCCGCCAAAATCGCGGGCATCGCTGTTAAACAGCTCCTTGTAGTAGCCCGGCTCGGGCACGCCCACCCGGTAGTGACTGTGGGGCTGGGGCGTAAAGTTACAGACCACCACCACAAAGTCGTCGCTATCTTTGTCGCGGCGAATGAACGACACCACGCTGTGGCGGTTGTCGCTACAGTCAATCCACTCAAAGCCCGCCTGGTCAAAGTCTTGAGAGAACAGGGCCGGTTCGCTGCGATAGAACTCGTTGAGCTTGCCCATAAAGTGCTTGAGGCTGGCGTGGGGCTGGTGCTGCAGCAGGTGCCATTCCAGATCACCCCACACGTTCCACTCGCTCCACTGACCAAACTCCATGCTCATGAACAGGGTTTTCTTGCCTGGGTGCATGAACATGTAGGTGTAGAGGCAGCGCAGGTTGGCAAACTTTTGCCACTCATCGCCCGGCATTTTGCCCAGCATATTGCTCTTGCCGTGCACTACCTCGTCGTGGGACAGCGCCAGCATAAAGTTTTCGGTGAAGGCGTACCAGATGCTGAACGTGACGTTGTTCTGGTGAAACTGCCGGAACCACGGGTCCATGTTGAAGTAGTCCAGCATGTCGTGCATCCAGCCCATGTTCCACTTGAGGTTGAACCCCAGGCCGCCCACGTAGGTAGGCCAGGACACCATGGGCCAGGCGGTCGACTCTTCTGCAATCGACAGCACCCCTGGGAAGTAGGTGAACAGCACATGATTCACCTGGCGCAGAAAATCTGCCGCTTCGATGTGCTCGTGGCCACCGTACTCATTGGCCACCCACTCCCCATCTTTGCGGAAATAGTTGAGGTAGAGCATTGAGGCCACCGCATCTACCCGAATGCCGTCGATGTGGTATTTCTCAAACCAGAACACAGCATTGGCCACCAGGAAGTTGCGCACCTCGTTGCGGCCATAGTTAAATACCAGCGTGCCCCACTCCTTGTGCTCGCCTTTGCGAGGGTCGGCGTGCTCGTAGAGGTGAGTACCGTCAAAGAAAGCCAGCCCGTGACCATCTTTGGGAAAGTGGCCCGGCACCCAGTCCACAATGACCCCGATGTCGTTTTGGTGGCACTGATCGACGAAGTACATAAAGTCTTCGGGAGTACCGTAGCGAGACGTGACGGCGTAGTAGCCCGTCACCTGGTAGCCCCAGGAGCCATCGAAGGGGTGCTCGGCAACAGGCAGTAGCTCAATGTGGGTAAACCCCAGCTCTTTGATATAGGGAATGAGCCGATCGGCCAGCTCTCGATAGGTTAGGAAGCGGGCTCCAGGCTTGAGTTCGGCCACGGTGACGACGGGCTCTTTGGTGCCATCAGGGCGCAGCGCCGGGTTGGCCGACGACTCGTGTAGCCACGAGCCCAGGTGCAGTTCGTAAATAGATATCGGCTGGGTCAGCGGCTCGGTCTGACGTCGCTTTTCCATCCAATCGTGGTCTTGCCAACCGTAACTATCTAAGTCGGTGACAATAGAAGCCGTTTTAGGTCGAATTTCCTGCTGAAACCCGTAGGGATCAGATTTTTCGTAAATGTGGCCGTCGTGATTTTTAATTTCGTACTTATAGTGGACCCCGACCTCCAGTCCAGGAATAAACAAATCCCAAATGCCGTTAGAGAGACGGCGCATCTGGTGCTTGCGGCCATCCCAGTAGTTAAAGTCGCCCAGCACTGAGGCATTGCGAGCATTGGGTGCCCACACCGCAAAGTACACGCCAGCCACCCCTTCAATGGTGGTGAAGTGGGCACCTAGCTTTTCGTAGATGCGGTGGTGGTTGCCTTCGCTAAATAGATGTATATCGAAGTCGGTAATGGTACGCGTCTTGAAGGCGTAGGGGTCGTAAATAACCTGAACATGGTCGCCGCTAGCGTACTTGAGCTGGTAATTGGCCAGATCTTGAACCTCCAGCACGCACTCAAAGAAGTGGGGGTTGTGGTTAGACTCCATCGCCACTTCCTTGTGCTCCTGTGGCAGCACTACCCAGGCTTTGTCAGCTTGGGGTAGGTAGGCTCTTACAGCCCAGACGGTTTGTCCATCTTGTTGCTGCACCATGTGGGGCCCAAGAATCTCAAAGGGGTCGTGGTGCTGGTTCCAGACAATCCGGTCAATCTGCTCAGCGTCAACGGTTGCAGGCATGTTATTAAAGGTCCACAGGGGGCTATAAACGATCTATGCGAATTTACTATCTGCGGAATAGAGTAACAAAACTTAGCTATTTCCACAGGGAAATTTTTGCGGATTTCGCCGAAAGCGCCGCTAAGGCAGAAAGGGAAGTATGGGCTTGAGCACCCGTCTAAGCTGCAGCAGCTGAATCAGGGAAGCGATGTCGGGGTCAACGATCGCATCGGTGTTGGGGTCACGCAGGCGAGCTTGCAGAGCAGCGTAATCGGCTGCGGATATGGGTTTGCCGTCAATGGGCGATCGCGCCTCAGTAATCACCTCTGTCCGCAACACTTCTTCGGGAATCTCATCGGGGGGAGGCAGGGCCAGAGCGGAGCCATTCAAGATGGCGATCAATCCTGATCCAACCAGTCCTGATTTAATCAGTAGCAGAGGCAGACGAGGCATAGACAAGCTCAGTGACTTAGCTTCAGTATTACAATAGCCTGCTGCGTCCCCGTCGGACTCTATCGTAGGCCGGGTCCGCCTGTGCTAGGCTGCATGGCAAGATTTGTGTGTTCTGTCCCTGGGGAGGTTGCATGGCTCATTTACGGCTATTTTCGGTGGGGAGGCTATTGTCTGCGGCAGTAGCGCCTTTAACTCTGGCGGGGCTACTGGCTGGCGCAGCGGCCTCGTCTGCCCAAACTGACCCAGTTTTGCAGGAGACGGGCACGATTTATCCAGCCCAGGCTACCTACACCTTTGAAGGTACGACCGGCCAGGCGATCACGATTACCTTAGACAGCGAAGATTTCGACCCGGTGCTGTCGCTCCTGGGGCCAGGCGAAACCGAAATTGCCGCTAACGATGACTTTGGTGGTACCTTAAACTCCAAAATCATTATCGAACTGCCTGAAGATGGCGCTTATACCGTAGTTGCCAAGTCATTTTCAGGTCAGGGGGGCGACTATGATCTCGTTGTTCGCGGTTCTACTGACTTTGAGAAGGCCTACGCCGAGGCCGAAGCCCTGGTCCTAGCCGAAGACTATCCTGGCGCTATTGACGCTTACACCAAGGCGATTGACATCGACCCTGAGCAATCATCAGCTTACTTAGGTCGGGCCCAGGCCATTCTGGGTCGGGTGTATCTTGAGCAGGGCGATGCCATTCAGGGGCCGGAGGACATTCCTCTAGAGGCGCGCGAGGCCGTGATTGCTGACTTTGAACAGGCGGCTACTCTATTTGAAGCCAGCGGCTCTACAGACTGGGCTGAATCTCTGCGGGGGCAGATAGATGTGCTGCGCGAAGCGGGCAACTCAAACTAATCTCAAAAAAGTCAGCAACTTTTCCGGATCGGGGTGCGTCTAGGCAGAAAAGGTGAATGGTAGATGCACCCTGAAAAGTCCCACTGGCGATCGCCAGGGGATTTTTTTTGCCTATACTGCGCGCCGGTCCGCCCGCTGAGGGTTGACCGTCGACACAGAGGTCAGGATGCGTTCGACGTAGAGACGCTGCGCTGCCCCTGCCCGAGGATTCTGCTGTTGAAGCGCCCTAGCTACTGCTGCAATCGCCATTGAGTAGCGCGTAGGCGATGGCCGTACCCCTACTTGCTGCGGTGTGCCAATCCCAAGCGCCAACAAAAAGGGATGCAGGCCGCAACCTACATCCCAGTGGAGTTCTAGAAACTTAACCGAAGTTGCTAGCGCCTAGTCAGCTGACACCTTGCGGTAGGGCACGGCGGTTGCGATGTTAATGTTGCTGGTAGACACGCGGGCTGGTGCGGCACCGCTGGCCCCAATGCTGCGAGCCATACCTAAGAACATTTGAGGGTTGCCTGCGGTAACCTTTTTCTCCTGGGGTACATACCGCTTGACCTGAGACTGCCACACAATCTGAGGGAAGCCCAGCTGATTGCGGTGGTAGGCGTCGTAGCGGGGGTTCTTGATGTGGATGGGGCGCTCCCCTTCCTCTCGACCGGGCAGCACTCGGCGCTTTTGGTAGGGCACGGTGTTGTAGCCAAAGCTGGTGAGGTACTCTTCGCTGTCGAGGAGCTCATCGACCAGGCCCTGGATGCCTTTGTTGGCCACTTTAATAGACCAGGCAATTTTTTCGCGATCGCTATACACGTCGCGACCCAGAATCTTCTGGACACAGTGCTCTACAAACTTGTAGTTGCTGTTTTTCTCGTAGAAGCTGTTGTAGAACGTGGGCGACAGCGCCAGGCCACGGATAAAGTCACGCACGGTGATTTGGCCGTTGCGCAGCTGCGACTCCAGAAAAGGCTGGCGATCGCACTTAAAGGCGTGGAAGAACATCTGCCGATAGGCTGCTTCAATCAGCGCATCCATATCGCTGGTGTCGTACAGGTCGTCGGTAGAGAAAAATCTGGGCTGTTCGTCGCCACCGATTTCATAACTGGCAACGCGCTGATTTTGGCTGGACGGGGAATAGTTTAGTAACGGAAGAGACACGTTTGAATCTCCAGAATCTTAGGAAAATTTACAAACTTTAAGGATGATCATACGGGAACGGCTGCCTCGAACCTGAGCCACCGGAGCAAATCAACATAGTCCTTAACATTCCACAGGTGTGGACGCCGCAGCGGCGGCTGACCCTAGGGATGGGTCATGCGACGGGGGTTGATCAGGGCGTCAAACTCCGCCTCAGAGACGTAGCCTAGGGCCAGAGCCGCCTGTTTGAGGGTGAGGTCGTGCTCAAAGGCGTGGTGGGCAATTTGAGAGGCCTTGTCGTAGCCGATGGCCGGGCTGAGGGCGGTGACCAGCATCAGCGACTGCTGCACGTACTGGTCGATCTGTTTGTAATTGGGAGTCATGCCCAGCACCAAAAACTCGGTGAAATTTTGGCAGCTGTCGGCCATCAGCCCCGCCGACTGCAGCAGATTAAAGATCATCATTGGTTTGTAGACATTCATGTCGAGGTAGCCGCTGGCCCCGGCAAAGGCTACCGCTGCGTCGTAGCCCATCACCTGCACCGCCACCATCGCCAAAGCCTCGCACTGGGTGGGGTTGACCTTGCCCGGCATAATCGAAGACCCCGGCTCGTTCTCAGGCAGGTGTAGCTCAGCAAAGCCTGCCCTTGGCCCACAGCTCAGCAGGCGAATGTCGTTGGCAATTTTGTACAGCGATACCGCTAGGGTTTTAAGCACGCCGCTAGCCATCACCACAGCATCGTGGGCTCCCATCACGGTGAACTTATTGGCGGCGCTGACGAAGGGCAGCCCGGTGAGCTGGGCAATGTGCTGAGCGGCGGCCTCAGCAAAGCCCGGTCCGGCATTGAGGCCGGTGCCGAGAGCCGTTCCCCCAATGGCGAGCTGGTGCAGCCCTGGCAGGGCACCGTCGAGGCGAGCCAGGTTGTCGTCGAGCATACCCACATAGCCCGAAAACTCCTGGCCCAGGGTGAGGGGGACGGCGTCTTGCAGGTGAGTACGACCAATTTTGACGATGTCGCTCCAGGCCTCGGCCTTTTCCGCCAGCGCCTCCCTGAGCTGGGTGACCGCAGGAACCAGCCGCTGAGTGAGCACCTGGGCCGCCGCAATGTGCATCGCCGTGGGGAAAACATCGTTGGAGGACTGCGACATGTTGACGTGGTCGTTGGGGTGAATGGGGGTTTTGCTGCCCATCACGCCGCCCGCTAGCTCAATGGCGCGGTTGGCAATTACCTCGTTGACGTTCATGTTGCACTGGGTACCGCTGCCCGTCATCCACACGTGTAGGGGAAAGTGATCGTCGAGCTGTCCAGCAATAATCTCATCCGCCGCCCGCACAATGAGGTCGGCTTTCTCCTGGGGCAGTTTGCCCAAATCGGCATTGGCCAAAGCAGAGGCCTTTTTGGCGATTGCGATCGCCCGCACCACCTCCAGGGGCATTTTGTCTTGACCAATGGAAAAGTAGCGAATCGATCGCTGGGTTTGCGCCCCCCAGTAGCGATCGCTGGGCACGGCAATTTCTCCCATACTGTCGGTTTCTTGACGGGTGGGTAGTGCATCGACCATGGTGCTGTTCCCTAGAGCGTATGCTCCGATTCAACCACAAGCCAGTCGTTCAGCGCTAAACCTCCGGCTGAAAAATTCCCATAAAAAACCCTGGAGACAATTGCTGTCTCCAGGGCTATTGGTCGCTTTGAAAGGTTGGAACGGGTAATAAGGGCAGGGTGCTAGGCCTGCTTTTTGCGCACCAGGCCTACGGCGCTCAGGCCCACCAGCGCCAGAGCGGCGGTAGAGGCTGGCTCGGGAACGCTAGTTTTAGGCTCTTCAGGGGTGAGACTGCCCTTGCCTACAAAGATCGAGGCGTGGGATAGATCCTTCTGGTCAAAGGTGGCCCAGGTACCGCTGTTGATGGGGGTGTTGCCGTCGAAGTAGTAGGCGGTGTAGGCGTTGCCCGCCTTGAGGCTAATCACAAATGGCGTTGCGATCGTCTTAGCCAGGCTCCAGGTGCCAGTGCCCTTGCCATTTTGAACCCAGCTAAAACCCAGGTCGTTTGGCCCAGCCGAGTTTTTGCCGCCTTCATACTTGCCATCAAATCCCCAGTCCCCCAGGGTTTCGTTGAGGAAGGCGGTCAGAGGAGCGCTGATACTGCTGGTGACGTCGTTACCAGCGGTTGGATCTAAACAGCTGGTGTAGCTGAGGGAAGACCCGCCAGCTAGGGGGTTGCTGGTGACAGATCCGCTGGCACAGGTCAGGGAAGCGGCTGGCTGGGTGGGTTGACTACCGCTGCCTTTGTTGCCTTTGTTATCGGCCTTAGCCATAGCTGAGGGAGCCATTGAGCCGAGCAGTCCAACGAGCACCAGCGCTGAGCTTAAAACCATAAATACTTTCATGTAGGGCAAATCCTCCTTATATAGGCACTGTAGGCAGTAGCCATAGACGAAAGGGGGCGTTTGCGTCTGATGGTCTCTCCGAGACAGATACAAATTTTCGGGTGTACTTTTCTACTTAAACACCCTGCGTAAGCGAGTGTGTAGGTCAAATTACGGAGCTTAGACCTGGTTTACCGAGACTTTATGGTTGATGCTTAGCGGCGGCGCTGCTTGCTGACCATTTTGCGCGAGAGGCGCAGGTTGATGGCTTCGCGATCGGCCCAGTCTTGCAGCACCCGCAGAAAGATGTGCTTGTCTTGACCCTGTAGCACGGCGGTTTGGTCGGCGGTTTCGATGCTGTAGGGGTAGCCGCCGCCGATAATCACCTCGCCGCGCACCCAGTTGAGGTACTGGGTGATGTGGCCGCTTTCCCACATCCAGCGGGGCATTTCGAGCCGCACGGGGTAGCCGTCGCGGGTGGTTTTGAGGTAGGTGAAGGCAATTTGGTCGCCGTAGTCGCTGTACTGGTCGAGAACGCCGCCGCGATCGCACTGAAATACGGCCGTGCGATCGCCCCACTCCATCAGTCGCGCCAGCAGCTGGGCGTCGTGGATGCCCTCGGTGGCCTCCAACCCGTAAGCATGGTGCAGCATGCCGGTCAGATCGTGGGCGTAGGAGGTATCGACGTAGCCCACCAGGGGCACGCGGCGGCGACAGCTGGCCTCCAGCAGCGACAAAATAGACTGCACGTAGGCGGTTTGGCTCTCCTGATCAAAGGCTTCGGCAAAGGTGACGACCAGCGCCCCGTCAAAAAAGACCAGCGTGCGCTCTGGCTCTGTGCAGGCGTTGATGTACTCCACCAGGCGCGCTACTTCCATTTGAAAGCGGCGAATATTAACCCGGCGCTCGACTGGCTGGGCGGGGTTGGGTCCCAGTTCTGCCGGAGTCATGAGATCGACCCGCACGTCTTTTTTGTAGGGTCGAGTGGCGCTGTGGGGGTTTTCAAACCAGCCGATTTGCAGCAGCGCAATGGGGATGGAAATATCTTTGCCGGGGGAGATTTGGGAGCCGTCAACGGCGAAGGTGGTGATGTCTGTCAGGACGGTTTGTACCCACTGGGCGCTTTGCTCGCGGTTGGTCCAGCGATCGCCGACCGGGCCAGATTCAGCAAAAAAGAAGGGCAGAATGCCTTTGTCAGCGGCAAGGTTTTCTAGCGGTCGGGCACCTACCGGCCCAGGGTGAGCTTCGAGTTGAGCCATCTGTCGCGCCAGGGGTAGAGCCGCAAACTCAATCCAGGCTCGGTTATAGGCGTGCAATAGCTCAAACTTAGCTCGGCTAAAAGCGCTAAAGGCATCTCGCTTTTGGTCGAGCAGGGCTTTAATTTGGCTAGAACTCACTGGCATAACCCATCCATCGCTTAGAACGCCTGTATTAATGGCTGATTTTAGCGGGTTTGGTGGGGCTTGTCACCCGTTGAGTCTCAAGCGATATTCAGTATGATTACCAAGATTAGAACCATTGTCTCTGGGCAGCCTAGAAGTAGCGCAATCAACCTCAAATTACTATGGTTCTACAGCTTTATCTGCTAGCGTCGCTGACGGTTTTTCTGTTAGCTATTGGTCCGTTTTTACGCGATCCAGCCCAGCCAAAGTATCGGTTGGGCAGCTGGGTATTTCTGGGGCTGGCAGTGGTGCTCAGCCCCATCACTCTCCCTAATATGCTGAAAAAGCGGATCAGCAAACAGTGCTCATCCGCTTTTGTTCATGGTCTGATATCTAAGGCCTAACTGAGCTAAGTAAAGTCAGGCTTTGGATGGCCGCTGCTAGTGATGATGGCCGTGGTCATGGCTGTGGCCATGATCGTGATTGTGGCCATGATCGTGGCTGTGACCGTGCAGGTGGTGATCGTGGGTGTGGCCGTGGTGGCTGTGTACTGCCGCCGCCTGCGATGCGGCTAGCGAGGGGTTGATGGCCAGGGCATCTTCTTCGAGCAGGTCGGCGATGTGCTTGTCGGCCCAGGTGGCGGCCATAGCCAAGAAGGCGGGGTCGTCGTTAACGCAGGGCATTTGCACGTAGGTAACGTGGGGGTGCTTGCGACGCAGCCCTTCGATAATGTGCTCGACATCGAGCAGGGTTTCGTGGTTTTCGGTGGCGAAACCAATCGGCATGAACACCAGGGCAGTGGCCCCCAGGTCGATCAGGTTGCGGGCGGCGAGATCCGCGTTGGGCTGGGTCCACTTGATCAGCGGGGTGTCGTGGTTGAGCCAGCCGACGGAAATCAGCGGGTATTTGTAAATCAGCTTATCGCGCACTTGGTCGTAGAGCTTTTGGCTTTCGTCGATGCCGGAGGTAAAGCCTTTGGCCTCGTGGGGGCAGCCGTGGTTCATCAGCACGATGCCGGTTTGCGACGGCAGGTGGGCAACGGCCAAATGGCTCTTGATCTTGTCTTCGACCATCGAGGCCAGGTAATCAATATAGTCGGGGGCGTCAAAGAAGGAGGGGATGTAGCGCATGCCCTGCACCCAGTGCTCGGTGCCATCGGAGAGTTTGGCGAGCGCGTCGTTGACCTGCTCGATCGCAATGCCGCTGGTAAAAATAGAGTCGACCACCAGTAGAGGGTAGATCAGCAGCTTGTCGTAGCCTTCGGCCTTGACCTGCTCTAGTACCTGCTCGGGGAGGAAGGGCTTGCAGAAGTTGAAGGCTTTGAAGACTTTAATGCGATCGCCCCAGCGCTCTTTTAAGTTGGCTTCGATGCCCGCTCGCTGGGCCTCAAAAATGGCATTGTGGGGGGAGATAAAGTTGCCGTGCTGGTGGCTCCACTCGTGCAGGTCAAAGGCGGCCAGTAGCTTGGCCAGCGGGGGATAGACCCAGGTGGGAACGGGGGCAAACTTGGCGGTGAGCAAATTGAGGGCCTGCTCATTGTAGTTGGCAAAGTCTTCGTAGCTTTCGACTTCGCCGTAGCCCATTAGCAGCACCGCTACCCGGCTATCGCCTGCGGGGGAGGGGTGAGCGTGAGATGCAGACGTTTGCATAACGTCGGGGGTGGCAACCATAGTCCTGCTCTTTTGAAGTGTCGTTCTCTACAGGCTAACATCCCCCCTTAGGGGATAAACATTAACAAAACCAGCAGGTTAGCCAAAGGCGATCGAGCCTGGTTTAGCCAAGACAGCCTGTCAAGGAATGGTACTGAAGCAGATCGAAGCGGCACTATCCCCCTGTGGGCATATTTCCATCACCCGCGTTGAGGCGATTAGGAAGCACGAGGTGCCCTGGAGGTCTGGAGATGAGTGGTGATTGCGCCCAAAAACTCCTGCTCTAGGTAGGGCTTGGTGAAGTAGTCGGTGGCCCCTAACTGCATCGCCAGCCAGCGGTGCTTGTCGTTGCTGCGAGAGGTCAGCATCAGGGTGGGAATAGCGGCCAGGGCAGGGTTTTGGCGGCGGGCGGTGAGAAACTCAAAGCCGTTCATGTTGGGCATTTCGATATCGCAGACGACCAGCCCTACTGCCGGGTTTTGGTCGAGCTGCTCTAGGGCCTCCTGGCCGTCGCGAGCCTGTAAGACGCGGTAGCCCGCCCGCTCAAGCGAAAGAGCCAGGGTGCGACGAGAGGTAATGGCATCGTCGACTACTAATACAGTAGTGGCGTGCAGCGCGATCTGGGGAGCGGGGTCGGTGGGTGAGTCGGTCTGCTCTAGCCCGGTTGGTGCAGC
Source organism: Nodosilinea sp. AN01ver1 (assembly GCF_050565655.1). Classification (NCBI taxonomy): domain Bacteria; kingdom Bacillati; phylum Cyanobacteriota; class Cyanophyceae; order Nodosilineales; family Nodosilineaceae; genus Nodosilinea; species Nodosilinea sp. AN01ver1. Next base: position 265,258 of record NZ_JBNXVS010000002.1, on the reverse strand, counting down.
GGTCTGAGGGTGGCGAAGCAGATGGTCTAAAAAGGCCTGACCGTCGATGACCGGAATAACGCTGCCATCGCCCAGTACTGTGCAGCCGTAGGCGTAGGGAGGCGGGCCAAGGGCGGTGCCAAAGGGCTTAATCACTGACTCTTGCTCGGTTACCAGGCGATCGACCTGGATGGCGACGTAGCGCTGGTCTGAGGCCGTGCCCAGCTGGCGATCGCCCCGGTCTAAGATCAGCACGGGCGACTCCCAGTCGGCGGGGGAGGGCACCGCGGCCAGCACCTGACTGAGGGGAAGTTCGGGCCGCAGACAGCGGTAGGACAGCAAATCACTGAGGCTATAGACGGGCACCTGCTGGTCGTGCCAGGCGAGCCAGGTGTGATCGGGCTGCTGGTCGAGCTGATGCGATCGCGGCACCAAAATTTCGGTAATGCTGTCGCTGCGAAAGGCGATCGGCGTAGAGCCCACAAAGCAAATTAGCAGGTTAACAAGGCTCAGAGTCATGGGCAGCGAGAGGGTAAAGCGGGTGCCCGAGCCCGGTACCGACTGCACCGTCACGGTGCCCTTGAGCCGCTGTAGCTGGTCTTGCACCACGTCTAGGCCCACCCCTCGCCCCGACAGATCGCTGACCTGCTGGGCGGTCGAAAAGCCTGGCTCAAAGAGATAGCGATAGAGTTGGTCGGCGGTGGCGGTGGCCAGCTCTGCGGCCGATAGCCAGCCCAGATCCGTCAGCCGCTGGCGCACGCGCTCCAGGTCGATGCCCCGACCGTCGTCGCTGACCTCAATGTCGATCTGGCGGCCCCGGTAGCAGGCCCGCAGGGTGATCTGCCCAACTGGGGGCTTACCCTGGCGATCGCGCTCTTCGGTGGGTTCCAGACCGTGGTCAAAGCCGTTGCGAAGCAGGTGCAGCAGCGGATCGTAGAGTTTTTCGAGCACGGCCTTATCGACTAGCAGAGCCGTCCCTTCCAGGCTGAGCTCGGCGGGCTTGCCGTAGGTATTTGACAGGTCGCGCAGCACTCGCGGGAAACGGTTGAGCACCTGGCTCAGGGGCACCATGCGGGCGTACATCAAATCGTCTTGCACCTGGGAGAGCATTTTGCGGTGCTGCCCCAGCATCTGGTCGGCCTGACGATTAAACAGCGTGATGTCGGCGGCGGCTTCTTCGAGCTGCACCATCTCTTCGAGCAGAGTTTGGGTGTGGGTGTAAAGGGCCGTGTAGGTATCCATCTCCAGGGAGTCAAAGCCAGGGGTGGTCGGTGGTGGAGTCGGAGTGCCTGCTCCGATGGCGATCGGCTGACGCTGGCGATCGGGGGCGATCAAAATCTGGTCTGAGACCGCTTGCAGCTGCTCGACGGTGGCGCGCACGCGCTCAAAGCGGCTGATCAGTTCCTTTAGGCCCAGGCGAATTTGGTTGGTTTGCAAAGCCAGACCGTTGCGGTTGATGGTCAGTTCACCGAGCTGGTTTTCGAGGCGGGCCAGCCGCTGGGTGTCAACGCGGACGGTGAGGCCAGCGGGGAGAGGGGTGGTGAGGGCGGGGGGGAGGGTAGGTGAGGAGAGTGAGGGTGCGAGAGATGGGTCGGGGTCGGGGTTGGTTTCAGCGGTGGTGACGATTGGTTCTCCAGTGAAAATGGCTTCGATGGCGATGGCCGAACCTGGGAGAGGGGGATTGCGGCTGGCACTGTCGGGTACTGGGGGCGTTGGGGAGAAAACCTCAGTGAGGTTTGGGCTGAGGGGTGCGGGGTCTGACGGAACCAAATCGGCTGCTGGGGGCTGGGTTTCAACTAGCCAGGTCAGGTCATCGGCTGCTGGCAGAAGATCTTCATTCCAGGTGGCGTTGGCTAAATCGTCGTTGCCAAACACTGAGGCTAAGAACTGCTCTGCGGCAGGCTCTAGGGGGAGGTCTAGAGGGAGAGCTAGAGATAATTTTGGGGATAATTCTAAAGATGTCTCGGGCGCTGTGGCCAGGGCTTGCAGAGCTACTGAGGGGGCTCCGCCAGTAGACGATTCGGTGCTTAAAACCTCTGCTCGGCCCTGGCGAAAATCTGCGATCGCCAGCCGAGTAATTTCTAGCGCCTGGTCTGGGTTGGCTGCCAGGGCCTGGAGGGCCGTCTCGGCAATTTGAGCAAACCCGGCCAGATCGAGCAGTTCGGCAAAGCCCAGAAAAATTTCGGCCTGGGCCCGCAGCTCTCCTGCGATTTCGTGGACCTGAGGGTTTTCTAGCACTCGGGCCAGGTGGTCTAGCCCCTGCTGTACGTCAACCTCAAAAATGGAGGTGGCCATATCAAACCCCAGATCTGAGGAGCTGGGGATGAAATTTTCGGTTTCGGCCATAGCGCTAGCCAGGTGCTGCTCTAGCTCCTGCAAAACGGGTTCTGCCGCAGCCAGGGCCTGGTCACCGTCAAAGGTGCCCTCGGTGAGCTGCTGGGTGAGGGGTAGCCGCAGGCAGTCGTAGGCTCGCAGCAGCTGGCTTTCTAGTTCGCTATCCACCACGATCGCGTCACTGTAGAGCGCCTTGAATAGGGCTTCGAGCCGGTGGGCGATCGCCTTAATTGCCTCCAGCCCAACGCTAGCCGCCCCACCCTTGAGCGAGTGCGCCGCCCGCATAATCTGGTGAATATCGGCAGTATTGCGCTGCTGCCCCAGGTTGAGCAGCCCCGACTCAATGGTTTGCAGCAGCTCCGGGGCCTCTTCTAGAAAGAACTGGTAGGCCTGATCGCGGATGTGGGGGTTAGTTGCCATAGCGGGACGGGGAAGATGAGAAGGGTGGGGAGATGGGGAAGGTGAGGAAGATGGGGGGAATGAGGGGGCGAGGAAGGTGAGGGGATAGGGAGGGGGGGGAGGTGAGGAAGATAATGATGGTGGAGGTGTAAAGTTCAAAGTTCAAAATGCAAGGTTCAAAATTTTGAATTCTTAATTTTGCATTTTGAATTCAACCATCCCCTCATCCCCTCATCCCCTCATCTCCCCACCGTTCTGCTAGCGCACGGTGAACCTCCCCACTTCTTCCTGCAACGCCTGGGCGACGGAGCGCAGCTGGGTAAAGGCCTCGGCGACCTGGTTGGCGGCGCTGGAGTTTTCGCTGGCGGTGGCGGCTACGCTGGTCATGGTTTCGCTGACCACTTCAGACACCTGGGACTGAACGACGGTGGCGTCGGCGATCGCGGCCACCAGGGCGCTGATCTGGCGGCTGACGGCGGTGATCTGGTTGAGGCTCTGGCGGGTTTCATCGACTAGCTGGGTGCCGGTGACCACCTGCTCGGTGCCGGTCTCCATAGCGGTGACTACGGCGTTGGTCTCGGCCTGGATGCTGGCGACGAGCGTTTCGATTTCGGTGGTGGCTTCGGCTGACTGGCGGGCCAGTTCGCGCACTTCTTCGGCCACTACCGCAAAGCCTTTGCCGCCTTCTCCGGCACGGGAGGCCTCGATGGAGGCGTTGAGGGCGAGCATGTTGGTTTGGGCTGCAAAGCCGCTGATCAGGTTCACCACGTTGGAGATCTTTTGGGACGATTCACCCAGGCGCTTGACCTTTTTGGCGGTGTCGGCCACGGTTTCGCGAATGGCCATGATGCCGTTTACCGTGCGGTTCATAGCGTCGTCGCCCTGGGCTACGGTCTGCTCGGCTTCGAGCACGGCGGCTTCGGCTTTGGCGGCGTTGGTGGCGACCAGCTGCACCGAGGTCGCCATCTCCTGAACGCGATCGATCGCGGCCACAATGTCGGCGGCCTGCTGATTGGCCGACTCGGCCAGGGTGCGCACCGAGGTTTGGCTGGTGTCGGTGGTGGCGGCCACCTGACGGGAGGCCTCCTGCACCTGCACTACAATTTTGCGCAGGTTGGCGATGGTGGCGTTGTAGGAGTCGGCCAGGGTGCCAATTTCGTCTTCGGTGACCTGGGCGCGCACGGTCAGGTTGCCCTGGCTGACGGGGTCAACATCCATGAGTAATTGCAGGGCGCTGCGCTGTAGTCCTTCTTTAATTTGGCGCTGTTCTTCGGCCAGGTTGCGGGTGCGCTCGATGAGTTTGACCCGGTCAATCACCAGACCCAGCTGTAGCCCCAGCTGTTTGATAAAGTTGATTTCGGTTTCTTGCCACGGGCGTACGGCCTGGCAGTGGTGGGTAATCAGCAGGCCGTAGAGACTGCCCTGACCGAGGATGGGCACCCCCAAAATTGATTTGACCTGGAGCTGTTGCAGTAGGGCCTGGTGCTCGGGGTGAAAGGCGGCATTGGCGACGTTGGTTTCGAGCAAAATGCCTTCGGTTTCGTACTTGTGACGGGTTTCGGCGGGAATACAGGGCTCGCTCAGCAGTTGCTCTAACGCGCTGGGCCAGTGGGTGTCTACCGATTCGGCCACAATTTCGCCGCTCCAGTCGGGGTTGAACTGGTAGATGACCACCCGATCGGAGGCGAGAATGTCGCGGGCCTCGGTTACCAGGCGTTCGTAGAGGGGCAGCAGATCGGCGGAGTCAATGATTTTGGCACCGGTAATGGCGGCGGCCAGGTTGGCCCGGCGGGTGTTGAGGGTTTGCTCGCGCAAAAAGCCGCGCACCTGCACAACCAGTTCGTTAAAGGTCTGGGCCAGGGTTTGGGCTTCAGATGACCCGACCAGGTCGGCTTGGGCATCGAGGTTACCCCGCGACACTTCCTGCGCTTTGTCGGCCAGGGCCCCGAGCGGTGATGAAATTTGCTGGGCGATGGTTCGGGTCAACAGGGCCGCCACCCCACCCAGCACCAGACCCAGCAGCCCCAGGGTGACCAGGTTTTCGCGGCCAGCGGCGCGAATTTCGGCGACATCCATCGATGCGATCGCCACCCAGTTGAGCCGGGGCACTGTCGCCAGCGAATACTGTTTGCCCTGGTAGGTGAAGGTCGTCACCAGGCTTTCTGTGCCGCCAGCGGCACTCGCTGTCGAAACCTCCAGGTTTCTAATCGGAAAGGCTGAGTTGAGCTGCTGTTGCAGGTCGCTGGGGGCGGTGCCGATCTGGGCCGCCTCGGTGACAGCGCTAGCCAGCTGACCTACTACCTCGCCACCGACTAGGGTGAGGGAGCGAGGGGTGAGGGCTGCTTCTTGGCCCTGCGCGTTGAAGTTGGCCAGCACATAGTTAGAATTGGGCTCGAGGAGCTGTACCTGCTGAGAGCCCTGAATACCGGCGTTAGCCAGGTAGTCGTTGAGCTGCTCAAACTCAAGGGCGGTCATGAAAAACTTCACCGCGCCCAAAAATTCGTTGCTGCTGGGGTCGCGAATGGCCTGGCCAAAGTCGATGCCAACTCGAAAGGTAGAGGCGTCGTAGCCCGGCTGGCCAAACCAGAACCCGTCGCTGCTGGCCCGTTCCCACCAGTCTTCGCCCGCCTGGACGAAATCGGAGGGAATGCTGCTGTAGCCGACGTTGAGGCCGTTGGCCTCGGTGACAATGATCTCAGCAAATTGTTTGACAGCGGCGGTCTGAGCCAGATAGTCGTTAAAAGCGGGGTTGGTGGCTAGCTGCTTGCGCAAAATAAACTGCGACTCCAGGGTTTCTTCGGGTACCTGCAGCAGCTTTAAGCGGGTGGTCAGGGCGCGATCGCGCCGTACTTTGTCCAAAATCAGCGGGTTTTGAGCAAAAATTTGGGCAAAGGCAATTTGCTCATTCAGGTTGCCGCCGACGGTTTCACTCGCTAGCAGCGCCTGCCCCTGCAGCGCCTGGTTGATGGTGGCGCGGGTGCGGCTTTGGGTCAGCGCATAGGTAATCAGGCCACCGATCAGCAGGGGCACCAGGCTGAGGGGCAACACCGTAGACAGCAACTGCTGGCGCAGGCTACGGCCGGTAGAGGTTTTGGCTGAGCGATGGGGGGAAGTGGCACTGGGGTTTTGCACCAGCAAATCGGTCGCCGTCACGGTTGGAGTCTGGCTGCGGGGGTCAGATAAAGAAGGAACCTGAGTCATAGCGAGTAACCTTAAAAAGTTCAGTTAAGTTGGCTAAGTCGGCGACCAAAAACGCTGACCAAAGCAGGGCTGTACCTTCTAGTGACAGGGCTAGGGCTGCGCCATGGCCGCTAAGACCGCCGTGCCGTCTAAAACCAGCTGGGGCCGCCCCTGGCTATCGGGGTAGCAGCCCTGCAGAAAAGGCAGCAGACCCGGTTCAATAGGCGCTGCGATCGCGCTTTGCCCATCGAGCAGGGGCTGCATGGCACTGGCGGGGTAGGCCACCATGGCCTCTACGGCACTGACAACCAGCCCCAGGGTTGGGGGTTGCGCGTGGGCCGGCTGGTCGCGGTCGTAGGGCGGTTTGATGACCACTACCGTGTGGCGGGTGGTGGCTTCGGCCTGGCGGTACCAGGGTGCAAACCCCAAAAAGTGGCCTAGGTCGGCGATCCACAGCATGTCGCCCCGCCAGTTGTAGATGCCCATTACCCAGGGGGCCATATCAAACATGGGCACCACCTGGCCAATGGTCAGCTTCATAATCTCGACCAGGTTGACCCCCGGCAGCAGCAGGGGCAAATCGCCATTCACGCTCACCTGCAAAAACTGATCTTCGGCAGAATTGTCTACCGCCTCGGGCGGGGCGTTTTCTGCCGGTGGCGAGGGGGTGGAGGGGGTAGGGTGTTCGGCGGCGATCGCAGCGTCAACATCCATAGCTCAATATCCTTGGGTGGGGCAGCGTGTGATACTAAAACCTGACTAGACTTTGACCAGTTGATTCACGGCTTTGAGCAGTTCGTCCTGGTCAATGGGCTTGGCTAAGTAGGCATTGGCCCCCTGTTTTAAGCCCCAAAACTTATCCATCTCGGTGCCTTTAGTCGAGCACATAATCACGGGTACCTGCATGGTGCTGGCGTCTTCTTTGAGCTCGCGGCAGATCTCAAAACCGCTGCGATCGGGCAGCACGACATCGAGAATGATCAGATCAAACTGGTGGCTTTTAACCTGCTCAAAGGCTTCGGCGGCGCTTTTGGCGGTGAGGACGGTAATGCCGCGATCGCGCAGACAAAGCGTCAGAATTTCTTTGTCGGTCAGGCTGTCTTCAACAATCAAAACTTTGCTCATGGGTTACACCTGGGGTAGGGAGAAGAGTGGGTGAGTGGATGAGTGGGTGGGTCTAGGTAGGGGCGGGGGCGAGGTGTTTGCGAATCACGGAGAGAATCACAATCGGCTCCATCGGTTTGCTCAAAAAGTCGGTGGCTCCCAGTAGGCGAGCCCGCACCTGATCGACCAGGCCGTCGTTGCCGCTGAGAATGACGATGGGAACATCTTTGAAGCGAGACATTTTGCGCAGGCTGCTGCAAATTTCGTAGCCATTTGTATCGGGCATGACCAGGTCTAAAAACACCAGATCGGGCTTTTGAGCCAGCAGGGCCGGAATCGCCTTTGCCCCTTCGGTAATCGACAAAAAATCGTACCCTGCGGCCCGAATCACCTGCCCCATCGCTTTGCAAACCATGGGGCTGTCGTCAACACAGGCAATTTTGAGGGGACGCTGGTGAGCTGCGATCGGCGGATCTCCCTTCCCTAGGGCTGGAAAGTCGGCCACCTCGACCAGGTCGAGCCAGCCCGCCTGAATGTAGGGCCGTAGCGCCTGGGTGAGGTTGAGCACGTCTTGCCCCAGCTTGACGGCCAGGTCGCGCAGACTGCGCTGGCCATCGAGCAGCTGCATCAGCGAGGCATAGACCCCCGGCGAAACCTGCGCCCGAATGGGTTCTGGATGCTGAATGACTGGGGCCAGGTTGGGTGAGTAGGCCTCTAGCCCTCCCTCTAGCCAGGCCTCCCAGCGATCGGTGACCGAGGGCAGCAGCGTGGTTTCGTCGATAGCAATGGGCACATGGCTAGGGTCAAGCGCAGGCTGCCGAGCCAGCTGATACTGAGTTTCACCGGTTTGCACAACATCAAAGAGAATGTCGGCCACAATACTGGTGCTAATGTCTTGCAGCGCCTGTTGCGAGAGATGCCCCTGACTGAGCCAGTTGTGCAGCAGGTGGTAGTCCCAGCCGTCTAGCCAGCTGGCGGTGGGGCTTGTCACGAGAGATTTTTGCAGGGTCTGGTAGCTGAGGTCAGCTTCTGGCAAACGGGTCTGGGCCTGGCGATACCACTGCCGCATCGGGTGTACCCCACCGTGACCATAGATGACCTGACCCCGGTTAAAAAACAGAGTCCATTGGTGCCCTGCGGGAGCAGACCAGGTGAGCTTACCGCTAAAATCTAAGCGCTTGAGAACTGGAAAAATTTGCAGCTTCTTAACGCGTAAATAGTTGGCAATAGGTTTAGAATACTGGGCTGATCTGCCACTCATGGTTAGAGCCTGACTCGGTAACAGTTTGCAATTTTCTGGCTTGATCGAATCGGCACAACGCGAAGTAAATTTTGACGGTTAGACTAGATTGGTCTAGGAGCAGCTCATCTGAATTCTGCTCGAAACTGTTTTTTGACGCAGCTAAATTAGCTGTTCGGCGATCGCTATAGCGTTTCTGCCTCAGGCGGACACGCTGCTAGGTTCGCCAGCACGATCCTCAGTTTCTTGGGGCTGACGACAGACTCTTTAATTCTGAATTAAAACAGGAAGAAGAAATACTTCTCTCGATCGCCCTACAGGTATTGACGCGTTAGATACTGTGGCTTTTGTGCCATTGTTCTGGTGTTAATTTATTTTTAATATTCTTGCAACAACAAATAAATCATCTCAGTTGTGGTTGTATAGATCAATCAAAAGAATTGATAATCTGAGTATTTTAGAGGTTTCTTTATAAGTATTAAGATCGAGCTGTTTTAGCGGAAATTTTCCGGCTGGAGTTATTGGGGAAGTAGCGCATCGACATCCAGCAAAAATAGAGGAGGCTCGGTGTCGCTGAGGGTGACCAGGGTATTAACGCCCTGGAGATGGTGCATCATTAAGTAGCTGGTGGGGATGGGGCTAAAGGCCGACTGACGCGCCCGTTTGAGACTGGGAATGTCGTCGATTAAGAGCCCGAGCAGGCCAAATCGCGGCGAGTCAACCACCAAAATGGCCTGGGGTGGCTGGTCGCTGATGTCTGCGGCTGGGTCGCTATACCCCGGCAGCAGCGGTGCGGCCTGATAGATGCGATTGGCCACATCCATAATGGGAACGGTCTCCTGGTGAAGATGCGTCAGCCCCATGCCCAAGCCCGGAGCCTGACTTTCTGGAGGAATGACCCGACGCGCCATCGCCAGGGGTAGGCAAAACCAGTTGTGGCGTAGCGGAAACGCAATCAGTCGCAGCGAGGGTTCTGGGGCGGGCAGACGACGGTAGCGGGCGAGGGCAGTCATGGGCAAAAAGAAAGTAAAGGGAAAAAAGCTTGAATTTTGAATTCAAGCCGTCAACTCAAAACTCAAGCCTGCGCTAGGGGCTGTCATCAATTAGCCTTTGAAGGCTCCAGCATCAACGGTTACAGCCCCTAGCCTGGTTGATTCGGTCGGGCGTGGCACCGCTGATATTAAAAGGGTTTTGGCCAGAATTGATGACACGCCCTAGGACACCAGGGCCGGTTGAATCAGGTCTTCGAGGGTTTTCAGCAGGGTTTGCTCGTTGTAGGGTTTGGTAAAGTAGGCCGCAGCCCCCAGGCTCATGGCCAGCTGGCGGTGTTTTTTGCTGCCGCGAGAGGTGAGCATGGCGACAGGCAGGTTTTCGTGGTCGGTTTCGGCTTTGAGCCGGGCCAAAAAGCCGTAGCCGTCTAGCCGGGGCATTTCGACATCGCAAATCACGGCTTCGACCGCCAGCCCGGCCACCAGTTTGTCGAGGGCATCCTGGCCGTCTTTGGCCTGGGCCACCTGGTACCCGGCTTTTTCGAGGGTGAGGGCCAGCAGGCGGCGCACGTTAATCGAGTCGTCGATCAGCAGCACGGTGGGTTTGCGAATGGCGGTGCTGGTCTCGTAGCGGGGGCTATCGGACAAAAAGGCCGGAATGGCGGTTTCGTCGAGGGTGTTGGCCCCGGAGGCTTCGCAGCTGGCAATCCAGTAGAGCAGCTCGGTGGTGTTGACCAGGGGCACCACCTGGCCGTCGCCCATAATGGTGCAGCTGTTGAAGCCTTTTGGCATAGGCAAATTGCCCACGACTCGGCGCAGGGCGACCTCCTGTTCACCCCACGATCGCTCGATTTGCAGGCCCACCCAGCGCTGGTTGGCCTGCACCAGCAGCACCGTGGGTTCAGAAATAGCGGGGACGGTTTCGGGGCTCTCGATCACCACGGGGCAGTTGAAGTGGAGCCAGTCGGCCAGGCGCACCAGCTGCACCAGCTCGCCGTTCCACTCAAAGCTGTCGCGACCAGCGGTGGTGAGAACGGCCTCGGAGGGTAGGGCAAAGATTTCTTCGATCGCATCGACCGGAAAGGCCATCCGCATGCCCCGGCTTTCGACGATGAGCACCCGCGTCACCGACAGGGTGAAGGGGATAGAAATCGTGAAGGTGGTGCCCGCCCCAGGCTGGGTGTCAACCTGAATGTCGCCGCGAATCTCTTTGAGTTTGCTGCGCACCACATCCATGCCGATGCCGCGCCCCGAGAGGTCGGTGACTTCGCTGGCGGTGCTAAAGCCCGGCTCAAAAATCAGCGACAGCAGCTCTTGATCGCTGGCGGCGGCGAGTAACCCCTCGTCTAGGCCCATGCGGCGGGCGCGATCGCGGATTTTCTCTACCGCAATGCCGCCGCCGTCGTCGCGAATGGTGATGATGGTGCGGCTGTTGTGCTGCTGGGCCGAAATCGCGATCGTGCCCGTGGCGGGCTTGCCGCGCTGCTGGCGGGTGGCAGCGTCTTCAATGCCGTGGTCAAAGCAGTTGCGAATGATGTGCATTAGCGGCTCTTGCAGGGCCTCTAGCACGTTGCGATCGACCAGGGTGCGATCGCCCTTGAGCTTGAGCTCGACCGGCTTGTTGTACTGCAGCGACATCTGCCGCAGGGAGCGGGGGTAGCGATTGAAAATATCGGTCAGGGGCCGCATGCGCAGCTGGGTGAGGTTCTTTTGCAGCTGGCGCGAGGTTTTGCGCAGCGTGCGGGTAGTCTGCTCGGTGCCGTCGAGGGAGAGTTCAATGTCGGCTCCGACCTCTTGGAGCTGAATAATGGTTTCAATAATTTCGCGAAATGGCAGGTGCAGGTCGCGATAGTGGTCGAGTTCGAGCACGTCAAACTGCTGGCGCAGCGCACTTTCAGCCGTCAACGCAGCTGTTGTAGAGCCTTCGGAGACGGTTTGCAGGGCTGGAGCCGCAGGTAGCAGGGGGCGACTAGTATCCTGGGTGGCGACGGTGTCGTAGGCGGCCCGCAGGTCGCTATTGACCTGATCGAGCGTGCGCATGCGGGTTTGTAGGGTGCCCACCAGACCCCGCAGGCGGCTGACTTCTAGCTCTAGCCGGTGGCGCTCAATAGTCAGTTCGCCAAACAGGTCGCTGAGCTGGTTAATTTGTTTGACCGGCACTCGCACGGTGCTGTCGCTGTCGGCCTCGTCTGGGTCGGCAGCGGGGGTTTGGCCGTTGGTCGACCAGCTAGCGCCCTGGCCTGCGCCCCAGTCTACGGTGGCAAATTCATCTATGCCGGGGGCGTCTGGCCAGCTGGCGGCCCCGTTTAGCTCTTCATCAATTGCCCCGTCTAGCTCGCCGTCGATCACGTGACCGGCTGCGACCAGGTCTGCCGATTCGCTCTCGGGCAGGTCATCAAGGTCGTCGATCAGGTAGTCGGGCTGCAGGGCTGGCTCGTCGGCAAACGGCCAGAGGGGAGCGGTAATCTCGCCGTCGGTCAGGCTGGGAATGGTGTCGCCCAGAGACTCGATCGCCGTTTCGATCGCCAAGTCGGTCGCCATTTCAGGGGTTACTTGAGGCGCTACCTCAGGCGCAACAGCCGCCGTTGCCACAGAACCGATCGCCATCTGGGTCGGCAGTTCGGCCAGATGGCCCGTCAGCACCAGGGCCTGGGCCCGTCGCCAGACCGCCAGCGCCTCCTGCACAACGGGCACCAGGGCCTCGTCAGCGGCGATCGTCACCTGGTCGGCCACCGACTGGCAGAGGCTGACAAAGCTTTGAATCTGGAGCATTTCGCCCAGCCCGCCCAGCTCCTGGGCCAAAATCTGCGCCTCCTCGCGCAGGCAGGGCGACGGCCCGGCCAGTACCTCCTCTAGCCGATTCAGACAGCCCTCGACCTCGCTTTGAAACAGCAGCGGAATAATATCCTGGCCATCCTCCGGCGAGAGCATGGAGTAGGCGTCTTCATCGACCGGGTCGCCCAGGCGATCGTGGAGCTGCTCAAAAATGGGGCTGGCGTGCTGCTCAACCCAATGCTCATCGACGGGAGACTGGTGCGGGGTGCCGTGGCTGAGGCACTGGCGCTGACCCACCATCACCTGGCCCAGGCAGTCGACCGCCGCCAGCAGCAGCTGCTCTAGGCCAGCGTCAACCTCGACCTTGCCCCGCTGCACCTTCAGCACTTTGAGGCTGTCTTCGAGGCGGTGGGCAAAGTCGCTGAGCAGCTGAAACCCCATCAGCGCCGCCCCCCCTTTGATCGAGTGGGCGGCCCGCAGCGCCTCGTTGATAGCGCTGGCCTCAAAGGTTTGGGTTAGCCCCATCAGGTGGGTGCCGAGGGTTTCGAGATATTCCTGGGCTTCGTCGAGAAACTGAAGCCGAATTTCAAGTTCCTTTGCGTCGGACATGGTGGGTAGAGAGTGGGTGGGTACGTGGGTGCGTAGGTGCGTGTGCGTGGGTGCGTGGGTGCGTGGACGGGTGGGTGCGTGGGTGCGTGGGTATGGTCTGACTCACCTACCCACCTAACCCGCCTACTCATCCACCCATCCACCCATCTACTCCTCGCCGGTCTTAAAGGTGCCAACGGTAGCCTGGAGCGATCGCGCTACATCCACCGTCTCGCGCAGGGAGGTAGAGATATTCTGGGAGGACTGGGAGGTGCGGGTAGACTCGGCGGCGATCGCCTGCATGAGCTGGGTCACCGACTCCGAGATCTCGACCTGGGAGACCGTGGCCTCAGAGATCGATCGCACCAGGGTGTCAATCTGCTGAGAGACATCGAGAATGCGGCCCAGGTTTTGCTTGGCGTCTTCGACCAGGCGGGTACCGGCGACGACCTCGGTGGTGCTTTGGTCCATAGCGTCAACCACCTCGGCGGTTTCGCGCTGAATGGTTTCGACGATGCGCTCAATTTCTTTAGTGGCTTCGGCGGAGCGGGCGGCCAGCTCGCCCACCTCTTCGGCCACCACCGCAAAGCCCTGGCCCTCTTCGCCAGCGCGGGCGGCCTCGATACCGGCGTTGATGGCCAGCAGGTTGGTCTGCATGGCAATCTGGTTAATCAGCGAGACCGCCTTAGAAATCTGCTGCGACGACTCGCCCAGGCGCTTCACTTTTTTGGAGGTTTCGCCAATGATTTCCCGCAGGGTGAGAATGTTTTGCACGGTGAGATCCATCGCCTGGCCGCTGGTTTCGGCGGTGGTAGAGGCGCTGTTGGCGACGATGGCGGCCTGCTGAGCGCTGCGGGCCACTTGCTGAATGGAGGCGGTCATGGCTTCGACCGAGGCCAGGGTTTGGGTGACGTCGTCGGCCTGGCGCAGCGCTTCGGTGGCCAGGGCTTGAATGGCCCCTTCGTTTTCGCCCAGGGAGGCATTTACCTGCTCGGCGGAGGTTTTTACCTTGGTCACAATCTGGCGCAGGCTTTCCACAATCGAGTTGAAGAAGTCGGCAACGGTGCCAATTTCTCCCGCCGTCACGTCGGCGCGTACGGTGAGGTCGCCTCGGGACGCTCCTTCTACTTCGCTGAGCAGTTCGACCAGCTGCATCTGTAGGGCCTCTTGCTTTTGGCGACGCTCCTCGGAGAGGGCTTCGGCCTGGGCGTAGAGGCGGGCCTGCTCTAGGGCAAAGCCCAGCTGTATGGCGATCTGACGGACGAAGTTGATCTCCATCGGCTCCCAGTAGCGGGGGGCGCTGCACTGGTGGGCGATCAGCAGACCGACCAGTTCTTCGTTGATGATGATCGGGGCCACCAGGTTGGCCTTGACGTTGTACTGCTGCAGCTGGCGCAGGTGACATTCGGTCAGCCCGGCCTCGGTCAGGTTGGGCACCGCCTGCACCCGGCCCTGGCGGTACTGCTCGATGTATTTTTCTTTAAAGCAGGGGTCGTAGAGGTCGTTGCCGAGGGCGGTGGCCCAGCCCTGGGCGACCGATTCGGCGACAAAGGTGCCTTTCCAGGTTTCGTCAAACTGGTACACGACGACGCGATCGCTGTTCAAGACCCGGCGCGTTTCGGTGACGGCGGCGCGGAAGATGCGCTCTTCGTTAAGGCTTTCGCGCAGGCGGGAGACAATTTCGTTGATCTGGCGCTCGCGGGTGGCGGTAAATTCTTGCTGCTGTAGCAGACGGGCCTGGCTGAGGGCGTAGCCAATCTGGAGCGATACCTGCTGAAGTAGGTCAACTTCCTCAGCCGTCCAGTGGCGGGGGCGATCGCACTGGTGCACGCACAGCAGACCAATCAGCTCGTCGCCCGCCAGCAGCGGGGCCACCATGTTGGCCATCACCTCCAGCTTTTCGAGAATCTCGCAGTGGCAGTCGGAGAGCTGGGCCTCCTGGCGGTTGGCCATCGTCGTCACTCGCCCGGCGTAGTAGCGCTCCAGGGCCTCGGGGCTGAGCGGATCTTCAATGGTTTGACCCACGGCCCGCTTCCAGCCGCGCCCGGTAGCCTCGGCGGTAATGTCGCCGCCCTTCAAGTCGGGGTGGAAACGGTAGATTAGCACCCGATCTACCTCCAGCACGTCTCGCAGACCTTCTACCGAGGTGCTGAGAATAGTTTGCTCGTTGAGCGACTGGCGAATGCGGCTGGTTAGATCGGCCAGCAGGTTGGCCCGAGCGGCGGAGAGCTGCTCTTTTTGGCCCTGGCGACGCAGCAGGTCTTCAGATTCGGTGACGTTGGTGGCCAGCTGGTTAAAGGCCTGGGCGACTTGACCCACCTCATCGCTGGCGTACACGTCGGCGCGGGCCTGGCGATCGCCCATGCCAAAGCGCCAGGTGGCCTGCTGCAGGTTTTTCAGCGGGCGCATAATCGATCGGCCCAGCAGGGCGGCAATGCCCACATCGGCCGCCAGGGCTACCAGGGCAATCAGCAGTTGTATGCGCAGGCTGTTGCCAATCAGTGTGTTGAGGCCGGTTTCGGAGGTACCCCGCACCATCACCGCGATCGGTACGCCGTTGAAGTCTTCGATGGCGCGGGCGGCCAGAGTGTAGGTGACGCCGTCGATGCGATCGCGGCGGGTCACCTCCTGGCCCGGCCGCTCAGCGGCCTGCTCGATTAGGGTGGGCGTATCGAGGGGCACGTTGACCTGGGCGACTTCGAGGTCGGCGTTGTCGCCAGCGTAGAGGGCGGTGGCCAGGTCAAACTCGCCCTCGCTGTTGCGCTGGTACAGGGCGCTGTAGCCGTTGCCAAAGGGCGCGATCGCTCGCTTCGGAATGGTGTCTTTGCCGTTGACAATGTCACCGGAGACCAGCGCCCCCACCACTCGGCCCGAGGCCGGGTCGTTGACGGGGGTAATGGTGTAGCGAATCAGCGCATCCTGGTCGGCAAAGCCAGCGGGCAGGGGCGGTGCTTCATTGCGCAGCTCCTCCCAGCTGACAATGGCGCTGGCTTTCACCTGGCGCGGGTTTTGCAGCACCGTGCCCACCAGGCCGTTGGGGTCAAACGGCTGACCCCGGCGATCGCGGTTGGCGTTGGCAATAATTCTCAAATCGTCGCCCACCAGGGTGGCGTACTCAATGTTGCGGGCCTTAATTTCGTTCTCTAAAATTTGCTGCACTGCGGCGATCGAACCGGCGGGAATGGCTTCACCGCGAGCGTAGGCCGCCGCCGCCTCCACAATGGCGCGGTTGTCAGACTGACCCCGAAAGCCAAATCCCATCTGGTCAATCTTGATGTTGTACTCAATGTCAGAGACAGCCAGCTCAGACTTGGCCTGGTTGAGCAGCTGGCTGCGCCCGCCCGCCACGATCAAAAGCGACCCTGCCCCCATCAGGCCCACCACCGAGATCAGCTCGGAGGTAAACAACCCCGCCAGCTGCTTTTGCCGCACGCTGAGGTTGCTAAACCACTGAATCCAGCCCCACCGAGCCGACTTTGTAATTTTGATCGTGGTTTTTGCCTCTGGGCCGTAGGCCACCCCACGGTAGATCAGCCCACTGGCATTGTTTTCTCCGGCACTGGCGGCCATAGCGTTTTGACCGTTGCCCATCCCATTGTGTGAGGTCGGGTCTGGCTCTTCGGCGGCGGCGGGAGGATAGGGTCGAAAGTCTGTGGTCATGGGTCAACTACCTTAACGAGGTGGGCTAGATGGATGGGATGAGATCAGCGGCCGTAAGTAGGACAAGAGCCGCTGCCTTAACAACCCCAGCGGCCTGGGGGTTAGAGATGCTGAAGAAATCGCTGATGGTAAGGAGGCACAGCCAAACGCTGCACAAGCTATGGCCTGGGGGCAAAAGTTAGGGTCTAGCGCCCGTCTGGGCCTAGAGAGCCTGTAGGGCCGGGGCGCGCAGCAGGGCTTCGCCATCTAACCCCAGCAGCACTTCCCCCTCTTGCAGCACGCAGCCGCGCAGAAAGGGCAACAGCCCCGGCGACACGTGGGTGGGGGCAGGCTGCAGATGCTGATGCGGCAGACTGAGAATGCCGTCGATTTGGCTCACTCGCAGCCCCAGGGTCACCGCGCCCACCTGGAGCAGCACCAGGTTGTACTGCTGGGAGTTGGGGTAGGCGGTAGGCAGCCCCAGCAGCAGGGCTAAATCGACCACCCACAGCACCCGGCTGCGGCGATTGATCAGTCCCAGCATGGCGGGGGGCATGTTGGGCATGGGGGTAATGCTGGCCGCAGGCGTGGCGATCGCCTCCTGCACCTGGCGCGTCGACAGCAGCGCGGGCTGATGCCCCAGGCTAAAGCGCAAATAGCTGTGGGCTAAGGGGGCCAGCGACTGGGTGGCGAGGGCCGCCCCGGCGGTTTGGGTGGAGCCGATCGATAGATTGCTCATCGGTTGACCCTCAGCATGGTCATTACCGCCTGCACCAGCTGGTCGCGGGTGTAGGGCTTAGTCAGGTAGGCATCAGCCCCCTGGCGCAGGCCCCACAGCCGGTCAATGTCTTGATTTTTAGAGGTACACAGCACAATCGGCACGTGGGCGGTGCTGGTCTGCTTTTTAAGGTTGCGGCAGAGCTCAAACCCGCTCATACCAGGCATCACCACATCGGTAATGATCACATCGGGCAGGTGCTGGGCGGCTTTGTCGAGGGCTTCTTGGGCCGTAACGGCACAGACTACTGTGCAGCCGCTGTCGCGCAGATAGTGCACCATCAGCTCCATTTCGGAAGGCGTATCTTCAACCACCAAAACGGTGCCGGCTAGGGTCGCTTGCATCATACATTTACCTAAAGAAGGGGTAGGCCACTGCGGCGACGACTGCTCAGACCATTTCGTCAACAATCGCCGCTCAGGCTAGAAAAATTTGCCATTACTCGGTGCTCCAGATCCACCGACATCACGGCCTGAAGAACACCAGGCAGCATCAAGACTAGGTGGATCAAACTTAGGCCGACTGAGCCAGTTTATGGCTCGGCGGGCAGTCTATTGGGCTACAACCAGTCCGGGTTAAACTTAAGAGTTCTTCTGTCGAAAAACCTCAAATTCTGAACTCAAAACTGGTTTAGTTCAAATACTTAAAGATAAATTTGAGCAGATCAGATTGATTGAATGGCTTGGTCAAATAGCCCGAAGCCCGCACCAGTTTGGCCTTGGCGCGATCGATAAATCCGGTGTTGCTCGTCACCATAATAATGGGGGTATTCTTAAAGTCGGGGTGGCGACGCAGCAGCGAGCAAAGCTCGTAGCCATCCAGGCTGGGCATGGTGACATCGAGCAAGATCAAATCGGGCTTGTTTCGAATCACCTGCATCAGCGCCTTCACCGGGTCATCAATCATGATCACCGAGAAAATCTTGTCGTCTAGAAAACTGTTGATGGCCTGTAGTACGGTGGGGCTATCGTCGATACAGGCAATGGTGTAGTGAGTTTTGGCTCCCAGTTTGACCGAGCTAGACCCCAGGCCAGGCTCCCCAGCGCCGTTGGCGACGGCGGCCACGGCGGGGGCAGCCGTGAGGGTGGCTGTGCCCAGTTTTTGGGAACCGCCGTTGAGCTGGTTGAGGCTCGTGCGACGCTGCTTGAGTCGGGCGTAGCATTCTTCTACTGTAGTGCGCAGGTTGAGCTGGCAATAGCGGGGGGCATGGCCCAGGCTGTTGCCTTCCACCAGCTCGTAGCTGCCCTGGCGCACCTCTAAGAAGGCTTCGAGCACTTCTTTAGAGAGGGTTTCAACCAGGGTCGAAGCCTGGTTTTGGTGCAGATGCTGCTGCTCGACCAGCCAGCAAATGGCCTGGTAGTCGGCCAGGTTAGTGGCCGCCTGCTGTTCAAACAAAAGCCGCACCTGCACGCGCACGGCGCTGACTAGCGTTGGCACCTGTACACTCAGGCGTCTGAGGTGTTTATCGAGTCGCTCAAATGCCCGATCAGCCGTGGAGACATAGTTGATTTGTCCCTGCTCCAGGCACAGCAGCCAGGTGTTGGTGGGGGTGATGACCTGCAGACAGCCAGTCACCTGCCGACTACTCACCTGGGCGAGCAGGCTGAGGGGGTGCAGTGGGGTGGGGGAAGATGGTGATGCCATGGGAACGGTGTTCAATAGCGATGGTTGCATAGCGGTTCACTACAGAAAGAAAATGCACGGCGGTGGGTAGATAGCAGGGTTGCTCAGGCGGGCGCTGCTTCAAGGAGCGTCGCCTCGCCGGGCCTGTTTGAAGTACGACAGCAGATAGGAGATAGGGTGCTGCCAGAATGCGTTGTGGGTGCCGCTCGGCAGCTGGGCCAGCGAGCTGCCGCTAGATCTGGGCGATTCGCGAGCCCTGGCATCCCGGAAACGGGAGCCGACTCGAAACGAGTATCCCTGCGGAAATCGCCTCCAATACCTCTCGCCTGAGATCAAAACCCAGTACTGACTCGAAGGCCAGCATGGTCTTCGACAGTGGCGATAGGTAACACGGCGGTGAATGAAGACTTGAAGAAAGCCCTGAAGTTAAACCAGGGTGGAGCCAGTCTCAAATAGCTGCGGTTTGGCAGCTGGTTTTGAAGCGGTAGATGCGGTAGTGAGAATGGCTTGGAGCTTAGGGCTCTCGCCTGATCTGGGGGCTAGATAGGGAGATAAATCAGAAAAGCTCTGATATTAAGCTCGAAATATAAGAAGTTATTTGAAAAATGATCGATAGTCAGGAATGAAGCGCTAAACCGTTACCTTGTAATCTGATAATAACAGACCTAAGAAGTGAAAATATAAAAAACAAATGAATGATAGGAAATGATATTGTGCCTCATCATAAAGTGGATATGAAGGTTTTTGATGTCACTTTTTTGGTTTGGTCGAAATCGAAAATAACCAAGTTCGTGAGTCAATGGCCTGTATTCATTGTGTCAATGTAAAATTCAATCTCAGGCTGAGTTGACGCGTCAATTTATGCGATTTGATATACCTCGCACGAAAAGAACTGGCGGGGTGGGGTGCCGCTAGGTCAGCGATCGCAGCAGGGTTTGAATTTTGCGGCGCTGCTGGGCGGCGAGCGGGGCGGGAAAGCTCAGCTCCAGCACCAGGCGGGGCTGGGTGCGGTTGAGGGTAGGCAGCTCGATCGCCTGATCGACCTGGGCTA
Organism: Nodosilinea sp. AN01ver1; assembly: GCF_050565655.1. Taxonomy (NCBI): domain Bacteria; kingdom Bacillati; phylum Cyanobacteriota; class Cyanophyceae; order Nodosilineales; family Nodosilineaceae; genus Nodosilinea; species Nodosilinea sp. AN01ver1. The sequence continues at coordinate 245,579 of NZ_JBNXVS010000002.1, read as the reverse complement.
CCAGGCTTTGGGCTTTGGGCAGCTCAGGGCCAGCCGGAAACAGCAGCCCCACGGTGGGCAGGGTTTCGAGCAGGGTGGCGCGATCGAGTTCGGAGACATTCTGCACCTCCAGGCGCAGATCCTGGCTGCCCATTTCAACCACGCGGGCCGGGTAGCTGTCGCCGTGCCAGCCCTCCCAGGCCAGCTCGACCGGGGCCTGCACCTGCTTGCGCATTTTTTGGCCGGTGGCCGGCTGCAGGTCCGTGAATACGCGCCAGAGGGTGGTGGCAATAAACTGCAGCGATCGCAGCGGCTTATCCACCTGCTGGCGGGTCTGCGAGTACCATTCTTTGACGTCAGAAAACAGCACCAGGGTGAGATCGTCAGCCTGGCTGGGGCTGAGGTTGACAAAATCGATCGCCAGCTCCGTTTCCAGGCGACTGGTGGCCGTAGCCCGCACAATCTGGGCTTCGAGCAGGGCGCGACCGTCGTAGTCGCCCACCAGCTCTACCCACACGTGGTCGGCCACGTTGGGCCACTCGTCGAGGATCACCTGGGCACCGCTTTCGCTGACGTCAATGGTTTTGCCCGTCCAGCTCTGGCCGTCGCTGTGGATAATCGCGGTGAGCTGTCGGGGCAGGCGGTGGGCGCGGCGCAGCTGGGGTTGTTCCAGCGCCACCAGGCAGGCGGCCAGCACCAGCACCAGGTTAAAGCCGCACCACAGGGCATTGATCAGCACGGCCTGGGTGTCTTCGGGGCTGAGCAGCAGCCAAAAGGGCACCGCCACCAGCGATGCCGCCGTCAGCAGGCCCAAAATCAGCAGATACCGCACGCTGTTGGCGTCGAAGGTGCGCTGGTTAACCACCAGGCCCTTGGCCGTGACGTTAAAGCTGCCCAGCTTGGGGTTGACCAGGGCCAGCAGCGTCACAATGCCCGCCTGAAACGACATGGCAAACTCGTAGATCTCATTCCAAAACGAGAACCGCACCCGCTTGTAGGGAATGTGGTTGGTCTGCATCGACAGCACAATGTGGGGCAGCGCGTAGAACAGCGTCTCAATCCCCAGCCCCTTCACCGAGTTGATGCTAAACAGCAAAAACAGCGTCGGAGCCAGGGCATACATGAGCCGAGGAAAGCCAAAGAAAAAGTGCGAGGTGGCGCTAAAGTAGCAGACCCGCTGGGCCACTGACAGCTTGAGCCTGCGGTTAAACAGCGGGTTTTCGAGCCGCAAAATCTGGGCCATACCCCGCGCCCACCGCACCTGCTGACCCACGTAGGCCGAAAATTTTTCGGGCGCTAGCCCCGCCACCATAATTTTGTCGTAGTAGATGGTGCGGTAGCCCAACGAGTGCAGCCGCAGGGAGGTGTGGCAGTCTTCGGTGACGGTTTCGGTGGCAATGCCGCCTACCTCTAGCAGGTGACTGCGCCGCACCACCGCCGCCGAGCCGCAAAAGAAAGCCGCATTCCAGGCGTCGTTGCCCTTTTGCAGCACCTTGTAGAACAGTTCGTTGCCCACGGGCACCTGGCCCTGGGTGAGCAAGTTGCGCTCAAAGGGGTCGGGGTTGTAGAACCAGTGGGGCGTCTGCACCAGGGCCACGGTTTCATCCAAAAAGAAGCCGACGGTTTCTTGCAAAAAGCCCCGCACCGGAATGTGGTCGCAGTCGAGAATCAGCACCAGATCGCCCGTGGTGCGCTCCAGGGCCGTGTTAATGTTGCCTGCCTTGGCGTGGTCGTTGTTGTCGCGCACCAGCAGTTTGGCCCCCAGCTCATCGCAAATGGCCTGTAGCTCGGCCCGCCGCTCGGGATACTTGCGCCCATCGTCGAGCACGTAGACCCGCTTTTTGGCGGCGGGGTAGTCCATGGCGACGGAGGCCACCACGGTTTTGCGCACGATCTCCACCTCCTCGTTGTAGGTGGGAATGTACACATCGACCGCTGGCCAATCTTCCTGGGGCACCGCGGCCAGGTCTACGGGCCTGCGATCGCGCAGCCGCAGCGTTTGAAAATACGACAAAAATAGCGTCCCCAGCGCGTACATTTCAGCCCCGTAGAGCAGCAGTGAGAAAGTGCCATCCAGCGGGGTGTCGAAGTTGAGCGTGTAGCGGGTGCGGTAGTAGAGGTAGCGCAGGGTGGTCAGGCTGCTGAGGGTGACCATAAACAGGTGCAGGCGCTCGCGATCGCCGCTGCTGCGCGCGTGGCCATCCTCCAAACTCAGAATGCTGTAGCCCAGGGCAATCAGCAGCGCCGCCACAATGCCCTGCTGCCAAATCGCCGGATGGGCCAGCAGCAGCGGCTTGGTCAACAGCCCCAGGCAGCCCAGCAGCAGCAGCATCTGCCACTGGCTCAGGTGCCGGGTCAGCCCGTAGGCGCGATCGGGCAGGGTTTTGGTCAGCCAGTGGTGCAGGGGCGGGGTGGGGGAGTGGAGCATGGGGAGTAGATGGGTGAGTGGGTGAGAGAGTGAGCAAAATTTTTAAAAGTTTGCTCACTCTCCGCTGCTGCGTCGCATGGCCGACTGCGCGGCTCCGTAGAGCAGCAGGGCCAGGACCACAGTGGCGGGCACGATGAACATCCAGTTGTGGCGGGTGACTTGCCACAGCCAGGGGTAGGGGGTGGTGGTGGCGAGCTGCACCTGGGGCGACTGGCGCAGGGTGGCCAGGCGGTAGTCGGCGCTGATGTAGGGGTCGGGGTTGGGCACCTGGGCGCTGACCAGTACGGTGTCGCCCTCAATTTGGTAGAAGAGGGGGTCGTGGCGCAGCAGGTCGGTGACCTGGGCCAGGCCAGTGTCGTCGCGGCCGCTGAGGGCCAGCACCACCCGCTGCGAGTTCCAGGGCGAAATGACCGATTTCATTAACCCTTCGCCGTCAGGCAGGGGCTGCACCTGGGTGCTGCCCCACTGGCGAGTGCCGCTGCCCCGCAGGGCAAAGCCGTCTTCGCTGAGCAGTTCTGGCAACGGGAAGCGGGACTGGGGTCCGATCGCAACCAGGTTCTTTGCGTCGCGATCGGCCTGAGGCAGCTCGCCCTGACGATAGACGGCGAGCTGTACCGAGTCGGCCACGCTCAGGCGGCCCAGGCGCTCGGCCAGCTCCAGCAGTACGGTGAGATCGGTATTGGTGGGGGCGTCGGGCAGCACCACCGCCGTGGCGGAGAGATCCTGCGGAGCGGTAAAGGGGTAGCCGGTTTTGAATAGATCCAGGTCGGGCAGGTTGGTGATGGCCGTGCGGTTGAGGCTAAAGCTGGTGTCGCTGTGGATGGTGCCCCAGAGCTGCTGATCGGTGACCCGGCTGCACGATCGCCGCTCGCGAGGGTCAAGGCGGAAGTTGACCTGAAGCTTAGAGGTGGGGGTGATGCGATCGCCCGGCAGATCGACCTCCAGGGTGCGGCGGTTCGCGCCTTTTACTTCCGTCAGCCGTTCCCCTGTAATCGAGACGCCGTCTAGCTCCACATCCACCAGCGACGTGAGGGGGTTGATCTGGGGGCCGTAGCTGTAGGAAAGCTTCATTTTGCTACCGCGCAGCAGGCGATCGTCGGGCAGCGCCTTAAAGCCAATTTCCATGGCTGGCGAGTGGGAGCCGCGCACGGTCATTTCATCGAGGGGCTGACGATTGGGGTCGGTGAGGTCGGTGAGTAAAAAGTCATCCTCCTCGGGCAAATAGCCGGGCCACTGGCGGGGCGGCAGCGGCGGCAGCTCTGCCGCCTGGTTGACCACAACGCCGTGGCCGGTAGCAATCTGCTGGTCCTGGGGCTGCACCAGGTACTGTAGGGCTTTGGCCACGCCCGCTTCGCCGTTGCCGGTAATCACCAGCACGGGCGAGCTGTCGTCTGCCGCCGTCGCCCACATCAGCAGGCCCGACTCTGGTGGCACGGGCTTGCCCGCATCATCGACAAACTGGCCGTCTTCGAGGGCAAAGGGCAGAGTTAGATCGGCCAGGGCAGGCTGCTGGGCGGGCGTGCCTAAAATCACCAGCCGCTCTTCAGCGGCTAAATCCTCCAGGTTTTTCACCAGGCGGGTGTCGAGGGGGCGGTAGTGGGCGGTGCGGCCCAGATAGGTTTGCAGCCGTGCCGTGGCCGTTAGCCAGGGGCTATCGGCTTTGGTCGGTTGCAGGTAGGCCACTCGGTTGGGCTGCAGGCTCAGGGTGTCAAACAGCGGGTACGGAAACTGGCTAAAGTCGGGGGTTACCGCCTGGGGCTGGTAGTCAAACACCAGCTTGGAGTCGGGCAGCACCTCGGTCCACAGGGAGGGGTCGAAGGGATCCTGGGTGCAGGTGGGAGAGTTGTTTTGCAGAGCCGCCAGCACCAGCTCGTTGTCGTCTTGCAGCAGGTCGGCGGGTACCTCTAGCACCGCATCGCCAATTTCGCCCATGGGCTGGTTGAGGGGCAGACTGCCAATGCTGGTGCCGTTGACGAGCACCGTCAGGTTAGAGCGGGTGGCGTAGAGGGCGGCGGAGTGGCGGTAGCGCAGCAGCACCTTGACCGATTTAGCCGTCCAGTTGCGGGGGCGGGTAAAGTGCAGCCGCTGCTCGTCATAAATGCCGCTAAAGCGCAGGCGGTTGCCCACCACCGGGCTGCGGTTAAATTCCAGCACGTACTGGCCGGGTTCGGCAGGGGCAATGACCGGAGCCGCAGGCAGGCTCGTCGGCAGGGAGATTTCTGCCAGGGCGGAAGCTGTCTCGCCAGGTGGAGCAGCATCCTGGGCTAGCAGGGGTTGCCCGGTGATCAGCAGCAGGGTAGTGAGGTAGAGGGCCAGGCGGCGGCGGGCCAGGAGGGAGAGGGAGGGGAGAGAGGGGGGGAAGGGCATAGGAGGGGTAGGTGGGTGGATGGGTAGGCGGGTAGGCGGGTGGATGGGTTAGGTGGGTAAGGGAGGAGAGGCGGTTCCTGAGCGGAGTCGAAGGAGAGGCGGCTCCTGAGCGAAGTCGAAGGAGAGGCGGTTTCTGAGCGGAGTCGAAGGAGAGTTGGTTTCTGAGCGAAGTCGAAGGAGAGTTGGTTCCTGAGCGGAGTCGAAGGATGGAGCAATTTGCTGGTTGTTAGGGGTTGCAGATGCCGCCTGTGGTGCTGAGGCGATAGGGGGTAATCTCTAGGGGCAGCAGGCCAAACCAGGCCAGGTTTTGGGTGTAGTAGGCGGTGTCGTTATCCCAAAAGCCGTCTTTGTAGGTGGGCTGAATTTTTTGCTGCAAAATGTCGGCGGCGATCGCAGGCTCAACCCGAGTCAGGGCCAGGTAAACCATGGCGTAGTGGGCGGTGGCTTCGTAGCTGGTTTCGGCACTGCCATCGAGGGTGAGGCGGGCGGGCAGGCGACGGTTGTACTGCCAGCGGCGAATCAGTTCGGGGGTGCGGGCCTCCAGGTAGGCCTGGGCGCGGGGGGCGTTGAACCAGGCGGCATCTTGCGAGATCCGCCACCAGACACGAAAGGCATCAAAGCTGTAGCGGCTTTGCAGGGGGTAATCAAGGGGTAGCTGGCGGTAGGTGTCGGTGGTCGGGTTGTAGGCGATCCAGTCGGCGGGTAGTCCGGTGGCCGAAAATTCACCCAGGTCGTCGAGCATGGTGTAGCCGCTGTCAATCAGGCTGTTCCAGTCGTGGTCGGGGTCTACCTCGGCAAACAGGCGAAAGCTGGCGGGGGCAAAATACGACGGGTTGAGAATCACCTGGTCGGACTCCAGGCGAAAGGCGGCGGCGGGGCCAGGAATGAGCTGGCGAGTGCCGTCAGGAAATTCCACTGTGCCGTGCTCCCAAATGTCAGCCAGCAGAGCGCGGGCGTCTTCGAGGTACTGCGGGCACGACCAGCGGCGAGCGGCCAAGATTAACGCGGTGGCGGCGTCGATATCGGCATCGGTGGCAAAGTTGGCATCGAGGGTGCCCCAGGAGTTATCTGGGCGCTGGCCCCATTTCCAGGCCCAGAGCAGGTCAGTTGGCTCGCCCGCTGCATCCAGGCGAGCGAGGTTGTTTTTGGCCCAGCTGTAGGTGCGATCGAAGGTGGCAGGGTCGTTGATGGCGACGGCCCGCAGCATGGCGTAGGCCTGCCCTTCGGAGACGGTGCGATCGCTGTCTTCGCGGTCAATCACCCGGCCATCATCTTGAATAAATCGGCTGCGGTAGGCCTGCCAACTTTCGATCAGCAGGTCGTTTTGGGGGCTGTCAACGGGCAGGTTTAGGGCTACTTCTCCGGTGTTGAGGCAGGCGCAGGCAGCGCTTTGAATGGTGCAGCTGGGCGCGGCGGCGATCAGCACCAGGGCCAGGGGCAGTATGGACAGCAGCATGCGGGTTTGGGAACGCCGCAGGTTGAAGGGTCGCAACATGGTAGTCACCGTGGGGGAGTGGATGGGTAGGTGGGTGGATGGGTAGGCGGGTGGGGCGGGTTAGCCTTGATTTCAGGGGGGTGGGTTATGTAGGGGCAAACGGTGTTTGCCCAGCTTCCTTGGGGGGGTTAGCGAGGTGGATTTGGGGTTAGTAGCGCTCCCAGGCGGGTTGAAAGCCTCGGCGGCGCAGCAGGTCAAATTCCACGTCCTGGGTGCGCTGTTGAAGGTTGACGGGGGCGGCCTGGGGGGGGAGCTGTCGGAGCTGGTCTAGGGCCGTGAGCTTGCGGTCGTCGGCGATGTTGAGTTCTGCGATCGCATATCGAGCCTCCCAGTAGTCAGGATCCAGCGCTAGCACCTGGTTGTAGAGGGTGCGGGCGGCGGGCAGGTTGCCCTGCTGAAACTGCACCCCGGCTAGGGCCGCCAGGGCACCGAGATTGTCCGGTTCTTGAGTGAGTACCTGTTGGTAGGCGGTAGCGGCCAGGGGTAGGTCGCCCTGGCGCTGGGCTAGCTCGCCCTGGAAGAAGTACACGGTCAGGTCGTCGGGGTTAGCGGCAATTAACGCTGTTAGCTCAGTCTGGGCCACTTCCGGATCCGACAGCGCTAAAAGCTCGATGGTGCGCCAGCGCAGCCACAGGTCGTCGGGGCGCTGGGCCAGCAGGGTCTCGTAGAGACTGGCGCGATCGCCCTCAGCCGGGAGCGCCCCCGCCAGCTCAAACAGTTCTGCGGGCGGGTCGTCCAACGGCTGGGAATCTAGCCAAGTGGTCAGGGTTTGGCTGGCATCGGCGGCGGTGATTTGCTCGGTGCGATAGGCCAGCAGGGAGTAGCCGAGGGGGTAGTCGGGGTTGTCGGGGTTGGCTGCGATCGCTGCTAAATACACCGGCAGCGCCGCTTCGGGCTGACCTTGCAACGTGCGCACAAACGCCAGACCTCGCAGCGCCTCGGCGGTAGCTTGATCGCTAGGCTGAGCCGCAACAATGCTCTCATAGCGGCGGGCGCTGGCCTCCAGGTCGCCTAGCTGGCGTTCCAGGTCGGCGACCAGCAGCTCGGTGCCCCAGTCGTTTTGGCCTGCGTCGGTGTCGCGATAGCGGGTCAGCGCATCGCGAGCCACCTGTAAATCGCCCTGGCTGAGATAAATTTGGGCCATTCGATACGTCAGTAAGGGAGCATCCACCGCCGCTGCTACGGCTTGGTAAACGGGCAGCAGGGCCGGGTCGGGGTTGTCTAGCCGCACCAGGGCGGTGGTAATGGCCCGCTGTTCTGGGGCAGAGCTGGGCGGGGGCGACAGCAGGGACAGAAGCTGCTCGGCGACGGTGGCGGCGCTCTCAATGTCCAGGCTGTAGGCCAGCAGGTGTGCCTTTACCTTCAGGCTGGCGGTGCTGGGGTTTTCTACCGCCAGCTGCTGAAACATCGTCAGGGCGAGAGGCTCGGTGTCGGGCCACTCGCTCAGCACGTCGGCAACCTCAATTCGCAGGCCGTAGCTGGGGGCCGTAGTGGCATCCAGAGCCTGCTGGTACAGCACCGTGGCCTGCTCAAACAGGGATGGGTCGAGCTGGCGACGACCGATCGCGCTGTAGGCGCGGGCCAGGGGCAGGCGAGCCTCAGCCCTGCCCACCAGCGGCTCCACTAGCTTCAGGGCGCGGTCGGTCTGGCCGCTGGCATCGTAGGCATTAGCCAGGCCAGTGCGAATGGTGAGAGAAAGATCGTCGGTGCGGCTGGGCTCCCTGAGGGCGGGTTCGAGCAGGGCGATCGCCCCGGCTGCATTTCCCGTCTCCTGTAGCGCCAGCGCGTAGGCGGTCAGCGCCTCGGTGGGCAGTGACCCCGTCTGTCGGTAGCGGTTGAATAGAGTCAGGGCACCGGCATAGTCACCGCTAAAGGTGTAGATCTGCGCTGCCCCCAGCAGGGTCTGAGGGGATGGGTTGCGCCCTAGCAGGATGTCATAATCGGCGAGGGATTCTGTAAAGCGGCCCTGGTAGCCATAGAGCAACGCCCGCTGGCTGCGAGCCGCAGAATTGTCGGGTTTTTGGCCCAGTAGCCGGGTTAGAGCCTGAATGCCGCCGGGCTGCCACTCGGGTCGGTAGCCGCCCAGTTCCCCCAGAGCCGCCAGCGCGGTAGCGTTATCGGGGCTGACTTGCAGCACCGCCTGGTAAGCATTCCAGGCATCGGCATCGCGGCCCGCCCGCTGGTAGGCGATCGCCAACCCCAGCCGGGCCTCAGCCGAGTTGGGCCGCTGGCGCAGAGCCGCCTGAAAAGCCGCGATCGCATCGTTCACCCAGCCGCGATCGAGCAGGGTGTAGCCCTGGCTAGTCTGGGGCGATCGCTGGGCTAGGGCGGGGGATGTCGTCAGGACTTCTGCACCAAGGAGTAGGGTGGCTAACGCCAGCAACCCTGAGACCCTCACCCCTGCCCCTCTCCCTGAGTGAGAGGGGTTCTGAAATCGATTCAACTTCATTCCGCTGCCCTCCGTAAGGGGTTCCAGATCAGGTCGTAGCGCACCCGAAAGCCCAGGTAGGTTTCGCTAAACGCATTGCGCTGCTGCACACTTACCCCGGCCCGCAGGTTGTCAATAATTTGGGCGTCGTAAAACAGCTCCCACACGTCGGGTACGGGGCCGCCGCTGGCCTGGCGCAGCTCGCTGTTGGAGAGCTGGCGACCGTAGCCCAGCCCGAGGCGATCGCCCGGCATAAATACATCCAGTCCGTTGAGGCCCAGGCTGTAGGTCTGGCCGCTGACCCCCAGGGTTTGGTTGGTGTACCAGCCGTAGCGGCCAAAAAAGCCCAGTTTGAGGTTGGGGATAAAGGCTTCGGCGTTGAGGCCAAACCCCGTCTCGCGATCGCCCGGTAGGGGGCCAAACTGGCCGTTGCCCCGGTCGATGGCAAAAATTTCGCTAAACCCGTCGCGACGGCCCGCATCAACCGAGGTGACGTAGGTGCCCCGCACGATGGCGTTGCCAAACCGCACCCCCACTTCGCCCGCAAACGAGTCGATGGCAAAATCGCTCAGGCTGCGGCTCGACGAAAACGCCGTGGCGGTCAGCGACAGCGCATCCACGGGGGTCCAGTTCACCAGGGCACCGGGGCGCGAGGCCACATTCACCGTGCTCAGGGCCGGGTTGGTTTGAAACACCGGGTTAAAGAAATGGGTCAGCGAGTCTTTGGCAAAGCTGTTGCGATCGAGGTATGAGGTCAAATCCATCAGCCCCACCGTGAACCGCAGCTCGCTCAGGTTGGCGGGTGAGGCGGTCAGGTACAGCTCGCTGAGGCTGAGGCCGGTCTGGTCAGTGTCCGAAAATGCCTGCCCGGTGCTGAGGTCAACGGTAGCCCCAGCAAACACCGAAGGGCTAAGCACGTAAATGCCCCCGGCCCGCAGCCGCGCTGACCCTTCGCTGCCCTCCTGCAAATAGGCCGCCTGCACAAACACCTCAGAGCGCTCCGCTGGGGCCAGGGTGGTTTCGGGGGCTGCTGTTTCTGGCTCTGACGTGGAGGTTTGGGCAACGTCTTGGGCAGGCAGCGTAGGTTCTGCCGTATCGGTGGCAGGTAGAGAGTCTGGAGAGATTGTCTCTGGCTCAGCCGCTTCAGTCTCCCCAGGAACGTTCTCCTCAGCCGGTGCTACGGGGATTGATTGGGCTAGCACCGGGGCTAGACCGATCGGCGCTGCTCCTGGGGGAGGTAGCTGTGGGTAGCCAGGCTGTGTCTTTAACTGGGTTTTGGGACTTACAACCTGGTCTTCTATAGACCAGTCTTCTGCAGACAGACTGGATCTAGCTAGGTCACCAGCTGCTCCATCGTCCTGAGGTAAGTCGCTTTGAAATAGCTCATTGGCAGCAAAATTTTCTGCCGCCAGCTGGTCGCCAGGCGGCTCGCTACCCCAGGCGTGGGGGGCGATGCCAAACAGTGCCGTTGCCAGCACCATACCCGTTGCCGCGCCAGGATTTAGCGCACATCGCAGCGCTAACCAAGCACCCATAGAATGCTTCATAAGATACTCAAAATAGTTGGGTCAAAATAAGCGCGAAAGATATAGCCATCGCCAGCATGGTTGGGGCATTCCAGAGTTTCTGGATCGATGGCTTTACGCCAGTTCGCTGCCCAAGTTTTTGCTAACAACAGTTGCCGATGTCCTCAGCGAACTGGCCACCGCTCTGGATGGCGCTGGCTCGGTAGCTGAGGTCACCAGCTGATACCTAAAAAGCGCAGTACTAGAGCGCTATCAGGTGCACAAGCGTTTCAATAAAATCAACGCTTGCTATAATCGGGCTTTCCAAAAAGCCAGACTTAAAGACATAAATTGAGTGTGGCGTTAAGCTGCCTGTACTGGTTGTGCCAAGTCTATCTAAACCAAATGGCTTGATTCGCGTGAACAAAGCAATCAAAGGTTCTAGATTCTGCTGATGCTTTAAGAGTAATGCTGTTGCCCAGCTCTTAGAGCATCAGATTAAATGGCTCAGGTACTGACTTTAGCAAAACGCCTAAAAAACTAATTAAATTCACGTATTCATAGCTCAGATGAAGAAAGCTGAGAATCAAGTGCAAGCATCTAGTGATGCGGTAACGATGTCAGGACGATTTCAGCTCAGGTAAGGTTGAGGCTCAGGCATAGCGCTACCTCCTCCTACAGATATATTTCTCATCGTCAGGATGAAATGACAAAAAAGTTTTGAGGCTGTGGCCTTTTGTGTGGAGTTGCTCAAGGCATTCTTTCGCTATTGGTCGTTGCTCTGGGCTGTGGTTGCATAGGGTATAACAATCTTCCCCAACCTTCGGCAATGACTATTTCACGATTCAAGCAAGCGGTGCTGGTGCTGGTGCTGGTGGCCTGTGCAGGGTGCCAGTCTACCCTGCTGCCTCTATCTCCGCCTGCGGCAGAGGCGACGACCCTAACCCTTGAGGCCAAAGCCCTGGAGGATGGCGAGTTTGCCCTGACCGGCACCACCAACCTGCCGGACAACACTCAGCTGACCGCGATCGCCCTGCGCTACCTCGACCCTCAGCGGGGCACCCCGGACGGTAAACCGCTCTATTCAGTGCTTGACTATCGGCCGGTTACCGTTGCCAACGGCCAGTGGTCAACCCAGCTTAACCTCTGGCAGGTCGCCGCCGATGGCCGCTACCAAGAAGCCTGGCAGGCCGAGGTCGCTGCGCTAAATCTGGCGGTGCAGCCCAGCGATACGGTGCAGTTTGCGATCGCGCTGGCACCCCATCACCTAGGCGCGGCTCTGAGCAGCAAGATTGCTGAAGCGGGGCCACAGCGCCTGGGCCAGGTGCTGCGCGTCACGCCCGCTGGAGAGCCTTTTTTGTGGGCCGACCAGGCTCTAGCGGTCGGGCTACCCAGCGGTCAAACCTCGCCCCCGGCCGATCTGGTGGCACGCACTAACGGCGGCTGGGGCGATCGCTACCTGCTGGTGCCCGAGCCACCCCTGCCCTATACCCTGACTCCCCTCGACGAGCGGCAAACCACCGCCCCTCTAACGCCAGCAGAAATGCTGCATTAGCCTGTTTTTTGGGTCGGGCGTGGCAATGCCGATGGGGATTAGGACTTTAGCCGGAATTGATGACACGCCCTAGACAAAAATGCATTCCGAATCGCGAATGCTGCCGTCGGGCATGATGGTCTGGCAAAATTTAGCGCCGATCAGCTGGGCTTTGGTCAGCTTGGCCCCGGTCAAATTGGTGTAGCGCAGGTTGGCCCAGTAGAGGTTGGCGCGGCTGAGGTCGGCCTGGGTCAGGTTGGCCCCTTCCAAATTGGCGTGGCTGAGATCGGTGCGCTCCAGACAGCTGTCGCGCAGGTCGGCATTCACGAGTGTGGCGCGGTGACAGTTGGCTCGGCGCAGGTCGGCCTCGCGCAGGGTGGCATGGGCCAAAGAGGCCCCGCGCAGGTCAGCGCGGGCCAGGGTGATCTGGTAGCCGTCAATGTGAGTGAGGTCGGCCTGATACAGGTTGGCCCGCGTCAGGTTGGTGCGGCGCAGGTCGGCCTCCGCCAGGTGGGCCGCTGCCAAATCGATTCTCTGTAAATCTAGCCCGTGCAGGTCGCGAGCGCCCGCCTGGTAGGAGCGATCGATCAGTTCTCTTAGAGTAGCTGGGGTCATTGCTCTAATGCCCTCAAAATAGCGCTAAAAAAATAAGTCCCCAAAAAGAATGGGGGTGGCTGTTACGCCTACCCCCATTGTCGCGCCGCGATCGCAGCAGTGCACCAAGCATTACAAGAATGCTACATTCTCAAGCCAGGCTAGACCTGCCCAACGCCCTTGCTGCGCTCATCCGACTTTGTGGTCACCTTGCCGGTTTCGTCGGTTTGGTTAATTTCGCGTAGCTCAGCCTCCCGCTGCGCTTTTTTGGCTTCCTCTTCTTCACGCAGGTCGCCGGGTTCGTTGATGTACATTTCAGGCTCAATGGGGTAGTTGTTGGCCAGACCTTCTTTGTCTACGGTTTGGCCACCGCTGGTGTCGATAGAATTGCTAGACTCGTCTCGCACCTGCTTGTAGTCTCCGCCCTCACGCTCTTTGCGGGCCGCCGTTTCTGCCGGAATGATATGGGGATCGTAATTGTCGTTTTCGACTCTGGGGTTAGACATTGAAACCTCCACTGAGAGATAATTCGAGAGTTAATTCAGCAAATTCGAGCAGGCTAAAATTTCTTCGCTTACTCGCCATCGCTAAAGCAACCCTAGAGCGATACTGTATCGATTTGTATCTACCTTGAGAGTGAGCCCTTTGCTATGACTTTGGAAGGATGAGGCGAGTTTTTATTTTCTGATGAGGAAAGTAAAATTGTTCAAGTATTCAAAAAGCGATGCCAAAGCCCGCAAGTGGCTTTTTTATTAAAGTAGAGAATCGCTGTGATCCTAGAAATTGCTGTTCTAACGATTAAGCCGGGTGCTCAAGCCGCCTTTGAAACCGCTTTTGCCGAGGCATCTGAAATTATTTCGGCGATGCCCGGATACTGCTCCCACGAATTGCAGCGCTGTATTGAAACTCAAAATCAGTACTTGCTGCTGGTGCGCTGGCAAACCCTGGAAGATCATACGGTTGGCTTTCGCCAGTCGCCGGAGTATCAAACCTGGCGATCGCTGCTGCACCACTTTTACGACCCGTTCCCTACCGTTGAACATTACGAATTGGTTTTAAGTCATGGCCTTCCCCACGCTTGAAACCTCGCGATTGTGGCTGCGTCAGGCCACTGCATTCGATGCGGAAGCAATCTTTAAACTCTTTTCAGATCCTCAAGTCACGCAGTTTCATGACCTCGATACCTTCACCCACCTTGATCAGGCTAGAGCTGTAATTGAGCGGCGCAAAATGGGCTTTGAGAGCGATCGCCCAGCGGATGCCGCGATCGCTCTCAAAGCCCAAAATACGCCCATTGGCTCCTGCGGCTTTACCTGGGATAGAGCGTCAAATCAAGCCGAGGTTGGCTATGAGCTGGCCAGTAAATTTTGGCGGCAGGGCATTATGACAGAAGCGCTGACGGCCATTTTGAACTATGGCTTTGAAGTCCAAAATTTAGAGCGCGTGACGGCTGAAATTATTCTCGACAATACAGCCTCCAGGCAATTGCTCAAAAAACTAGGGTTTCAGAGTCAGGGAGTACTTAAAGAACGCGGTTTTTGGAAAGGAAAACACCACGATTTAGAACAGTTTGTGCTAAGTAAACCGCAACCTTAAACTATCCATCTGAACGATCTGCCGAATTGAGAGCCGTTATACCCGGATCGTGCCTAAAACCGCTCGACCTCAGGCAGGGTCGCTGCCGCTACGCTGCGGGCTGCTTCGCCGCAGGTGCGGGGGGTGGGCAAGAGCTTGGTCGGGTTAGCCAACCGCTCCGGGTCAAAGGCCTGCCGCACCCAGCCCATCGTTTCTAAATCAGTGGGCGAAAACATGTCGGGCATGTAGCAGCGCTTGTCGGCCCCAATGCCGTGCTCGCCCGAGATGCTGCCGCCCACCCGCACGCACAGCTTGAGAATGTCGCCGCCCAGTTCTTCCACCTGTTCGAGCTGACCGGGAACCGCGTTGTTGTAGAGAATCAGCGGGTGCAGGTTGCCGTCACCAGCGTGGAAAACATTCGCCACCCGGTAGCCGTGCTGATCGCCCAGCCGCTCGATCTCCGCCAGCACGTAGGGCAGCTGGGTGCGCGGAATCACCCCATCCTGCACGTAGTAGTCGGGGCTGAGTTTGCCCATAGCGGCAAAGGCGGCTTTGCGGCCCTTCCACAGGCGCAGGCGATCGTCTGGGTCGGTAGCCACAGTAATCGTGCGCGCCCCGTTTTGGCGGCACAGCTCGGCAATGCGATCGCCTGTCGCCGCCACCTCCGCCGGTAGCCCATCGATCTCAATCAGCAAAATCGCCGCCGCGTCGCGGGGGTAGCAGTTGGTGGCCACCACGTCTTCCACGGCGTTGAGGCTAAAGTTGTCCATCATCTCCATACCGGCGGGAATAATGCCCGCGCTGGTAATCGCCGAGACGGCCTCTCCCGCCGCCTCCACCGAGGTAAAATCGGCCAGCAGCACCTGAATCGACTGGGGCGCTTTGAGAATGCGCAGGGTAATTTCGGTGGCGATGCCCAGGGTGCCCTCCGAACCCACAAACAGGCCGCAAAGGTCGTAGCCAGGGGTTTCGGCCACCTCGCCGCCGATCTCGACAACCTCGCCGCTAGGCAGCACCACTTTGAGGCCCAGTACGTGGTTAGTGGTCACCCCGTACTTGAGACAGTGCACCCCGCCCGAATTTTCCGCCACGTTGCCGCCCACCGAGCACACCGACTGGCTAGAGGGGTCGGGGGCGTAGTAAAAGCCCGCGCCGCTGACCGCCTGGGTGACCCAGTTGTTGATTACCCCCGGCTGCACGGTCACCCGCTGGTTGTCAAAATCGACCGCCAGAATCTGATTCATCGTGGCGGTGACGATCAGCACCGAGTCTGCGATCGGCAGCGCCCCGCCTGAGAGACCCGTGCCCGCCCCCCGCGCCACAAAGGGCACCTGAAACTGGTTGCAAATCTTGACCGCCGCCGCCACCTGCTCAGTGGTTTTGGGCAGCACCACCATCGCTGGCCGCTGGCGATAGCTGGTCAGCCCGTCGCACTCGTACACCAAAATTTCTTCTTTGCGCCGCACCACGCGATCGCTTCCCAGAGCCGCAACAAACGCCTTTACAATTGGTGCCCAGTCAATGCGCGATCGCTCCGCTACGGTCATAGCCCCACACTGGTTAAGATGCCTACGATCCTACCCTGAACAGTTGCGAGCTGGGGGTGCGATCGGCCTCAACCCTTTCCAATCGGCGATTCTTGACCCTGCTGTCATTCCCTTCGTCAGAGAGATTTCTCTTCCATCCTCTGGCGGATACTTTTCAAAAGCCCGCTGCTGAGAATAAAGAAACCCCGTGCTGACGGCACAGCGCTCTATTTTTATGTCGATTCAATCCTAGTTTCGATTCGTTCTCAGGTCGCGTCCCTCCGGCACCCTACACGCACAAGACGCCAAGGAATTACTCTACTTATGCAAACCATCGAATGGTGGCAGAACGCCGTTATCTATCAAATCGTGCCCTGGAGCTTTTTAGACACCGATGGCGATGGCCGCGGTAACCTCAACGGCATTATTGACAAACTCGACTACATCTCCGCTCTGGGTGTAGACGCTATCTGGCTGACCCCAATCTACGAGTCGCCCATGGATGACCTGGGCTACGACATCACCGACATGCTCGATATCGACCCGGTAATCGGTGACCTGCAAGTATTTGACAAGCTGCTGGCCCTCACCCACGCACGCGGGTTGCGAATGATTGTTGACCAGGTTTGGGGGCACACCTCAGATCGCCACTTCTGGTTTTTAGAAAGCAGCCAGGATCGCGATAACCCCAAGGCCGACTGGTACGTCTGGGCCGATCCCAAACCCGATGGCTCACCGCCCAACAACTGGCTATCAGCCTTCAACGGCGACTCGGCCTGGGCCTGGGAACCCAAGCGCGAGCAATACTACCTCTTCCACTTTTTGCGCAGCCAGCCTAAGCTCAACTGGAGCAACCCTGAAGTAGTTGAAGCCATTTTAGAGCGGGGCAAGTTTTGGCTCGATCGCGGTGTCGACGGCTTTCGCATTGACGCGCCCAATTTCTTTCTGCACGACCCCGAGCTGCGGGATGAGCGGGTGCGCCCAGAAGACTCGCCTCGCCCAGACGGCATCGACCCCAAAAACCCAATGGCCAAACTCATGTTTGAGAACAGCTTTTGTCGCCCCGAGGCACTGGATGTGCTTAAACCCGTGCGTGAACTGGTCGACCAGTACCCCAGCACCGTTACCCTGGCCGAGGTCACCCTCTGCGAAGACTCAATTCAGCTGTCGAGTGAGTACGTCAAGGGCAAACACCGGGCTCACCTGGCCTACAACAGCGCCTTGCTGGTCGACGAACCGATCAGCGCCGACCTGATGCGCTCCACCCTCGAAAAAGTCGAAAAGTACTTTCAGGGCGGCGGCAACTGCTGGATGGTCGGCAACCACGACTACGGTCGCCTGCGCAGTCGCTGGGCTGGGCACGATAGCGAGGGTACGCCCTACCCTGAGACCTTCTACCATCAAACGGCGGCTATGCTGGTAGCCATGCCTGGTGCCCTCTGCCTCTACCAGGGCGACGAACTCGGCCTCAGCGAGGCCCGCATTCCTGAAGACATTCCCGAAAGCCAAATTCAAGATCCCTTTGGTAAGGCCCTCTACCCCGATGTAGTGGGGCGCGACGGCTCTCGCACGCCCATGCCCTGGCAGGCCACCGCCGTGAGTGCTGGCTTTTCTAGCCACGCCGAAACCTGGCTGCCCGTTCCCGACAGCCATCGACCCAGGGCGGTAGATGCCCAAAACGAAGACCCCAGCTCTTTGCTCAACGCCTGGCGACGACTGCTGCACTGGCGGCGGCAGCAACCGGCGCTCATGCAGGGTGACTGCCGTATTCTCAATACCGAGGCTCCGCTGTTCGCTTTCATTCGCGAAGCGCCGCAGCAGCGATTGCTCTGTATCTTCAACCTGAGTCCAGAGACGGCCCACTTTAACCTGCCCGACGAAATGCTGCCCTGTGTGACGACTTCAGGCGTTGACGAGGCCGCCAAGCGCAACGGCGACATGCTGCGCCTGCGGGGCTACGGCTATTTCTTCGGCAACTTGCAGCCCAGTACTCCACCTGCCAACAGCAGCACCGCCAAAGACGTGCTGGAGGGTAACGGGAGACAGGTCGGTGCTGATCAGCTCAAGTCAACCGTGTAAAACCAGGTTTGCCAGCCGCTTTGGATCCCCAACTAGGCAGATTGTCGGGACGTTGTTCGCTGCAATGGGCCTAGTTTTTCCGTAATTCGCTGCTGGTTTACCCGTTTTTGTTGTTAGAACGTTTTTGTTGTTAGAGCTCTAATGCTATGCCTTCTCAGCCCGACTGGTGGCGCAGTGCCGTCATTTACCAGATTTACCCGCGCAGCTTTGCGGACGGCAACGGTGACGGCATTGGCGACCTGCCCGGCATTTTGAACCATATCGACTATGTCGCCAGCCTCAGCGTCGATGCCCTATGGATTTCACCCTTTTTTAAGTCGCCCATGCGCGATTTCGGCTACGACATTTCCGACTACCGGGCGGTAGACCCTATTTTTGGCACCCTGGATGACTTTAAAGCGGTGCTGAAGGCCGCCCACGATCGCAATCTGCGCGTACTGATCGACCAGGTGTGGAACCATACCTCTGACCAGCACCCCTGGTTTGAAGAAAGCCGCACCAGCCGCGACAACCCCAGGGCCGACTGGTACGTCTGGGCCGACCCCAAACCCGACGGCACGCCGCCCAACAACTGGCTCTCCACCTTTGGCGGTAGCGCCTGGGCTTGGGAACCCCAGCGGCAGCAGTACTTTTTGCACAACTTTTTAGACAGTCAGCCCGATCTGAACTGGTACAACCCTGAGGTAGTTGAGGCTATTTTGGACACCGCCCAGTTTTGGCTAGACCTGGGCGTTGATGGCTTTCGCCTGGATGTGGTCAATTTCTTTACCTACGATCGCAGCCTCCGCGACAACCCCCTGCGCCCCGCCGAAATGCCTCGGCCAGCGGGAGCGTCGTCGACCGATCCATTTTTTGCTCAGGTCAACCTGCACAACCTCGACCAGCCCTCTACCCTGGAGCTGCTGAAGCCGATTCGGCAGCTGCTCGATCGCTATGGCGCGATCGCCCTGGCCGAAATCAGCAGTACCGAAGATGCTCTGCTTACCTCCAGCGCCTACGTCAATGGCCCAGACCGGTTGCACACCGCCTATAACTCCTCATTGATGACCGATGAACCCCTGACGGTGCAGCGATTAACCGAGCTGATTCAGCGCGTCGAGTCGCTGTTTACCGATGGGGTGATCTGCTGGACGGCGGGCACCCACGATTTTCCCCGGCTTAAGAGTCGGTGGAGCAAGTACCAGCCTAGCGAAACCTTTTTGCAGGACGCTTTCGACCACATGTTTGCCGCCCTGATCACCTCCCTGCGGGGCTGCTGCTGCCTCTACCAGGGCGATGAACTGGGGCTGACCCAGGCTGAAATCCCCTACGAAAAAATGCAGGATCCCTTTGGGTTACAGGGATACCCCCACGTGCTGGGCCGTGACGGGTCGCGCACCCCGATGCCCTGGCGCAAGGATGCCCCTGCCGCTGGCTTTACCGAGGCTGCTGAGCCCTGGTTGCCCATCCCGGCCGATCACCAGGCCTACGCCGTCGATGTGCAGGAGGCCAATCCGACCTCGCTGCTGCAAAAGTATCGGCGACTAATTCGGTGGCGCAACGAGCAGCCCGCCCTCCGGCAGGGTGACTTGCAGTTACTGAACCTATCGTCGGACGAACTGCTGGGGTTTGTGCGCGCCTGCGACCGACAGCGGCTGCTGTGTCTGTTTAATCTCAGCCCCGCCACTGTCTACTGCGATCGCGCCGAAATTCCTCCCTGCGAACCCACGGAGGAGATGGGCGTCAGCGATCGCAGCTACCACGATATTCTGGAGCTGCCGCCCTTTGGCTTTTACTATGCCAACCTCGTCTAAGCGCTAGGGCGTGTCCATCAATTGTGGCCAAAAGGTCGGGATATCAAGCCTTGCCACGCCCGACCCAAAAGATAAGCTAGGGGCTGTAACCCTTGATTCTTGAACGTTTCGCAGCTAATTGATGACAGCCCCTAGGAAGCGGGTTCTTCGGCCCTGTGCCGAATCATGTTCTCCCCTTCTAGCATGCGTCTGGCCGCATCCAGCAGCATTTCCTCCAGGTAGGGCTTGGTGAAGTAGCCCTTGGCCCCCAGATCGACCGCCATCTGCCGGTGGCGATCGGCACCCCGCGAGGTCAGCATCGCTGTTGGAATCTGGCTCAGGGCACTGTCCTTTTGCATGCGCGAGAGCAGTTCTAGGCCGTCCATCCGGGGCATTTCAATGTCGCAGAAGACCAGGTCACAAGGCAGGCCAGAGCGCAGTTTTTCCCAAGCTTCCTGGCCGTCGCGGGCCTGCTCGACCCGGTAGCCCACCTTGTTGAAGCTCATCGACAGCAGCTCGCGCACCGTAATCGAGTCATCCACAATCAGCACCGTTGGATCGGTGTGAGCGACCACCTCAACGGGTTCTTCATCCGCCGTCTGGGTCCACAGCGAGGTCGAAGCGTCGCGGCGCAGGCGACCGCTGGCCAGGTCGATCAGCTCCAGCACGTCGGCGATCGGCATGACCCGCCCATCGCCCAGCACCGTGGCCCCGGCAATGCCGATGGGCTTAGGCACCGGCCCTTCCAGCTGCTTGATTACAATTTCCTGCTCGCCAATTACCTGGTCGACCTGCAGGGCAATGAACGTGCTGGCGCTGCGCAGCACCACCATCGAGACCACATCTTCGTCCTGGGGGCCGCCGTAGACCCGGCCCCGACCCAGGCTGCGGTTAAAGCGCAGCAGCTCGCCCAGCGGACGGAAGGGCAGCAGCGTATCGCGCCAGAGAATGCAGGAGTGCCCCTGGTCGTCGGTTTGAATCCGCTCCTTGGGCACGTCGAACATGTCTTCCACCCCGTCCATGGGGAAGGCAATGCGGGCCTGGTTGTTGACGCAGCTGAGCGCCTTGGTGATGCTGAGGGTGAGAGGTAGACGAATGGTAAAACTAGTGCCCTTGCCCACCTCAGACTCAATCGTAATCGAGCCTCGAATATCGGCCAGGGCGGTACGCACCACGTCCATACCCACGCCGCGCCCCGAGAAATCGTCGGCCTGGTCGCGGGTGCTAAAGCCCGGCAAAAACAGCAGATCGTAGACCTCAATTTCGCTCATGGTCTGAGCCTCAGCGGGGGTAATTAGCCCCTGTTTGAGCGCCTTAGCCTTGACCACGGTCGGGTTGATGCCGCCGCCGTTGTCGGCGATGTAAATTACGGTCTGATTACCCTGGTAGAAGGCGCGCACGGTGATCGTGCCCTCCCGGCTTTTGCCGTTGGCCAATCGCTCTTCAGGTGACTCAATGCCGTGGGTGATGGCGTTGTTGACCAGGTGGGTCATGGGGTCGTAGAGCCGCTCCAGGATCATCTTGTCGATCAAGGTGTCGCGGCCTTCGACCACCAGCTGAGCTTCCTTGCCGCACTGGAGCGAAATATCGCGCACCGCCCGGGGCAGGCGATCGGCGGTTTGGCCAAAGGGCACCATGCGAGCCTTGTTGAGGCCCTCCTGCAGCTGGGTGGTCACCTGACGAAACTGACGGGCAATCTGGTCGGTTGAGTCGATGGTGAACTCAATGTCGGAGGAGGCTTCCCGCACCCGCACAATCAGCTCGATCATCTCCTGGGAGAGGGTGTGGAAGCCGGTGAAGCGGTCCATCTCCAGGGCGTCGAAGGTGGCCCCGGTAGCGTGGCTGCTGCCGCCGCCGGAAGATGAAACCCCCAGCGCAAAGGCCTGACGGTTGGCAATCAGGGAGCTTTCCAGCAGCGATCGCTCGTATAGGTCGCGCATCCGCTGGCCCACGTCGTTGAGCTGCGACACCTGATTCAGCAGGTTGTCGAGAAACTGCCGCAGCCGCTCCTGGTCTTGCTCCAAAGAGTTGCGGTTGACTACGAGTTCGCCCACCAGGTTGCTGAGGTTGTCCAGGTGTCCCACCGAAACCCGCATGGTTTGGTCGGTGCTACCCGCCGCCCGCCGGGGCGATCGCCGCGCCGCCTGCACCGAGGCAACCCGACGACTGCCCAAAGCCGGGGCAGATCCACCTAGCTGGTCAGTTTCCTCTAAAAGCTTCTCAAGATCGCCAAACTCGTCATCACCGTCATCAAAGGAGCGATCGCTAGTCGTCAGGTCGGGCTGGCTGGGCTGGGTCTCCGACCGTCCATTGCTGCTAGCGCTGTTACTGTCAGCCCTGTAATCTAGGGTTTCTTCTCCCAGCAGCGCTTCCAGATCGTCAAAATCGGTGTCATCAAAGCCCTGACTGGCTGTTACAGGGGCTGTGCCAGAGGGCATATCGCCGTTGCGACTCTCGCTGATGGGCTCTAGTTCTAGATCGAGGCCTTCCCCAGGCCCTCCTAGCTCCTCTCCCAGACCATCTGCCAAAGTTCCAAAGGGGTCTTCCGCGCCCTCGTCGTCCAGCAAGCTATCTAAGTTGGCAAAGCTGTCTTCGTCACTGGCTGAACTGGTCTCGGCAAACTCAGAGGCTCCACCATCTACAGCGATGTCGTCTGCCTCCTCCAGGGGAGCAGCAAAACTCGTATCGGCCAGAGTCGCCGTTACCTCTGGCTCCGGGCCACGGCTGGCAGGGGTATCGACGGCAAAATCAGAGGCATTGTTGTCAAAGCTGTCGTCAAAGCTGAACTCGCCAAACGGGTCATCGAACGGATCGTCTAAATCAGCCTCAGCTTCCCCAAACAGGCTGCCAAAATCAGCGTTTGCCGGGCTAGCCACCGCGCTATCAGAGAACGACAGGTCTGCACCAGCATTCCCAAACAGGCCGTTATTGTCGTTGGTGGCTACGCTACTCGCGCTATCGAGTTCAAGGTTTAGCTCAGGCATCGTGTGAGCATCGTCATCCTCGATGAAGCCATCATCGGTCAAGTCGTCGAAAAAGCTATCAGTCTCGTCGGTGGCGCTAGTAGCAGCGGGGCTGTCTGACTCGCTGACCTCAAAAAAGTCGTAGTTATCCAGAGACGTGTCGATCGCACTGGCGGTCTGCGGCGCAGGCTCGTCGAGAAAGTCAGCTAGGGGGTCGGCCGCTGCGTCTACGGCAGTCGTACTGATGCCGGTAGCCTCCGCGCTGGGGGCAGAAGCAACGGTGGTGCCCAGCAGATCGGCAAAGGGGTCGTTGTCCTCCAGATCACTTAAAACACTGCCATTCAGACCATCGTCACTGGTCTCGTCGTCAAACGAGAGATCTGGGCTGCTTTCCTCAGCGATCGCGGGTTCGTTCCCCAGAACCCGTTCTGGGGCAGCCGATTCTGCCGTGGTCGGCCCGGCATCGAGGTCATACCCAAACAGGCTGGCCATGTCGTCGAGGGCCTGGTCGGTAGCGTCATTAGCCGGTTCACCGCTACCGTCGTCGCTGAGGAGATCGGCAAATTCCGTATCTAAACTGCTGGATGCATCGGCATTGTCGAGGTCGAGATCATCCAGAGAAACCTCGCCTAACTCGTCTTCCTCCCAAAGGTCGGCCAGGCTATCGGGGGCACCTTCAAACAGGTCGGCCAGGCTGTTGAGCTCTGCGGCTCCCACTTCGGGGCCAGCGTTTCCGGCTGCGGTTCGGGATACGGCTGGTTCTGCCGGTAGAGGCGTCTCGATCGCCCCAAAAACAGACTCCAGACCAGTTTCAGTCACGTTGTCAGAGGGGTCTAAAGCCAGGTCGTCAAGCCAGTTACCGGCGTCGGCCAAGGCCAGGTCATCGCTGTTGACCTCCTCGGCAGCGGCAAACAGGTCGGCTAGATCGGGCTCATTAGAGTCGTCGTTGAGCGCTTCGGCCAGCAGGGCATCGAGCGTAGAGTCGTCGCTGAGGGGGGCGGGTGGAGCCACTGCAACGGGTAGAAGGGCTGTCAATGCCGCAGAGGCACTCACCTGGCCGATAGTTCCGGCCAGCACCCGGTCTTGAGCTTGCTTCAGGTCTTTAATCACCACCGGGGCCAGGGTGCGGTAGGTTTGCTCGGGGTTTGCGATCGCCCGCTCAACCGCCTGGGTGAGGGCACACCACTGGGCCAGCTCAAACTGTTCGCCAATGCTGTGCAGGCGCTGACAGAGCCGACCCAGTTCCTGGCGCGAGGCGCTGCCGTCCGGCTGCTTAAAGGTAGCCAGCATATCGCGCAGCAGGGCTGGAATGTCGCTGCGAAACACCAGCTGTAGCGCGCTGGTTTCGGGATGGGCCGTGGCGGCCACCACGGCTGGGCGAGGAGCAGGTGCTGCCGGTGCCGCTGCCGGTGCCGCCGCCACTAGCGCATCCAGGTGGGCTTCGGCCTGCACAAAAATCGGCTCCAGCGGGGCCATGATTTCCTGGGCCTGGTCATTGGTGAGGCCAAAGGGGCTTTGCAGCTGCTCTAGCTGCTCTTGCAGCCCGTCAAAGATTTGCAGCAGCATGGTTTCGAGGTCGCGATCGGGGCGCACAGGCGACTCTTTCATCACCTTAAAGAAGTCTTCCATGCGGTGGCTGGTGCGCTGAATGCTGTTCAGCCCCAGCATGGCGGCTCCACCCTTGACCGAGTGAGCCGCCCGAAAAACCTCGTTCATCATCTCGGAATCATCGACGGTGGCCGCCAGATTGAGCAACCCCTGCTCGATAGTATTGAGGTGATCCTTGGCTTCTTCAATGAAGTACCCCAAGATTCGTTTTTGATCTTCAGGCAGCATGTCGATTCCCCTATGAATGCTTTTCTAGCTTGACTGGCTCACTCCCGTTGGGCTGAACTGCACCTATCTATCTGATTTTTCTACCTTAAAGCGCTCCACCGAGGTCAGCAGATCGCGAGCAACCCCCACCAGGTTTTGCAGCGACCCTGACACCCGCTGGGCCTCCTGAGACGTTTCCTGAGCGGTTAGCTCTACCGATTGCATCACCTGAGCCACCGCGCGGGAGGTTTCGGTTTGCTCTACCGTGTCGGCAGTAATCGATCGCACCAGTACGTCAATCCGGTTCGACACCTGAATAATGTCTTCCAGCGATCGCTTCGCCTGCTCGGCCAGGCGGGTGCCCTCAATCACCTGCTGAGTGCCCTCTTCCATAGCGGTCATCACCCCGCCGGTCTCACTCTGAATCTGCAGCACGATCTGCTCAATTTCCTTCGAGGCCTTGGCGGCCCTGTCCGCCAGCTGTCGCACCTCGTCAGCCACAATGGCGAAGCCGCGACCGGCCTCCCCAGCTCGAGCCGCCTCAATACTAGCGTTCAGGGCCAGCAGGTTGGTGCGGGAGGCAATCTGCGAAATTAACGCCACAATTTTGGAAATTTCCTGGGAAGACTCGGCCAGACGCTTCACCTTGCGGGTGGTTTCTGCCACCGTTTCGCGAATCTCCAAAATGCCTGCCACCGTGCGCTCCACCGATTCGCCCCCCTTGAGCGCGGTCGACGACGCCGTGCGCGCCACCTCTTCGGCCTCGCGAGCGCTCTCGGCCACCCGCTGAATCGAGTCGGTCATCACCTGCACCGAGTTCAGCGTCACCGCCAGTTCTTCGGCCTGGCGCAGCGCGTCTGCCGACAGGCTGCGGGCAAAAATCTCGTTTTCGGTCGACCCCTTACTGACCTGCCGCGCCGCCACGCTCACCTGCTCCACAATCTCCCGCAGGTTTTGAATGGTGAGGTTAAACGAGTCGGCGACCGCCCCCAGCACGTCGGCGGTGACCTCGGCCTGCACGGTCAAGTCGCCCCGAGCCGCCCCTTCTACATCGTCAAGCAGACGAATCACCTGACGCTGCAGGTCTTCCTTGGCCTGCTCTTGTTCCTGAGCTTTGCGCTGGGCTTCGCTGGTGGTGGTTAAAATCACCCGCGACATTTTGTTAAAGCTGCTGGCCAAACGGCCAAACTCGTCTTCAGTAAACACCGTCGCTCGGGCCGTTAAATTTCCCTGAATCACGGTGTCAAACTGGTGCTGCAAATCGTTGACGCTGCGCCTGATTTGGCGATGGGCCAAATGCCCTGCTCCCAGGGCTGCACCAAACCCCGCGGCCCCTCCCGCCAGCGCCATAGCGGCGTGCACCACCTTGGGCATAGATCGCCCCGGTTGCAGCGTAGAGGCCGCAAAGTTGATCACGCCCACCGCTAAGGCTGAGGCCACCCCGGCAGCCACGGCCACCATCAGCTCTTTAGTCGGTAGGGGAGCATTATCTAAAAAGCCTAGCCAGTCTTGCTCGGTAGAGACTGCTTCAACATCGTGACTGTCGGTTTGGGTAAAGACAGGCAGGCTGTCGGCGGCCCCAGCAATACTAAAAATATCGTCATCGCTAATGATCGCCTGATCGTTGATGTCGCTCAAATCAAAGGCCGAGGTACCGCTGCTGTAGCCGTTGTTGTCGTCGGTTGAAGTTAGCCCTGAGCTGCCTACTGAAGGCGTAGTAAACCCGGCCGAGCTGTCAGACAGCTCAAAATCGGGCAGATTGCCCAGGTCGTCAAAGTCACTAAATTCGTCTAAAAAATCGACATTGCTGCTGGGTTGAGCGCTGTCTTCTAGCTCTGGGCTGTAGCCGTTGTCAACATAGCTGTCGTAGTCACCCCCAAGGCTATCGCCAGCGGTATCGAGGTCGTCGTTGAGCAGATCGGGTTCGGGGGCAAACACGGTCATGTCGTCGCCGCCGTCATCGGCTGGCGGCCAGCCTGTGTCTAGCTCGGCGGCGGCCAAGCCCACGCTGCTGTAGGGGTCACCATAGCTCTCAGGGGCCGCTCCAAAGGGGTCGTCGGCGTCGCTCACCTCTAAAGAATCAAACGAGGCATCGTCATCAAAGGTAATGTCGTCGATGTCATCGTGGTTCTCTGACCAACTGCTTCCCCTGGAGTCAACCCCAAAGCTAGGGTCAGTGTCGCCGGGGGCGATCGCAAAGGGGTCGTCGCTGCTAAAGGGATCGGTGGCGAAGGGGTCGGCCAGGGCACTGGCACCTGGGGCTCCGGCTGCGATCGAGGCGGGCAGGTCGTCTTCTAGACCCATGTCCCCTAGATCGAGATGGCTGTCTGGCACACCTCCTGCACCCGTGGCTCCAAGACCGCTCTCTAAATCCATCGATAGAGAGGCCCCGGCTCCGTCAAAGAAGGTGTCTCCAGTGTCAGTGCCATAGCCTGCGGATGCTTCAGAAGCTTCGGAGGCAAACTGGTTGGCGTAGTCGAGGCCGTTGCTGGCGTAGTCGACGTACTCTGGCTCGAAGGTCAGATCGAGCACCGCGCTGTACTGGGCGGCTGCCACCTCGTACCGCTGTAGGCCATAGCAATAGATGTGGCCCCGCAGCAGCAGCACGCTGGGGTCTTCGGGATAGTCGGCCGCCAGCTGATCGATTACGGCTGCAGCCTCGGGGTAGTTGCCCTGTACGTAGGCTCTTTCTGCCTTTTGATAGGCTTGAGAGTAATCAATGCCTGAAGCCATGGTCTTCTCCTGCCGGTGCAATTGTCCTAAGGGGGTAAGGATGAGCTAGGCCTAGGTAGCCCAGCGAGCTGAACGAATAACCGCAACGTGGTCGAGCAGCCTGAGGGTTTTGTTTTCCTCAGTGTCGATCACCCATTCACCGCGCAAAAAGGGTGCCATCGTATCCGGGCTGCTGTCAGAAACCTGGGTTTTATCGGGGTTGAGCCAGCGGGTGCCGACAATTCGGTTAACGGCCAAGCCTAACATAGTTCCCTGATCTTCAATGGCGATGACCGAGATCTCGGGGCGATCGGTGTTCAACACCGATGAGTAGCCCAGAAACTGGCCCAGGTCGGCTACCCACACCACCCGCCCCTGCTCGTTCAGGGTGCCCAGCAGCAGATGCGACACGTTGGGAATGGGCGTAATGCGATCGGGGGGCTGCTCAATGATGCGGCGAATGCCGGTGGCGGGTAGCGCAAACTCGTCTTCGGCGGTGACAAAAAAGCGCAAAAATAGCTCGCCATCGGGTGTTTCCAGCTCTTGAAGCTCTGGATCTTGGTCTTGCCCAGTCTGGGTGAGAAAATCAGGATTGCCTACCATAGCACCATTAATACGTTGTCTTTCTTAGGGCCTGTCTCGTGGCATAACGCCCTGTAGTCTAATGCTCTGCCGTCTAAGTACTCCAAATTTAAGGATGAGTAAGCCGCTGCCCTATGCCCTGAGAAGCTGTTTAACCGTGCCCACCAGTTCCGTGGGCTGAAACGGCTTGGCAATGTAAGCGTCTGCCCCCTGTTTCATACCCCAGTAGCGATCGAACTCTTCACCCTTAGAGGAGCACATCACCACGGGCACATTTTGAGTCGAGGGATCGGCCTTGATGCGACGGCACAGCTCATAGCCATTCATGCGGGGCATCACAATATCGAGTACAACCATGTCAGGGCGGTGGCTCTGCATTTGCTCTAGGGCTTCCATGCCGTCGTTGGCAACGGTGACTTGGAGGCCAATGCCTCGTAGGAGTTCGGTAATCATTTCCCGCTGAGGGACGCTGTCTTCTACCACCAGAACTGTGCTCATAGGTTGGTTCAAAAGGCCTGCGAAAGGGCCAGAGGTAAACCGATAGCTAGAGGTTTAGCTACTACCGGCATCAGAGGCTTAGGGTGAAGGCTGACTGCGCTATACGCAGCTTCTAAACCCTCCAAACCTGTGACTCTAAAGTACCCTCAAACGCAAAGGATGCTGTCGGTTTAGATAAATTAATCAATCTAGTTGTTTAGATTATGGCGAATCTTATCGAAAGTGATGCAAAAACCCTGTCCAGACTAAGGAATATTACTGGAGGAAAGTCACCGGGGCAGAGAGGCTTGGCTAAAGTCGATGTCAAATTCGTCTTCGATCGCTTCGGCCAGCAGCATATCGGGGCGCGGGCGGTTAAGGTCGCCAGGGCCCACATACTTTTCGACAAGTGCCAGCAGTTCCCCGGGGCCAAAGGGTTTGGTGAGATAGTCGGTAGCCCCTACCATTCTGGCTTTAACCCGATCTAAAAAGCCGTCTTTGCCCGTGAGCATGACGATGGGGGTTTGGCGAAAGGCGCTGGAGTGCCTGAGCATCGCGCACAGCTCGTAGCCGTCGAGCTCAGGCATAGTAATGTCGCAGAGAATCAGGTTGGGCTGCAGCTGAAACAATAACCCCAGTGCCTTAAGCGGGTTGCCAATGGAGGTGGCCTCGTAGCCCTGACCGTCAAGAATGCGCTCCACGGCCTGACGTACGGTGGCGCTATCGTCTACGCAGACGATGCGGGGCAGGCGATCGCGCCCCGGGCGCTGGGTGCTGAGAGCCGGGCCTGCCTCAGCAGTGGGGTTGTAGACCAGACTGATTTGCCCCTGCTGAATGGCAGGAACCAGGCTGCGGGCCACACTCAACAGATCTCGATTCAGGTAGCGGCCGATGCGTCGAATTGAAGTTTTGCCGTCCATCCAGGTGATCATGCGCTGATAGACCTGATTGGATACGCTGGCGCGAAAGGCCTCCGGGGCCAGCAGCACCGGACACTGATCCGGCGATTGTAGATGGGGGTGCAGCTGATGCCAGGTTTGTATCTGTTGCGTTATGCCGGCTACCAGATCGCTGATGGCATGGGTCATGAGCTGGGGGCTGAGGGCTGAGCTGAGCTGAAATACAAAGGCACCGTGGTGCAGGCTGAGGAGGTCAAACAGCGTTTCGTGCACCATGTGGCTCAGAATAGTGCGACCCTGGTCGGGAGTAATGACGTGCTGTTCTAGAAGCGCCCACAGGGTGCCGTATTCCAGGGAGTTGAAGGCGGCGATCGCGGCGGTGGTGCTGGGGTCAGGCAGAGAGTGATCAATGCCGTAGCGGTGCAGATGGTCGCGCAGGCGATCGAGCTTGTTGTCGGTGGTGCCTGCGTAAACTAGCTGCCCATTGGCCAAAAACACCAGCCAGGAGGGTTGGTCGGGGGTGGTTAAGGCTCCATCAAAGGGCTGACCGGGCTGACTGCTGCCGCTACCGTAGCTTTCTAGGTACAGCTCGCCCGTGCGCTGTCCTAGCTCAATGAGCTGCAAAATGCTGCGAATATCAATTTCTGACAGATAACCCTGCATGAGGCAACCCAAAGATGGGAACGGCACCTGGTTGACCAGGTCATAGTGTGTGAGTTTGAACTCAGCATGCCCTAATCAAAGGCTCGCTCGTACCTTTGAGTCCTGCGAGTTTCGTTGGCACCCTGTAACGACAGAGCCAGGAGCGGTACATTGAGGGCAAACTCAGGGATTGAGGCGCATCTGGTTAAGGCGCGTCGGCATAGCGTAGGGGCAGAGCACAGGCTGAGGCTATGGGTCACAATCTTGCTCCCTAGTATAGGGCGCTTTGCTGGGGATATTCTACCGACAAGGTTCCCCACTACCTGCTGATCTGCCGGATTTTTGGGCATTCTAGGGATACATCTGTGTCAGGGGTGCCGCTTGATTAGAGTTGGTTGTCAGAACTTGCGGTTTTACCGGCCTAAAATTAGCTAAGATTCCTGTTAGCTTTGGCAGCAGCGCTGATATCCCCACTGACTACTCCTCAGGGTATGCCTCAGGGGCAAAACAAGGGGGCAAAAAGGTAGGCGATCGCCGTTCACGATAATTTGAGGGGCTCCCTGCTTGGACGACCCGGCTTTGGGAACAACGCTACCTTTCTAGTTTGCGGCCCAGGCCGCTGACTCTTCTTGGCAACAGGGGGGTGACGGTAGATTCATTGAGAACCTCAGAGTAAGGCTAGGATGGGTAGCAGGTTGGGGTGCAGTATCTCTGGGTAGAGTTCCGAACAGACCTGGGCTGAGTTAATGGTGTATTACAACACATTACATCGAGCCTTGAAGCGTTCACGTAAACAGGCAGCCCAGCTCTCCATCCCAAACTGACTTCTATATTTTCCCTCATCTTCCCACCGAGTCTTTAAAATTACTGCATCAGATTTATTTTCTTAAAGTCGACGTTCTAAGCCACGAGGACCACCAGCGTGCTGTACCTAGCAGAAGTCCAGAAAAAGACCGGGTTTATTGGCAGCGGCAAGCCCGAGTTTAAGCTGCTTGCCTGCCAGCGCAGCGAGCACAACTGGAGTGCTGTAACTGGAGAAGAGTCTCTAACCGCTCCTGATGACGCCTCGTACAACGCTGGGGCGCTGGTGATGATAGAAGTCAGCGGTAGTCGGCAAATTCAGCGCCACTACGAAGCTGGGCGCACCCTGACCAGTATTCTGCAAAACTTTTCAAACCTGAGCAAAAAGTCTAAGACTCAGGAAGAAGAGATTGAGCAGTGGAAGCAATCGCTCACGTTTCAAAGCCAGGAGCTAAACCGTCGTGAACTGGAGCTAGAAGCCCGGCAAGAGCAGGTTGAACAGGCCGAAGCCGACCTCGAACAGCTCGATGCCCAGCGCCAGGAGCTGGAACAGCTGCGTCAGAGCCTGGAGCAGCAGCAGGAAGAGCTCAGCCGTAAAAATACGGACCTAGAGGGGGCCTGGGCTCACCTGAATGGCGAAATGCGCCGTCTCGAAGAGCAGCGGGCTGAGGGCGGTGGCGCTGCGGGCCTAGACCCAGAACAGGTGGCGACCCTACAGGGTGCGCTCAACCGCCTCACTGAAGCGGTTATGCCCATAGAAGCTCTGCGCGACCCTCTTACCCATGCTACCGACGGACTGAACTATCACCAGGGGCTGCTGGGCGACTACCGACAGGCCCTCGAAAACCAGCGTCAGGGGCTAGAGCAGCGCCAGCAGGAGCTAGACCAGCAGGCCAGTCAGCTAGAGCAGCGCTGGGCCGACTGGCGTCAGGCCGAGACCAGTTTGACGGCCAAACGCGAAGACCTGAAGCTGCGGCAGCAGACGGTGAAAGCCCATCAAGACCAGATCCAGGCTTTGTCAGAGACGCTACAGGCCCAGGCGAATCTGCACCAAAAGATTTATGACCTGCTCAACACCACCGATAAAGTACGGCTGAGCAAAAAGGTCGATGTGGCGGCCCTAGAGGCCATGGATCTCGAACAGCTGCAGGCGATGGTGGGCGATCTGGAAAAAGACCTGGAGAAAATGTCGCGTTTTGTCTCTGACCAGGAAGAAGAGCTTGCCCTAGAACAGCAGGCGATCGATGAGCTCAAGCTCAGAATTGAGCAGGCCAGTGAGTTTGATCGACTGCAGCTAGAAACTGAGCTAGAAGAGGAGCAAGACCGTTCCCAGATGCTTAACGAAACCCTGGTGGGTCAGCGCCGCAACCTGCTTGAGCGCGAGGAGGTGCTGAGCCAGCATCAGGCTGTGCTGCGGCGGCGACAGGGCCTCACGGTAGAAGAAACGCCGGTCAGCGCCGTTGATCTAGAGCCACTGCTCAACACCATTGATGGTCAGCGGCAGCAGACCACAGATACGATTCAAGCGCTAGAGACTGAGGTAAAGCAGCTGCATGACGGCATCGGTCAGCTAAAGCGAGATATTGAAACCAGTGAGGCCGCATTGGCGAGCCAGCGCGCCGAGGTAGAAGCTTTTGAGAACGACCTGCGTCAGCAGCAGCGCGATTTGGCCGGTTTGATGGGCAAGCTAGCGGTTTGCGAAGAGTTGC
The DNA here is from genome assembly GCF_050565655.1 of Nodosilinea sp. AN01ver1. Classification (NCBI taxonomy): domain Bacteria; kingdom Bacillati; phylum Cyanobacteriota; class Cyanophyceae; order Nodosilineales; family Nodosilineaceae; genus Nodosilinea; species Nodosilinea sp. AN01ver1. The sequence goes on along the minus strand of NZ_JBNXVS010000002.1, from coordinate 213,697 downwards.
TCAACCCAGCGCAGGAGAGCGTGAACGGGCTGCGGCAGTCGTTGGATGGCCTGGCTGGCGGCGTGACAAAACTTCAGGAAGTCAACGACTATCAGCTACAGGCGATCGCGGAGCTGCGGCAAACGGTCGTGAACGTGGGCGCACCTCAAATGGCGGCCTCCTGAGCCTGAAGTGACCAACAGTGCTAGAGTCGGCTTGAGACTATCTAGAGGCGATCGCGCATGATTTGGGTCAACGAACAAATTGATCCGTCAGGAATTATCTACTCCTGCATTGCCTGCATCGACGAGGCTCAGGCTCAAGCGTGCCACCGCTCGTTTGAAGAGAACCTGAGCGAGGAGCAAAGGGCGGCGGGTTGGGTGGCCCAGATTCGCACGGTGGAAACCTGGGAAGAAGTACCCGTTAACGCTCTCAAGCTGAGTTATTAGTCACTGTGACTAACAACCCAGCGGAAAAGTCTCTGGGTGGTCTTGGGATTAAAAGAGGCTAGCGGCTTGACTGCCGCCACCGCCACCGCCGATCGAGCAGCGTGCGGCTCAGTACCCGGACCGGATCTTGCGATTCGCCGGAGAAGAGGGCAAAATCTACAGGCCCCCAGGTGCGCTCGGCTTCTTCGGCCAGGGCCAGCAAAAAGGGGTTGTCAAGGGCGATACGGTGATCAAAACGCAGGGTTACCAGCGATAGACCGCCGTGCCCTGCGCCCGTGACGATGCCCCAATCGTACTGGTCTAGCAGAGCCTGAAGCGGTTGACCAGCAGCACGGCGAAAATGCTCTAGCTGCTCCTGCTTTTGTCTAAGCTCTTGCAGGAGTTGGTGATTGCTCAACATCGTGCTCCTCCGCTGGTAGCAGTGACATGCCAAGGCCAGCTCGGGATCTGTAGTTTTTCCACAGGTAGAATACCACTGCTGGACTTGAATTTGGTTTATGAACACCCTTCTGACTCTGAGTGCCCTTTCTTTGAGTTTAAAGGGCGAACCTGCCTCTAGAGTTGAAGACTTTCTATTGCTCTGTCACCCATCTAAGTATTCCTCGGATAACGCTATGCCCAGTATTGACTACATTAAGCTTGACCAATTTTTGAAGCAGATGCAGGTGGTGGGCACGGGAGGTCAAGCCAAGCTGATGATTCAAGACGGTGGGGTGAATGTGAACGGCGAGGTGGAAACCCGGCGCGGGCGCAAGCTGGTATCGGGCGATCGCGTTGAGGTCGATGGCCAAACCTGGGTCGTCGATTTGAGCGAGCTAGGCTAGCCACAGGGGCATTGCCGCACTTTAGTGAATACGCCTTTAACTCAGGTGCTCAAACTTGGTTGGCTCCAGCAAAGTTTATAGTCTTGTTAAGCAATCTCGAACCTGCGCCGGGGAATGCTGATTTAGCTGTCGGGCTGTGGAAAATTTAGTGCAGTACAAAAATTGTTATTTAGACAGGCATGGCTATGGGTTTAAGCGATATTTTGAACGATAAGGCTGTTAAAGCTAGCGTTGTCAATGACTGCGCCCTGCTGATCGATCGCCAGGTGGCGACCAAGGGTGGGCTGGGCGGCATGGCGCTCAAAGCGGCTTATGGTGTTGTAAAAGGGGTTGGGCCAGGCTATATTCCAGGGGCCGTTGAGCGTATTTTGCCCGAGGTGGTGAGCGCTCTAGAGCCGATGTGGGCTGAGGGCCTGCAGGCGGGTGACCCGGTTGCTCACCTGAGCCGCAACCAAACCCAGGCGGCCGAGGTTATTTTGGGTGTGACCGACAAGCGAATTGCCAAAACCGACAACGGGCTGGTGCGATCGCCCTACAACAAGCTGCGTCAGTCGGTCAAAGGGGATGTGGCTGGGGCAGTACCTGGTCTGGCCGAAATTTTGGGGGCTCACAGTCCGGTGCCGCAATAGCGCTACTGCAGCCGTTATTGGGCTAGAACACCTGACAAGCGGAATACTCTGGCAGGGGCGTTGCACGGCAAGGCCTCTGCGTCGAACCTGTCACACGGACGTTTGCAACGCCTGCAAAGCTCTGCATAGGCCCGTCTTAGGTGTGTAGGCATGTATGGGGGACAGACATTTAGCCAATACTTTGGTAAAGCCTATCCCAATAGGGCTCGGCAAATTTCACCAGCCAGTCTTTGATGTGATAGGTGGCGCGGCAGTCGTCTTCGTTGTAGCGCAGGATGGCGTCTAGGTAGCTGCGATCGCCGGTTTCGACCCAGGCGTTGTACCAGCAGATCGACTGTGCTCCGTTGGCCCCCTCGTCGCGCCAGTCAAAGCCCATCCAGCGAGCGATGTGCTTGAGGGCATAGCTCTCGATTGGCAGGGTAACGCCGTCGGTGATGCATTTGTGCACGTCAAAGAAGCGATCGAGCAGGGCCTCGGTTTGGCGGTGAGGGGTGCCGTAGAGCTGCCCCAATTTGCGTACGGTCTGAGCCTCATAGGGGCAAAAATGATAGACTGGAGCGTCGGGATAGGTATGCACCAGGTCGAGAAAATCATTCCAGGCGCGGCGCTCTTCGCGCTGGGTTTCGGCTAGGAGGGCGTGGAAGTTGGTCTCGCCGGTACGGTGGTTGACCACCAGCACCCCGTGCAGATAGATCAGGTTTTGGTCGGGGGCGGCTTCGATGTCAAAGTACAGCTCGAACTCGCCTTCGGGCAAATCTTCGGGCCACAGCGGAAAGCCGTGGGGGGCGTGGGGAGCACTGCGGGGAATCGCTCGGTTGTCAATTAGTGCCTGGGCCTGGTGCACCAGCTTTTCGGCGACCTGTTCGCCAAAGCCCGGCAGGGGAGCCAGGTGGGCGGGGCTAGCCTGGGCCAGCGCGGCAACGGTGGTCAGGTGTTGCTGTTTGAGTAGTTCATAGCGGGCGGGGGTAACGCCGGGCAGCAGTGACAGATGGCGGGTAGCCTGGGCCTCGGCATAGCAGTGGTTAAACCAGTGGCACAGATCGCAGCGACTGTGGGAGATAAACAGTTCTGGCGCGGTCGGCGATCGCAGCTCGATCAGGCAGTCGTTGAGCACGGTTTGCAGCTTGGGCACCAGCCGCGCCAGGTCGATGCTGTACATTTGACCACCGCGCAGGGCTAAATAGCTGGCCTGGGGCCAAACCCCCTGTACCCGTGACAGCACATAGGCGTGATAGGCGGCCACCACCTGATAGTCGAGCTTGGGTTTTTTGCCTAGTTTGATATCGACAGGGACGTAGACCCAGTCGCCCCAGCAGGACCAGCCGGGCTGCCTGATCAGCAGATCGGGCTGGCTGACCAGCTGCACGCCATCGACCGCTGAGGGCGTGGCCAGCACCCCCTGGCGAATGGCCTCGACGCCCTCGGCCATAAGGTCTCGGGTCGCCTTGGCCCCAGCCGCCCAGTCGCCGGAGGAAAAGTCGGGCCGGTAGAGGGGGTAGTAGTCTTCGAGCACTCGCTCGCGGTGGGCCAGGCTGTCCTGGCGCAGCTTGAGCAGGTAGTCGGAAGGGCGGTCTTGCTGGCTGCGATCGCCATAAAGATCTAAAAAAGCTCGCCGTCCACAGCGCTGGTAGTGAAACAGCACGTCATCGGTGAGCCAGCGAATAGAGGGTTGGGAATGGGGCGTTTCTAACTCAGCGGCCAACCTCAGGGAGCTTTGCGGCCAACCCCCCGAACTCGAACGCGATGGCAGGGGGTAGCTAGCAGACAAAGTGAGTTGTGGGGTGAGTGCTAGAGAACAGAAAACAGTGCGGCTGGTGGTGATGCACAGGTAACATGGTGCTGTTGTTCTGGCCAGGCATGACATTTTTCGCAGCCGACTCCGGCGACCCTTGTCGCTGACCGCTGGTGGTGTGGTGCTGTGTCGGGTTGCCGTTCATGCCTGAGTTAAGCCTATAGGACAGCCAAAAGATGGTTTACAGTACCTATGCTCACCCTTAGCATGTTATACCCTATTGGGGTATTCCGGGGAAGGGGCAAGGGCGAGTGACGCTGCTCCCAGGGCTTTTGCGGATGACAATTTGGGTTTAGACGGCGCAGTCGCACTCTCCACCGCCAACGGGCCAGCTAACCGGGCGCGGGTGGTTTAGGGTTAGAAACGTTTCCCTATTCTCTCTTCAACGTGATGTATTCTTCGACTTCTGCGGTGACCGATAGTCTGAGTACCCATCGTCAGGCGTTTCCGGCGCTGGTCGGCAAGCAGTACTTTAACTACGGCGGCCAGGGGCCGATGGCTCAGGCTCCTCTAGATGCCATCTTTGCGGCCCACCTACGGGTGCAGGATCTGGGGCCATTTTCGGGGGCAGCCAACCAGTGGATAACGGCTGAGGCGGCCCAAACGCGCGCGGCGATCGCGGCTGAACTGGGCACTACCGCTGACACGATTACCCTCACCGAAGATGTCACCGTGGGCTGCAACATTCCCCTCTGGGGCATTGACTGGCAGACTGGGGATCACATGCTGCTCTCAGACTGCGAGCACCCTGGCATTATCGCGGCGGTGCAGGAAATTTGCCGTCGCTTTGGGGTCACCTACAGCCTCTGCCCGCTGCTGGAAACCGTAAATAGCGATGACCCGGATGAGGCGGCGACGGTGGTGGCTGAGCACCTACAACCCAACACACGACTGCTGGTAATCAGCCATATTTTTTGGAATACAGGCCAGGTGCTGCCTCTGGAGCAGATTGTGCAGGTCTGTCGCGATCGCCCCAGCCCGGTGCTGACGCTGGTGGATGCGGCCCAGTCGGTCGGGTCGCTGCCGCTCGACCTGCCCGCGCTGGGGGTCGATTTCTACGCCTTTACCGGCCACAAGTGGTGGTGCGGTCCGGCGGGTTTGGGCGGGCTGTACGTGCGTCCTGAAGCTAGAGAGTACCTGGCTCCCACCTTCATTGGCTGGCGCGGCATTACTACCGATGCCGCCGCTAACCCCACCGGCTGGAAGCCCAACGGTCAGCGCTACGAGGTGGCAACCTCAAACTATCCGCTGCTGGCGGGATTGCGGGCCGCGATCGCCCACCAGGCCGAGTGGGGCAGTGTTCCCCAGCGCTATCAGCGACTGGTGGAACTTGCTCAGCGGCTGTGGTCGCAGCTGCAAGACCTGCCCCAGATTCGCACTGTGCGACAGGGCCCGCCCGATTCTGGCCTAGTGTCGTTTTGGGTTTTAGAGCAGGGCCAGCCGTCCCCGGCCTGGCACAAGCGCCTGGTCGATGAGCTAGAGACTCAGCATGTTTACCTGCGCACCCTGCAAGCGCCCAACTGCGTGCGCGCCTGCACCCACTACCTGACCCTGGAGTCTGAGGTAGATGAGCTGGTGGCGGCGATCGCCGCTACCCTCAAGCGAGGCCTAGGCTAGCTTGACCGGCTCTATCTCGCACCAGGGTTCTAGCGCCATGATTCTTAACGAAGAAAGTGTGAGCTGAGGCAAAATTGGTGGGGGCGGCTACAAAATCGGGCGGCTTAGGCTTGGTAGTCTCCAGGGGTCGTTGCTGTGCCTGCCGTCCTCGACGGCGATCGCTGTATCTATGCCTAAGGTTGTCTCAATTCACTCCTACCGGGGTGGCACTGGCAAGTCGAACTTTACCGCTAACCTGGCCACTACCCTGGCCATGCAGGGCCACCGGGTTGGCGTAGTGGATACCGACGTGCCTTCGCCGGGCATTCACAACATTTTTAGCCTCGAACCCGAGCAGGCACCCGTTACCCTCAACAGCTACCTCTGGGGTGAAGCCGCTATCGAAGAGGCGGCCTACGACGTGGGCCGTACGGCGGGAATTGCCGAGGCGGACCGTCTGTTTTTGGTGCCCTCCAGCGTCAAGGCCGACGACATTGCCCGAGTGCTGAAAGATGGCTACGACGTCAAGCTGCTCAACGACGGCTTTCGCAAGCTGGTCAAGGCCCTGGAGCTTGACTATCTGTTTATCGACACCCACCCCGGCTTGTCAAAGGAGACCTTTCTCTCCATTGCCATTTCTCACGTGCTGATTCTGATTTTGCGGCCCGACAAGCAAGACTACCAGGGCACCGCCGTCACCATCGATATCGCCCGCCAGCTCAACGTTCGCAAAATGCTGCTGGCCATCAACAAAGCCTACAGTTCCCTGAACTTCGATGTCCTGAGGCAGAAGGTAGAGGAAACCTACGGGGCACCCGTGGCCGGTATTTTTCCGCTGTCGGAGGAGGTGGTGCAGCTGGCCAGCGAGGGTGTTTTTTGCACCAAGTTTCCCGATCATCCGGTCAGTCAGGAGTTTAGCAAGGTTGCCGCTCACATTACGGCAGAGGGATAAGCAGCGATGAGCAAAGGTGATTTTTCGGCCCTGGCCAGCTCGATTCAGGCGGTGGCGTCGCCCTTTCGCCAGTATTTGAACGACCTGCACGAGCGATACCAGGGTGCCCTGGACGGGGCGGTGGCTGACTATATTCCTGAGCTGGCCCTGGCCGACCCAAACTGGTTTGGCATCTGCGTGGTGACCAAGGGCGGCCAGGTGTTTGAGGTGGGCGACTGCGACCAGCTGTTCACCATTCAGTCAATTTCCAAAGCCTTTGTCTACGGGTTGGCGCTAGAAGACCACGGGCGCGACTACGTCAACAGCAAGGTCAGTGTAGAGCCGACGGGGGAAGCCTTCAACGCCATTGTGCTCGACGAAGTTACGAACCGTCCCTACAACCCGATGGTGAACGCGGGGGCGATCGCCACCGCTGACCTGATCAAGGGCGACAGCGCCACCGAGCGGCTGAAGCGCATGCTGGCTATGTTTAAGCGCTACACCGGGCGCGAGCTAGATGTGAACGTGCCGGTGTTTCTCTCTGAAAAGGGCACCGGGTTTCGCAACCGGGCGATCGCCTACCTGATGCTCAACTTTGGCATGGTCACCGATCGCGTCGACGAAACCCTCGATCTCTACTTTCAGCAGTGCTCGATTATGGTCAACGCCAAAGACCTGGCCATGATGGCGGCCACTTTAGCTAACGGCGGCGTCAACCCCGTGACGGGGGAGCGCGCGCTCGACGAGCACTACGTGCAGGATGTGGTCAGCGTCATGCTCACCTGCGGCATGTACGACTACTCTGGCGAGTGGGTGTATCGGGTGGGTCTACCTGCCAAGAGCGGCGTGGGAGGCGGCATTACCGCCCTGGCCCCTGGCAAGCTGGGCATTGGCACCTTTTCGCCGCCGCTCGATGCCAAGGGCAACAGCTACCGGGGCATCAAGGTGTGCGAAAACCTCTCCCGCGACTTTGGCCTGCACCTGTTTAACGTGGCCAAAGCCAGCCACGACCTCGATGACTGGCTGACCGGCAGCGGTGCCGATAGCTGGTAGCCCATCCCCAGGTTTGCCGCCTAAGAACCTCCGGGTAATCCGCTAGACCTGATCGCCCGCTAAGATTGATAGGTTGAGCGGTGTAGTGGTTGTGCAGCTGGCATGAGTGTTTCAGGCTCTGTTGATTTTCTCGACGAATACGATGTGGTTGTGGTTGGCGGCGGCCACTCGGGCTGCGAGGCGGCCCTAGCTTCAGCGCGCCTGGGCTGCCGCACGCTGATGATTACCCTCAACCTTGACAAAATTGCCTGGCAGCCCTGCAACCCCGCCGTCGGCGGCCCGGCCAAGTCGCAGCTCACCCACGAAGTCGATGCCCTGGGCGGTGAAATTGGCAAAATGGCCGATCGCACCTACCTGCAAAAGCGCGTGCTCAACAACTCGCGCGGCCCCGCCGTGTGGGCGCTGCGGGCCCAGACCGACAAGCGCGAATACGCCGCCGTGATGAAAACCATCGTCGAGAATCAGCCAAACCTGACCATTCGCGAGGGCATGGTGACCGACCTGGTGCTGGGTGCCAACGACGAAGTGGTAGGGGTGACCACCTACTTCGGCACGGCCTTCAAGTGCAGAGCGGTGATTTTGACCACCGGCACCTTTTTGGGCGGCACCATCTGGATTGGCGACAAATCGATGGCGGCGGGCCGGGCCGGAGAGTTTGCCGCCACCGGCCTGACCGACACCCTCAACCAGCTGGGCTTTGAAACTGGGCGGCTCAAAACGGGCACCCCGGCCAGAGTCGATCGCCGCTCGATCAACTTTGATGTGCTAGAACCCCAGCCCGGCGACGAAGACCTGCGCTGGTTTAGCTTTGACCCCGAGGCCTGGGTCGAGCGTGAGCAGATGCCCTGCCACCTCACCCGCACCACCGCCGCCACCCACCAGCTGATTCGCGACAACCTGCACCTGTCGCCCATCTACGGTGGCTGGGTTGACTCCAAAGGCCCCCGCTACTGCCCCAGCATCGAAGATAAAATCGTTCGCTTTGCCGACAAAGACAGCCACCAGATTTTTCTGGAGCCAGAGGGGCGCGACATTCCCGAAATTTACGTGCAGGGGTTTTCGACCGGGCTGCCAGAGACACTGCAGCTAGCCATGCTGCGCACCCTGCCAGGGCTAGAGCACTGCGCCATGCTGCGGCCCGCCTACGCCGTGGAGTACGACTACCTGCCCGCCACCCAGTGCTATCCCACCATGATGACCAAGCGGGTGGAGGGGCTGTTTTGCGCCGGGCAGATCAACGGCACCACCGGCTATGAAGAAGCGGCGGCCCAAGGCTTTGTGGCTGGGGTGAATGCGGCCCGGCTGGTGCGGGGGCAGGAGATGCTGGTGCTGCCCCGCGAGCAGAGCTACATTGGCACGCTGCTGGATGACTTGTGTACCAAGGATCTGCGGGAGCCCTACCGAATGCTGACCTCGCGATCGGAGTACCGGCTGCTGCTGCGATCGGACAATGCCGACCAGCGCCTGACCCCGCTGGGCCGCGAGATTGGGCTGATTGACGATCGCCGCTGGGATCTCTTCACCCGCAAGTATGCCAATATCGCCGCCGAAAAAGAGCGGCTGAGCGAAACCCGCGTCAAGGAGCACGACGAGCTGGGGCAGCGGATTGCCGCCGATACCGAGCAGCGGATCAAAGGCTCAATTACCCTGGCCGATCTACTGCGCCGTCCGGGCTTTCACTACGGCGATCTGGAGCGCTACGGCCTGCATAATCCCGACTTGCTGCGCGAAGAAAAGGAAGGGGCCGAAATCGACATCAAGTACTCGGGCTACATTCAGCGGCAGCAAAACCAGATCGACCAGGTGGCCAAAAATACAGGCCGCAAGCTGCCTGCCACCCTCGACTACATGGCGATCGATACCCTGTCCAAAGAGGCGCGCGAAAAGCTCACCCAGGTCAGGCCGCTCACCATTGGTCAGGCCTCGCGCATTGGCGGCGTCAACCCTGCCGACGTCAACGCTCTGCTGGTGTACCTGGAGCTTCAGGCTCGGCGCGATCGCACAGCCGCCGCCGCGATTCGTTAGAATCAAGCCGAATTGATTCAGGGGCAAACCATGGCAAAGCCAATTCTGATTACCGGTGCGTCTAGCGGCATTGGCTATGAACTGGCTAGGGTTTGCGCTGCCCAGCACCACGATCTGGTGCTAATTGCCCGCCGCGAAGAACGCCTGCTAGAGCTAAAGGCCGAGCTAGAGGCGGCCCACGGCGTGCTGGTATGGACCTACCGGGGCGACCTCACCGATGCCGATACCCGCCAGCAGTTTTTTGACTGGACCGAGTTTAAGGGCGTTACTCCCTACGGGTTAATCAACAACGCCGGATTTGGTGATTTAACCTCCTTTGTAGATTCGAGCTGGGAGAAGCAGAACGCCATGCTCCAGCTCAATATCGTGGCCCTCACTCACCTGAGTCGGCTATACCTGCCGAAAATGATTGCCCAGGGCCAGGGCCGCATTCTCAATGTGGCCTCAACGGCAGCGTTTTTGCCGGGGCCGTATATGGCGGTGTACTACGCTAGCAAAGCCTACGTGCTGTCGTTTACCCATGCGATCGCAGCAGAACTGGAGGGTACCGGCGTAACCGCCACCGCCCTCTGCCCTGGCCCTACCCAGTCTGAATTTCAGGAGCGGGCTGAGGTCAAAGACGTGAAGCTGTTTGAGGGCAATCTGCCCACCGCCGCCGACGTGGCCCTCTATGCCTACAACGCCATGGAAAAAGGGCAGCGCACCGCTGTGCACGGCACTACCAACAAAGTGCTGTCGCTGGCCACTCGCCTGCTGCCCCGCAAAAACCTGGCTGAGGTCGCCAAAGGTCTGCAAAAGCCCGCCTAGGTGAATCCCTTGAGCGATACCGCCCTGCAATCGCGCTTGATGGCTCATCTGAAGCAGGTAGCGCGCGATCGCGATCCTTTCCTGGCCTCGGCCCACCACTTCTTTGTGCAGCAGTACATCCAGCAGGAATTTTCCCGCTGGGGCAAAGTGACGAGCCACAGCTTCGACTTCCAGGGCCAGCCCTACACCAACTGGATCTTGAACCTGCCGGGGCAGACTTCTTGCCGCCCACCCATCCTGGTTGGTGCCCACTACGACTCGGTGCCCGGTTCCCCTGGGGCTGATGACAACGCCACCGGAGTAGCCGTACTGCTGGAACTAGCTCGCGCCTTTGCTCAGCAACCGGGGAAGTCGCCCCTGCGCCTGGTCGCCTTTGACCTCGAAGAATTGGGGTTTGTCGGCAGCCGCCACTATGCCCAAGCCCTGCACAATCAGGGCGAGCCCCTGGGGCTGATGCTGTCGCTCGAAATGCTCGGCTACTGCTGTCGCCAGCCCCGCTCCCAGACCTACCCAGCCGGGCTAGAGCGAATTTATCGCGATCGCGGCGACTACATCGCCCAGATTGGGCCGTGGCAGAGCGTTCCTACTATGGTGCGGCTGTGGCGAGGCTTTCGCGCCGCCGGGGTGCCCAGCCAGTGGCTGCCCGTGGTCAACCAGGGCCAAGCCGTGCCCGGTACGCGGCGCAGCGACCACGTGCCCTTTTGGGATTTGGGCTACCCTGCGATTTTGATTACCGACACGGCCTATCTGCGCAATCCCCACTACCACCAGCCCACCGACACCCTAGAAACCCTAGACATAGCGTTTCTCACCCAGGTCTGCCAGGGGCTAATTTACGGCCTGCGCCGTCTGTAGCTGCTGATAGTCGAACCCTGCTTTGATCACCAGGGCAGGGTCTACCCAGGCCCCGTTGTACTTGAGGCCCCAGTGCAGGTGTGGCCCGGTGGTGCTGCCGGTCATGCCGACGCGGCCAATGCGCTGGCCCGAGGTCACCATTTGCCCCTGACGCAGCTCAATGCCGCCATCGCGATCGACCAGCACGCGCCCGCCTTCTTTCTCGATCACCATATGGCCCACCATGTGGCAGTAAACGTGGGTCCAATTGCCCGATTGAATAATCGCTGAGGTGCCGCAGGCGGTGTTGTCTGACACCTGGATGACTTTACCGGCCCACCAGCTGCGAACGTAGCTGCCCATCGGGGCAGCCAGATCTAGCCCGTAGTGAAAGCGGTGCCCGCCCATCGGGTGCTGCCGGTAGCCAAAGGGCGAGGTGTAGGCCGTAAATTTTTCGAGCGGAAACGAAGCCCCGGCCCAGGGGTTCGCCGGGGCGGCTTCTACGACCGCTGCCTGTTCTTCGGCAATGACCTGGGGGGTAGATTGACTCAACTCTGCCATAATGCCGACGCCCACGCTCAACGCAACAATCCAGCTGAGGGCTTGCGCCCTGCCTTGGTGACCATTCATAGCCGCAAAAATTAGGGAGCTAAAACCTGCAACAGCGCAATTGCTCTACTAAGAATAGTGCAATTGTACTAATTTGCCAAGCCTTTCTCCTCAAGCTGACATCGCTCGGTCGGTATAGGCACTCTGGTACAGGCGCTGTACGAATGGCGGCATTAGTCCTGGCTGGCTTCAAGGGCCGGGGGCTGATGATTGGCAGGGTCTAGCACCTCTACGACGCCGGTTTCGCCGTTGAGCCGCACCCACTGGCCGCTGTGCAGGCGCTGGGTGGCGTTGGTGACATCCATGACGGCTGGAATGCCGTATTCCCTGGCAATGATCGCTCCGTGGGAGAGGCGACCGCCGACTTCGGCAATCAATCCCTGAGCGCGGGCGAGCAACGGTGCCCAGCCTGCGTCGGTATAGGGCACCACGAGAATGAACGGCCCCTCGGTGGCGACTGTCTCCAGGTGGGTCATCACCAGCACCGGACCCGCCACGATGCCCGCACTGGCCCCAATGCCCGAGAGCTTTTGCTGCACTGTCGCGCTTGGCATGAGCGGCAGATCGCGGCTGGGGGGCTCGTTGCCAAACACCAGATAGGGCACAGCGGGCAGGTGTCGGTCCTGGTCGTACTGAGCTTTGCGATCGCCAAGTTTTCCCCGCACCATCGCCCAGTTAGGCGTTGTGTCTCCTGTCACCAGGGTTTGAATTTCGTCCAGCGTGAGAAAGAAAATGTCGTCGCCCTCCTGCAAATGGCGCTGTTCTTGCCACTGGGTCGCCAGGGCCAGAATGCTCCAGCGCAGCTCGGCCAAGAGCCGGTTGTAGATGGTGTTGACCTGCCCCTTGAGATCGAGCCGTCGCTGCACCAGCGCGGCTTTGCCAGTCAGGGGTGAGGTGGTCGTTTTTGGGGAGGGCGGCTGCTTGACAAACTGGGCCAGCAGCTCGCGCACGGGGCCAGGGTTTTCTTTCCAGGTGGCGACGGCAATATCGGTGCCGACCGGGCTGAGGTAGCCGTACTGGTCGAGAAAGCGATCCATCTCCTTCAGCAGCGATTCGCCGTCGGTGCTTTCGGCCAGGGCGGTCATCAGCGATGAGCTGTCGGTGATGCGGTTTAGCTCGGGGGTAGAGAGGGTTTGGTGAATGTCGTGAGCGATCGCCCGCAGGGCATCCAGTGCCGCAATCTCGGCGTTTTGCATTGGGTTGAGGCTCTCCTCGGGCACCTTGAAGAGGGCGCGGCGCAGGGCAAAGCTGAGCGGGCCGAGAATGTTGTAGTAGGTGACGCGCTTCAGCAGTTCGAGAATGCTCTCGACGCGGTCGAGCAGTTCCGCTGGGTTCAAGGTCTTGGCGGGATTGTCCGCCAGCAGCTGCAGGGTGGGGGCAAAGCGATCGCTATTTTCCTGGGCAAACTCCTGCTCTAGCTTCAGTTCGCGGCCCACCAGCCGCAGCAGGCCGGGCAGGTTGCGCAACGTAGATTTTAGCGGCGGACGACTGAATTTTGCCCCTCGGGTCAAAAACTCCAGGCTCTCGGGCGGCAGGCCCATGCGCTTAAAAATATCGCCCAGCAGCGTGGCGTTGAAGTAGGCGTGGGCATGGTGCAGGGTGGCCGTTTCTTCAAAGTCGAGGCCCTGGGCGCGATCGCCCAGCACCACCGTAAAAATCTCGCCCCACACGCCGCAGGTCAGGGGCCGATTGATCGACCAGGTCAGGGGCCGAATGGTGCCGGGAATCACCTCGGCGGCAATTTTGCGCGTCCACAGCGGGTGCAGCGTGGTGATGGGGCGGCTCTGCAACAGCCACAGCGTTTCGCCGTCGTAGGTCCACTCAATATCCTGGGGCACGCCCTGGTAGCGGCTCTCCAGGTGACGAGCCAGGTAGGCCACCTGCTGCAACAGCCGCGACGGGGTTTGGCCCTCGCCCTCCACGGCTAGCGTTAGCGCCTCGGAGAGGTGCCAGTCGGCCTCGGCGATCTCAGCCAGAGGCGGCAGATCGTCAGGCTGCACTAACACCCGATACTGCTCGGGTGTTACCTGGCCGCCCACGACCTGGTCGGCCCCACCGGGTAGCGCTTCGATTACCACCGCGTCGCCGCAGCGGGCGATCGGGTCGCGGCTAAAGGCAACCCCCGAAAACTGCCCCTGCACCTGCTGTTGCACAATCACCGCCAAGCCCTGCTCGGGGAGCCCCTGGCTCTGCCGATACTCCCTGGCTCTGGGGGCGTTGTAGGACGAAAACACCCGCACGATCGCGGCGGCCAGCCCCTCCTGGTCAGTGATATTCAGAAATGACTGGTAAACTCCTGCCGCCGAAGCGGTGCCCATGTCTTCATCCATCGCCGAAGAGCGTACTGCTAGGGGCTGTGTGGGGGATGGCTCTGCGATCGCCAGCAGCGCCGTCGGGTCATCCCCGGCGGGTAGTACGTAACCGCGCGGCACCGGATAGCCCCAGGCCCGCAGCTGGCCCAGCGTGGCGGCTTTGTGGCCAAACTTGGCGGCATCGAGGGGTTGGTCAAGGGCTACTAGGCCGCGATCGCCGCGAAAAAAACGAAACATGGTGCGAGACTCCAATCGTCCTTCGTCGTCGGGCAAATCCAAATCGTCAGGCAGTTTTTGATAGATCCAGGCAATCAGCCCGCTCAGGCAGGTCATCGCCAACACCAGCGCCCCATCCTGATGCCGCAGGGCGGTAATCAGCGGCAGCAGCACCAGCGCCAGCAGCCGACCCTGACGCCGCTCGCGGAAAATGGTAAACCCCAGCCCGCTGAGGAAAAACGTCAGCAGCGCTGTGGGCCAGTCGTAGACCGCAACGCCCCACACGACGTTGGTGGTGCCCGCCCCCTTGGCAAACCAGTAGCGCCCCATGACCAGGCCAATCAGGGCAATAATCTCCCACACTGGCTCGGTTGGAAAGTAGTACCGAGCCAGCAGCACCACCCCAATGCCCTTGGCCGCCTCCAGCAGCACCGCCACAATACCCGTCAGCTTGCCGCCGTGGTAAAACGCGGCCGACACGCCCACGTTGCCCGTACCCACTCGCCGCAGCTGCTGCCCCGACAGCAGCCGTGTCGACCATCCCGTCAGGGGCAGCCCGCCCACGATGGGCGACAGCACAAAAATTAGAAAGGCACCCCAAACCTGGGTGAGGGTCATGGCCATCGACTGCAAAAGCTAGAGAAAGACAGTGAAGAAACGCGGATCAAAGACCTGCCTTAAACCTTACACCTTGCACATTAACCCTTGACTGCAATCTGTCATTTTCCCCATCCAGACCTCGACGAGACGGTCACTTCAAGGATTCAGGCTTTGCTCCAATCGCGCCCATCCAACCCTTCACCCACCTACGCATCCACTCATCCACCCACTCGCTTACCCGCCTACCCATCCACCCGCTCGCCTTAGTCCTGATAGGGCCTAATGTCGTACTGCACGTAGGGCTGATGCTGCGCGGGGGGCGGCAGGGGCTGCCGTTCATAGTAGTAGTAGGGGCTAGGGGGCATCCGCATGGGGTATACCATCGGCGGCTGTTGGGTGCGCCTCTGGATGTGCATTAGCCACAGGGCAATGATGGCAAAGGCGGTGCCGCCGCCCAGCATCAGCATGAGAAACAGGCCCAAAATGCCCCAGAGAATCATGGTTTGGGTTTCGTTGTTGCGCGGGATAGACTCGATCAGCCGCACCTGCTGGGAGGTCATTTCTTCGACCGCCGTTTGATAGGTGTCGAGCTGGGCCATCACCTGCTCAGTTTCGGCCTGCTGTCGTTCGAGTTGGGCTTTGAGGTCGTCGGCCAGGTCTTTTTGAGCCTCAAGTTCGTCTTTTAGGGCGTTAACCAGGTCTTCTTGCCGGGTCATATCTTGCTCTAGGCGCTCTTGAGGCGTGACCTGGTTGATACTCGGCGGCACCGGCACTGTTTCAATATTCAAGCTTTCGGCGCTGGGTGGCGGCGGCGGCAGCGAAGGGGTGCTGCCGGGGCCCGATCGCACCAGCATCGTCAAAATGACCAGCGCTCCCCCGGCGGCAAAACAGGTGATTAAGATAGGCTTGTCCTTCGTCAATCCCTGCAAAATCTCATTCCCTGGTAGTGGTGATGGGTATAGTTCGTTGGATTTTCAGGAACTGTCGAGAGCGGACTAGGAGTAGTGACTCGGCCAGGAGGCCAAAAATGCCGCAGAGGCAGCCCCAGCGTGAACGGGGTAGAGACTAGTTGGTCGGTTGGAGAACTAAAACTGAAAATCAAGAGCTGGAATCTAGGAAATGGTAAGCAAGATTCGGTAGGAACCCCTGTTTTTCAAGCTTTATCATCAAATTATTATACATTGGCCAAGAATTGGCACAACAAATATACGTTTAGGCTGCCGCTGGGGTCGTAAGCGGCTCACTAAAGGGCTGCAAACCGAAATTAATCGCCCTATTTTATACTGAGCGACTTCTGAGCTACGTCTCGGCCTGCCGCTGCCGCTACCGTTAGTCAAAATGCTGCAAGCACAGCAAAAAACCGGGCCGCTATTAGGGTTGCTCGCCTAAGCGACACTTCCCTTGAGCAACCCGGCGGTTGTGACGATGTTATGTGACGACGATGTTTCGACCCTTAGAGGGCGCTATTTAAACGAGCACTCGACTGTAATTTTCAGGTTGCTCTCTGCGGTGCCTTTAGTAACGTAGGGAACTCCTGCCTCTCCGCCGACCTTCAGGCCGAACTCCAGGGTGACTTTTTCGACGTTGGCGTTAGCCATATCTTTGAAGGCATTCATGGTGTAGCTGGTGTACGTACGAATGGTGCCTTCGATGGCCTTAAAGCTCTGGGAAGCTTGGATTTGGACGGTCTGGTTAGCGCCGCTCCAGCCCTTGGCGGTGCGGGTTGTTTCACTGTAGAGGTCGGGGCTGGGAACTGGGGGCGAGACTGGGGTGACCACATCCTCGGTGGCCTCCATATAGATCTCGGTGCCATCCTCCAGACGGATGGGAACCAGTTGGGTCATAAGTACACACTCCAATGGTTAAGATGCATTGCCTTCAAGCTAGAATGCCCGCATCAGCGCAGGCCTTACCACCTCAGCTTTAGAGCTTGTGACAATAGGTTTTCCGTACCCCAACCGACCCCCAGGATCGTTTAGATTTTGTCTATAAGGAAAAAGAGAGTTTTGGCAGGGGCGGCGATGGCTGAGCTAAGGACGGATCCTTACATCAACAGTGGCGAGTACTTGTACCCAGCGGAAGACGCTCAGCAGATTCTGAGCCTGGCGATCGCCCGTCAAACCGAGTCAGGTGAACTCTCCCGCGCCCAGCTGCTAGAAATTGCCGACGAACTGGGCATCTCCGCTGATAGTATCGCCGCCGCCGAGCGCGAGTGGGACGTTAAGAAGTACGAAATTGCCGACCAAAAGCTGTTCGACAGCCAGCGTCAACATCAGTTTCAGCACGGGTTGACCAGGTTTTTGATCACCGCTGGTTTTGTGCTGGTGTTTCAGCTAGTAACCGGTGGCTGGCTCTGGAATTGGTTGATCTATCTCATCCTTGGCCCCTGGGCGTTGCAGGTGAGCTGGGATGCCTGGCGCATCTATCGCCCCAACGAGTATGCCTACCGCAAAGAGTTTGAGCACTGGCGGCGCAAGCAGCAGATGAAGCGCGCCGTTGGTGGCGTAGTGCGGCGGTTTTTGAGGCCGTCGTAGGGGCGTAGGGACGAATTTCAGCGGTGCATTGCTGGCGCTATGCACCCTACGCATGGGCGTGGATACGCGACTCATTTGTGGACACGCTGCGATCGCGCACCCACCCAAACCACTCCTCCAGCCCTTCCCCGGTTTTGGCCGACACCGGAATAATGGTGCAGTCGGGGTTCATCTGCCGCACGTTGGCGGCAATTTGCTCGATACTGACATCCAGATAAGGGGCCAGATCTACCTTGGTAATCAGCAGGCAGTCGGCCTCCTGAAACATGATGGGGTACTTAAGGGGTTTGTCTTCGCCCTCGGTGATGCTGAGCAGGGCGACTTTGGCATGTTCGCCCACTTCAAACTCGGCGGGGCACACCAGGTTGCCCACGTTTTCAACTAGTACCAAGTCAATGGCATTTGGATCGTGCTGATGCTCCAGGGTATGGAGGCCCCCCGCCACCATTTTGGCGTCGAGATGGCACGATCGCCCCGTGTTGATAGCAATAACCGGCACGTCGTACTGGCGCAGGCGATCGGCGTCGAGTTCGGTGGTCATGTCGCCTTCAATGATGGCGATCGCTAGCTCCTGGTGCAGCCCCTCCAGGGTGCGCTCTAGCAGCGCGGTCTTGCCCGCCCCAGGGCTGCTCATGATGTTCATGCAGGTGATGCCCCAGCGGTCGAAGTGGGCGCGGTTGTGGTCGGCCCCGCTCTGGTTGACGTGGAGCAGATCGATTCCTAGAGCAGCGTCAAAGGTTTGGTGCATGGTGAGGAGGTGAATTGGCGATTTTGGGTTTTGGAGGGGCAGCGTGTGTGTGCAGGAAGCTTCAGGGTCTTTAGTTCCCTTGCCTACAGAGGGGCTAAGGGTGAGGACTGCCAAAGAATTCTTCGTGAGTTTCGGTCTTTTATGTCCAGACATCGGGCGGTGCATTGCTGCGCGTAGGCGAAGCCGCGCCTTAGCGCTATGCACCCTACGGTTGGGCGATCGCTCCTGCATACTCTACCCGATCGATTTTCAGCTCGCGCCCTGAGCGAATGTCGCCCATCGGTGACTTGCAGGTGGGGCAGGCGTACTGTAGGCCAATTTCGGGCCGATACTCGCTCTGGCAGTCGTGGCAGTAGGCAATCAGCGGCGTTTCGTTAATCACCAGCTCGGCTCCGTCCAAAAACGTGCCCTTGGTCTGCACCTCAAAGGCAAACTGCAGGCCCACCGGCTCTACGCAGGTAAACTTACCCACGGTCAGGTGAACTTTCTCAATCGCAGGCTGCCCCGGCTGAGCTTCCCACCAGTCGCGCACGGTGAGAATCAGCGCCTTAGTCATGTCAGTTTCGTGCATAACAGGGAAGTGAAGAGTGAGGAGACGGGGAAGATGAGGCAATGGGGAAGATGGATAGGGCTGCTTTCTGTCACCTCACCATTCTCAGCACCTCATCTTCCTTACCTACTGGACCATTGACGCTAGAGTTAGTTCACCTACTGCCACGGCTCATCAACATTCATGTTCGCCTCTTCGTGAATGTACGACGGCTTCTCGCGGCGGGGTAGCTGGCCCGATTTCACCAAGTGGGCCATAGTGTCGCAGATCACGCGGGTGGCCATCAGCGCCGTCATGTCGCTGACATCGTAGGGAGGCGACACTTCCACCACTTCAATGCCGCAGACGGTAGTCTCTTGCACGATGCGCTTGAGCAGGTAGAGGGCTTCGCGGGGCAGCAGACCGCCGGGTTCGGGCCAGCCGGTGCCGGGTACAAAGCCCGCGTCGATGCAGTCGATGTCGAAGCTGATCCAGACGCAGTCGGTGCCGTCGGTGGCGCGGGCGATCGCAAAGTCGGCTGCTGCATCCAACCCCATTTCGGTGATGTCGGTGACGGTGAGAATGTTAGTGGCCCGCTCGCGGCACACCTTCACCCCCTGGCGGGGCACCTGCCAGCCGCCGATGCCCAGCTGCACCAGGTTTTTGGCCGGGGCGTTGGCCATATTGGTGGCGTGGAACCAGGGACAGGTGTGCATGCGCTCATCCAGGTCGGTCTCCTGAGTATCGACGTGGCGATCGAAGTGGATGATGCCCACTTTTTTGTCGCCCAGGTGGCGGCAGATGCCCCGCACCGTGGGGAAGCCGATGGAGTGGTCGCCGCCCAGCAGAATTGGGAATGCGCCGGAGGCAAATACGTGGGCCACGCCTTTAGAAATTTGGTCAAACGACTTCTCGTTGTTGGCTGGAATGGTGAACACGTCGCCGACATCGCAGAGGGTGATATTTTCGCGTAGGTCGACCCCCAGCTCGAAGTTGTAGGGGGTGTAGAGGGCCGAAATGCGGCGAATGCCCTGGGGGCCAAAGCGAGTGCCGGGGCGATAGGTAGTGCCGCTGTCGTGAGGAATGCCGACGATCGCGACATCGTACTCACCTACCCGGCGCACGTCTTCGACGTAGGGCGCTTTGAGAAAGGTGTTGATGCCCGCGTAGTGGGGCAGCTCGCCGCGAGAGAAGGTCGGGATGGTGCGATCGCGAATGCTCTCTGCCGCCTCCAGGCCGTACTCCAGCCCCTGGGAGACCTCCTGCTGCCAGCCCGTCATCGGCAGGCGGGCTTCCATCTCCAGGGCGCGCTGGGCCTCAGAAGATTGGCCGTTAGGGCTTTGAAATACGGGATCGTTAGCAGATTCAGTCATGGGTCGAGCCTCGCAGGGGTGCAGTATGCCAAGTAAATCGCAGTCTTAAACAAAGAAGCTGAAAAGCCCAGGAAACCTAGACGTTGAAGCCTCAACCTCTCTGGATCTCCCGGGCTTTTATCCCGCCGTGTAGTTAGCGATTTCAACCACCAACCTGCCTCTCTTGGACCAGCCGCTTAGCCCTACAGCCAAGCCGGAACCCTAGAGGCTCAAATTTTTTAATTAGCCTACTCTAAGCCTAGAACCAGCTCTGGTCAAGGCTTGCTTCAGCTACGCTCAGAAAACGGAGCCAGGTTCTTTCGCCAGCCGTGGTTGAGGCTCCCTTTGACTCCGCTCACGGAGCAGATTCAAATTCTGTTGCCAGCTGTGGTTGAGGCTCCCTTCGACTCCGCTCCCTGAGCGGAGTCGAGTTCCGTTGGCTGAGCGGAGTCGAAGCCAGCAGAACCACGGGGCCGAAACAGGTGGGTGTGCTCGGGGTTATAGAGGCGCGACCTGACCTTTTGCCCCCGCAGCGCCGGGCTGATGACGTAGAGCGTGGTGCGAATCAGGTCGCGATCGCGGGTGGTCTTAGCTATCTCTGACAGGGGGACGACAACGATCTGCTCATCAGGCCAGCCGACGCGAAAGCAAATCGCCACCGGAGTATCCGGCTCGTAGTGCTTTAACAGCTGTTCCTGGGATTCTTCTACATGGCGGGCGCTGAGGTAGAGGCAGAGGCTAGTCTTGTGGGCGGCAAGGGAAGCTAAGTCCTCGGACTCGGGCACCTGGGTGCGCCCGCTGATGCGGGTGAGAATAATCGACTGCACCAGCCCCGGAATAGTTAGTTCGGCGTTCAGCTTGGCCGCCGCTGCCTGGTAGGCGCTGATCCCCGGAACGACCTCAAAGGGCACCTCTGCCTCTGCCAGCGCCTGAATTTGCTCATGAATAGCGCTGTACAGGCTAGGATCGCCCGACTGTAGCCGAATGACCGATTTCCCTGCCCGTACGCGCTCAATCATCAGCGGCAGAATGCTCTCCAGGGTCATGGTCGCGGTGCCAATGCGCTCGGCATCGGGACGAGCCCAGGCCAAAATTTGCTGGGGTACCAGAGAGTTGGCGTAGAGAATGACATCCGCCTGACTGAGCAACCGCTGGGCTTTCACGGTCAACAATTCTGGGTCGCCCGGCCCGGCTCCAACAATATAGACCCCTGGTGCCAGGGGCGCGACCTGCGAGGAGGTGCCCGCAGGAAAATCTTGGATTTTAGGGGAAGTCACAGGGCTAGCCATAGAGCAAATGTCAACAATTCACACAGCCCCCAGATCATAGCCACTTTGTTTCAAGTATCCGTGAACCCTGGGTATTTCCCCGGAATTTGGCTGCCGTCTCAGGAGATGGGAACGGTAGATGCACCCTGATTCGGACCCCTGAGGATAGCTAACTCGGGGGTCTTTTTTTTTGCTACAGGGAATGGTGGTGAGGCTAATTTTGGAATTTAGATTTTGGATTTTGGGCGATTATGATGGCTGAGGCATCGATTGGCGAGGTTGCAGGGGCAAATGAGGCCTTATTTAGCTCGCATTGATATTTTTCCGGTCAAGTCGCTGGATGGGGTTTCGGTGGCTGAGGCAACGGTGCTGGGCAGTGGAGCGCTGGCGGGCGATCGCACCTACGCTCTCTTCGATAGCCAGGGCCACGTCATCAACGGCAAGCGCAATGCCGTTATTCATCAGCTGCGATCGACTTTTTCTAAGGATGGGGAGTGGATCACGCTGGCGAGCGCTGGCAACGATTCTCCATCGTCGTTTCATCTCCAGCAGCAGCGTCTAGAACTCGAAACCTGGCTAGCCGACTACTTTCAGCAGCCCATCACCCTGCAAGAAAACTGCGAGTTGGGCTTTCCAGACGATACTCAAGCGGTAGGGCCAACGGTGGTCAGCACCGCCTCATTGCAGGCTGTCGCCGATTGGTACGACATTACCCTGGAGGAAAGCCGCCGTCGCTTTCGCACCAACCTTGAGATCGATGGCGTTCCCCCCTTCTGGGAAGATCAGCTCTTTAGCGCCGATGGTAGCCCTGTCCAATTCACCATTGGCGATGTGGTGCTGGCGGGCATCAACCCCTGCCAGCGCTGCATTGTGCCTACCCGCGATGCGCTCACCGGAGAGGCTACCCCTGGCTTTCAAAAGACCTTTATCCAGCAGCGAACAGCCGCGTTGCCAGACTGGGCACCGCCCCAGCGATTTAACCACTTCTACAAGCTGGCGGTTAATACCAACATCGCTAGTCAGGGGGGCAAACGCCTCAACGTTGGAGATGGTGTTAGCGTGATCTGATATACGCCTGGACCACTACATAGGGTATGTCTCCACCGATCACCTACAAGCTGAGACCGATGCGAAGCGCGACATGCCGCCCACAGCCTAATACGTCCGTCGGGTCCAGGGCGGCGGAACGCCCCTGGTCGAGGGGGTCTGGGGACAATCGAAATGTCCCCAGCGGTAGATCTGGCTGCAAATCCCGGCCTCTCGCTTCGAGGTACGGGCTATGACAAGCAGTCATACACAGCTCAAGTCTCCCGCCTCCGCCTATGTTCACATCCCCTTCTGCCGTCGCCGCTGCTTCTATTGCGACTTCCCCATCTCGGTACTGGGCAACCAGCGGCGGGGCGAGACCTCAGGTACCGTCGAGCGCTATGTGGACGTGCTCTGTGCAGAAATTGCAGCGACCCCAAAGCTAAATGAGCAGCCGCTGCAAACCGTATTCTTTGGCGGCGGTACTCCCTCTTTGCTCGCCGTTTCCCAGCTTGAGCACATTCTCACCCAGCTCGATCGCCACTTCGGCATTGCCCCCACAGCCGAAATCTCGATGGAGATGGACCCAGGCACCTTCGATCTGGAACATTTACAGGGTTATCTAGCCGCTGGCATCAACCGCATCAGCCTGGGCGTGCAGGCGCTAGACGATGCCCTACTCGAAAGCAGCGGGCGCTACCACCGCGTTGCCGATGTGTTGCGTTCCGTCGATTGGCTGCACCAGGTCGCTATGCCCAACTGGAGCCTGGATCTAATCTCTGGGCTGCCCCACCAAACCCTGGTCGGCTGGGAAACCGGGCTGCACAAAGCTGTGGCGCTGCATCCCCACCACCTGTCGGTCTACGACCTGACAGTAGAACCCCAAACCGTCTTCGCCAGGCGCTACCAGCCCGGCGATGCGCCTCTGCCTACCGACGAGCAAACGGCGGCCATGTACCGACGCGCCCAAAAATTCCTCACCACCCACGGGTATGACCACTACGAAGTCTCAAACTATGCCCAGTCAGGGCACCAATGTCAGCACAACCTGACTTACTGGCGCAATCAGCCCTACTACGGCTTTGGCCTGGGGGCGACCAGCTACACCCAGCACCAGCGCGTCGGTCGTCCCAGAACGCTTGCGACCTACGCGGAATGGGTAAAAGCCTTTCAGGCTACCGAAGGAATCTACCGTGAGCCGCCGACGCCCCCAATGGAGCAGCTGCTCGATCGGCTGATGGTAGGGCTGCGGCTAAAGCAGGGGATCGGCGGGGATGAGGTGCGATCGCTCTGCAATTCTGCCACCTGGGCCACCCTTCGCACCGCCCTCAACCCTCATATCGACCAGGGTTGGGTCATCCTGGAAGGCGACACCTGGGATACCCTCCAGTGCCTGCGCCTCAGCGATCCCGAAGGATTTCTGTTCTCGAACGTCGTGCTGTCTGACTGCTTTCGGGCGATCGAAGACTGGCAAGAGTACTCTCCACACTAATGCCCCGCTCCGTCTTTGCAGTAAAGTAGATCCCTGTGACATTTTTATGGCTGACCCATGCCCAAGGTTCTCGTTTCCGACCCTATCGATCAAGCGGGTCTCGACATTCTCTCCCAGGTTGCTCAGGTCGATGTCAACACCAGCCTGTCGCCTGAGGAACTCGTGGCGGCCATCGGCGAATACGACGCGCTGATGATTCGCTCTGGCACCAAGGTCACCAAGGAGGTCATTCAGGCGGGTCAGAACCTGAAGATTATTGGTCGGGCCGGGGTTGGGGTCGATAACGTTGATGTACCCGAAGCCACCCGACGCGGCATTGTGGTGGTCAACTCGCCCGAGGGCAACACCATTGCGGCGGCTGAGCATGCCCTGGCGATGATGATGGCGATGTCGCGCTACATTCCCAGCGCCGATCGCTCGGTGAAATCGGGTGAGTGGAAGCGCAAAGACTTTACCGGGGTCGAAATCTACAAGAAAACCCTGGGCGTGGTGGGTCTGGGCAAAATTGGCTCCCATGTGGCTACCGTGGCGCGGGCCATGGGCATGAAGCTGCTGGCCTACGACCCCTTTATCTCTGCCGATCGCGCCGAGCAGCTGGGCTGTCGCCTGGTCGATCTTGACCTGCTCTTTCGGGAGGCCGACTACATCACCCTGCACCTGCCCAAAACCCCCGAAACCACCCACCTGGTGGACGAAAAAGCCCTGGCCACGATGAAGCCCACCGTGCGCATTATCAACTGCGCTCGCGGCGGCATCATTGATGAGGCGGCTCTGGCCAAGGCGCTGCGAGAGGGCACCATTGGCGGCGCGGCGCTGGATGTGTACGAATCTGAGCCGTTAGGCGAGTCAGAACTGTGCGACCTGGACAAGGCGGTCATTCTCACCCCGCACCTGGGTGCGTCTACCGAAGAAGCTCAGGTGAATGTGGCCATCGATGTGGCGGAGCAAATTCGCGACGTGCTGCTGGGGCTACCGGCGCGATCAGCGGTGAATATTCCTGGTCTGCGCCCCGAGGTGATGCAAAAGCTGCGCCCCTACCTACAGCTGGCTGAGACCCTGGGCAACCTGGTGGGGCAGCTAGCCGGTGGTCGAGTCGAAGAGCTGACCGTGCGCCTGCAGGGCGACATTGCCGGGGGCGACACGCAGCCGATCATGGTGGCGGCGCTGAAGGGCTTGCTCTCCCACGCGCTGCAGGAGCGGGTCAACTACGTCAATGCCTCCATTGAGGCCAAAGAGCGCGGCATCCACGTGATCGAAACTCGCGATGCCGACATTCGCGACTACACCGGATCTCTGAATCTCTCTGCTAAAGGCAACCTGGGCGAACATTCGGTGACTGGGGTGCTGTTGGGGGGCAGCGAAATTCGCGTCACCGATATCGATGAGTTTCCCATCAACGTGCCGCCGACTCAGCATATGCTGTTTACCCTGCACCGCGACATGCCAGGTATTATCGGCAAAATTGGCTCGCTGCTGGGCAGCTTTAACGTCAACATCGCTAGTATGCAGGTGGGCCGCAAAATTGTGCGCGGTGACGCGGTGATGGCGCTCAGCCTCGATGACCCTCTGCCAGAGGGCATTTTGGATGAGATCTTGAAGGTGCCGGGCATTCGCGATGCCTATACAGTGAACCTTTAGTTTCAAGAACTCTGTAGGATGGGTGCGGCAACAGCGCTTGGCCTTTGCCGCACAGCGATGGTGGGCCGCGCCCACCCTACAGGATTACGGTCAGAACCGCAGAGAGCAGAGATGGCGCGTTAGCCTAAGTTTAATCGTTGCGAGGCAGCCCCTAGATGGCCGTAGTCAACACCTGGTGGGAAGTAAAAGTACTGTGCGATCCGGCTCTAGAAGATACGGTCTTCTGGCGGTTCGACAGCTTTGGCAGCCAGGGTACCTCAACCCAGCAGCGGGGCTCGTCCTGTGTGGTTCAGGCCTATTTTCCGCAGCATCGGCTAGAACTACTCGATTTATCGGCTCTGGCGCTGCTGATTAAGCAAGATGCGTTGTGCAGCGACCTGGTGCTGCCCCGCATTAGCTGGCATCTGATCGATGAAGAAGACTGGTCAAAAAGCTGGAAAGACCACTGGCAGCCCGAGCCGATTGGCGATCGCTTTTTGATCACCCCCGCCTGGCTAGAGCCACCCGCCGACAACGATCGGCTAGTGCTGCGCCTCGACCCAGGGGTAGCCTTTGGCACTGGTAACCACCCCACCACTCAGCTCTGCCTGGAGTCGCTGGAAATGCGGCTCACCTACGAAAAAACCGACGTCACCATTGCCGACATTGGCTGCGGGTCTGGCATTCTTTCGATTGGGGCGCTGCTGCTGGGGGCAAAAAAAGCCTACGCGGCAGATGTTGACGACTTGGCGGTGCACTCAGCCGTAGGCAACCGCGCCCTCAACGGCCTGACTGAGGAGCAGCTGCCGCTCATCCACGGCAGTCTGGATGCGATCGCCCAGGCGATCGATGCCCCGGTCGATGGCATTGTGTGCAACATTCTGGCCGAGGTAATTATGGACCTCATCCCTCAGATGCACACCATTGTCACCGCTGACGGCTGGGGCATTCTCAGCGGCATTCTGCTCGATCAGTCGAAGCTGGTGGCCGATACCCTAGAGCAGCACGGCTGGGTGGTGGCCACTCTCTGGCGACGGCAGGAGTGGTGCTGTCTCAACGTGCGGCGATCGCCGGAGGGATCACAGCTCTAGGCCTATGGATTCCTCAAATCTCAGCTTTGTGGCTAAAGTCATTGCGCTCTCGGGGGGCATTGCGGCCTTCATTAAGTATGCGCTGCCGCCGCTGCTGGTCTACTTTCCTCCAGGGCAAAATAGCTCGGCTCTGGCAGTTGTCATAGCCCTACTGCTGGCCCCTTCGGTGCTGATGGGCAGCCTATTCTGGCTGCGGCGCAGCTCTAATCCGAAATCCGATTTAGTAGAACCCGATTCACAATCAGGAACTCCGTAGGGGCGTAGCATGCTACGCCCCTACAGCCTGTGCGTTCAGGATTTGGTATAACTCCTAGGCTCAGCCCATGCGCACCATCGACGGCATTAACGACAAAATTCGCCAGGGTAAAGCGGTGGTGCAAACCGCCGAAGCCTTCAAAGCTCACGCTAAAGAGCAGGGCGTTGCCGCCGCCGCCGCTGCCGTGGATGTCGTTGTCACAGGCACCTTTGAGCCGATGGAGTCGTCGGGGGCGATGCTCAACTTGGGCCACACCGACCCGCCCATCAAGCTGCTAGAGTGCTACCTCGATGGGGTACCCGCCTACGCTGGCTTTGGCGCGGTGGATGTGTGCCTGGGGGCGAGCCAGCCCGCCGTGGCCGGCCGCAGTGCTGACCTGGGTGACCCCGAAGCCGTGCGCGAGCACGGTGGCGGCCACGTGATTGCCGACCTGATTGCGGGGCGCAGCGTGCCGCTACAGGCAACGGGGCACGGTACCGACTGCTACCCCCGCACCGCGCTCGAAACCACCATTACCCGCGATACGATCAACCAGTTCTACCTGTTCAGCCCCCGAGGACTGTATCAAAACTTTATCGTTGGGGTGAATGGGGGCGATCGCACCCTCTCCACCTACCTCGGTCCGCTGCAGCCGCGCCTGGGCAATGCCGTCTACGCCAATCCGGGGGCGCTGTCGCCCTTGCTGAATGACCCCGATCTGGAGGCCATCGGCATCGGCAGCCGCATTTTCTTTGGTGGCGGCGTTGGCTACATTGCCTGGGAAGGCACCCAGCACTTTCCGCTGCAGCGGCGGTTGCCCAATCGCACCCCCATTGGCCCGGCGGCGACGCTGGCGCTAATCGGCGACGCCAAACAAATGCGCCCCGAGTGGGTGCGGGGCTGTTATTTCAAAGGCTATGGTCCATCTCTCATGCTGGGCGTGGGCGTACCCATCCCCGTTTTGAACGAGCAGGTGGCGGCTCACTGCGCCGTGCAGGACGCCGATATTGTGGCTCCGGTGATGGATTTTTCCATTCCTCGTCGGGTGCGGCCCACCTTCGGGCTGGTTAGCTATGCTCAGCTCAAGTCGGGCAGCATTGTCATCGAAGGGCAGCCCGTGCGCACGGCACCACTGGCCAGCGTTTTCTTAGCCCGCCAGGTTGCCAATGAGCTTAAAGCCTGGATAGAGGGGGGGCAATTTGAGCTGGCGGCACCCGTAGCGCCTCTTCCCCAAGACCGAGCGTTTTTACCCCAGGATGCGCTGGGCGGCTAAGCCGACCGTTGAGGTTCGCCTATTCGGGGAATGAATCGGGGCTGCTCTCGCGCTTTTTGGGGCGACTTGCAGGGCGCTCGGGCGACTCAGAACGAGTATCCGTATCGCTGCCTTTGACTCCCGCAGGGCGACGGCTGGGCATTGGTGGTCTGCTGCCGCCAGGACCACCGCGCATGTTCGGCCTGCCGCCGCGTCGCGGACCGCTGCCGCCACCGCTGCCCTTGGCGCGCTTTTTGGGCGGTACAATGCCCACCATTGTCGCCTCGCTCAGCACCAACACTTTCGCTTCACGCCTGACTTTAAAGTCCCAAAAATAACCGACCGTACGCCCCTCAATGGTGCCGTGCAGCAGCAGCTTAAACGGCTTTGACGAGCCTGGGGTGCGTTTTATCCCCTGCAAAATTTTGACCGCAATACACTGATCTTCTGGCGTATACTTCACCACCTCGCCGCGAATCGAGAAGAAATTGTCGTCAACGGGGGGCAGATCTTTAAGATCTGGTTTCTCGTTATGAGTGTCGTCGGCTGCGTCGGTGTCGTTATCCTCGCTGCCGGGTGCTTCTCCGGGCAAACCTAAGGTCTCAGGCTCCCAAACGCCAACAATTTGCAGGTGCAAATCCTGGTCGTCGTTATCCAGTTCGCGGCGGGTGCGAGGGTACACCACCCACAGGTGGGGTACAGTCAGGTCGATGTGCTTTTTCACTAGGCTGGTAATGCGCCCCAGCAGTACCGAATCAATGACGTGACCGTCTTCGGTGGTGAGATTGCCCCGGTTGAGCTGGTCGGCTTCACTGGGTTCGTAGGTGCCTCGTACCAGACCAATGGCCCGGTACTGCATGGGTTCACTGGGGGGTGCAATGGGCTGATATCGATAGGCGGCAGGGTCGGGTGCAGGGGGTTCGACCACGGCCGCTTGGCTAGCGGGCTCGGCCATTGAGGCTTTGGGCGCGGCCTTAACACCAACCGCACTCGTTTTGGCTGCGCTCGTCTTAGTGACGCTGGTTTTAGTCTCAGGGGCAGCAGCAGGGCGCACCGGGCGTACCGGGCGCTGGGGAGGAGACATTAGCGATGGCCGCTCGGCGGCAGGTGCCGTTCCCTGGTCGAGGCCATCTTTAGCAGCTTTAAAGTCGCTCTTAGAAGCGTCTTGCTCTGTAGAACCCATGACACCACCGATCTCCCTCTCAACATGAACTAGCCACCTGGCGCAACGGTAACTTCGCGCATGACTTAGCCTGTAAGCCTAGCGTAACATTCGCCTTCTCATATACATGGTCGGGGCAAATATTTAAGCGGTTTACGCAACTTGTCAAGAGCTTTACATCTGGGGCAGTAAAGCCTGTAGGCAGTTACTCCAATGGCCAAAGCAGCTATCTTAAGTTTCCATCGCTGACGGTTAGCAATCCGTATTGTTTCTGAGCTTTTTGCCAACTTCTTTGCTACTGTAGCCCTGGATCCTGGGGCTGACCCTGAGGCTCAGCTCTAGCCGCAGGTCAAAGCGCTAGAATCATTTACCTGCAACTCGTTTGAAACTATATAACGTTTGCGATCGCCCCTGACTTTGGGGATCGCATTTCCGCTGCTCCCTGATGAGGTAAACCCGTGACCGCAAACCGTAATCGCTGGCTGGTTGGCACTGTTCTCACCCTGGCTCTGGCGGCCTTTTTGTCGCTGTCGCTGCTGCCAATTTTGGGCAGCAATGAAAATCGCCGGGCCAGCAGCACCCCCGATGCCAGCCCCACCGCCGATCCCGCTGCCGTGCAGGCCGAGCTAGAAGCTCAAGCCCGAGGCTATGAGCTGGTGCTGGAGCGCGAGCCCGAAAACCAAACGGCCCTACAGGGCCTGGTCGATGCGCGCATTCAGTTAGGCGATATTAACGGGGTGGTTGGCCCCCTCGAAAAACTGGTCGAACTCAACCCAGGCGTGCCCGACTACGCTGTTCTGCTGGCTCAAACCAAACAGCAGCTGGGCGACCTAGAAGGGGCGGCCCAAACCTATCGTCAGGTGCTCGACCAGCAGCCCGGCAACATGAACGCGCTACAGGGGTTAACGGTGCTGCTGGTGCAGCAGGAACGTCCCCAGGCCGCCATTGGGCTGCTGCAAGATACCCTTAAAACCGCCGATCAGCTGCAGTCAGACGGAACAGCAACCGGTATTGACACGACGTCCGTAAAGCTGCTGCTGGCGCAGGTGCATGTGGAAGCCAATAATCCTGACCAGGCCATTGCGCTTTACGATGAGACAATTGAAGCCGCTCCCGAAGACTTTCGTCCGGTGCTGGCCAAGGCCCTGGTCCTGCAAGAGCAGGGCGACGCCGATACCGCCCAGGCCCTCTTTACGCAGGCCACTGCGCTGGCTCCGGCTCAGTTCAAAGATCAAATTGAGCAGATGTCAAGCCAGGGTGCGCCTGCGCCAGGGGCCAGTGGTGAGGATGCAGGCATCGTAGAACCAGCCCCTGTCCCAGACGAAGCGGCAGAATAGAGCCGTTTAAGCGCGAGCCGGGGAGGTAGAACTCACTGTTCTCTCCGGGCGGTTGGGGGCCGCCTGGCTAGACTCTACCGGCTCGAACTCAATATGGTTGAACAACGTAGTCACAAAGGCAAACAGTAGAAAAGGCAGCGACAGCACCAAAATGAGCCCGACGGTAGCCAGGGCGACCACAGGCTGTCGAGCACCCATCAGGGCCAGAGATGCCGCTAGGCTAATAAACAAAATCACTAGCCAGGCAATAATTTGGCCATAGATGTCGCCAAAGGTGAGGGTGCAAGCGAAGCGATACTTATTCCCGAATTCCATGGTGTTGTCCTGCCACAATCAGTCCTATAGAGTTCAGCATATCGGTCTGACCCTGGCCGCTGTAGTTTCTCAACATTTCCACAAGAGTTGCAATGAAATGTTGCAGCGCTTAGTCAGAGGTTCATGCTGCGATCGCAGCAGTTGTATTTCCAGAAGCTGCGATCGGTGGGGCGATGGCAGCTTCAACCCCGTCCTGCTTATCTGTGACCCGTAGCCACTATGGCGTATCAGTACATCTTGTTTTACAAGCCCTACAACGTACTCAGCCAGTTTAGCGAGGGCAAAACGCCCCCCGCCTCTACCACTGAGCTTCGCCTTACCCTCAAAGACTTTGTTCCGGTGGCGGATGTCTACCCGGTGGGGCGTCTCGATCGCGACAGCGAAGGGCTGATGCTGCTGACCGACCACGGTCGAGTGCAGCATCGGCTCAGCGACCCGCGCTTTGCCCACCCCCGCACCTACTGGGTGCAGGTCGAGCAGGTACCGTCTGCCGCCGCCCTGGCCCAGCTCCGCCAGGGGGTGACGATCAAGGGCTATCGCACGCGGCCCTGCCAGGTTAAACAACTCGCGACCGCTCCGGAGCTGCCGCCGCGCGACCCGCCCATTCGCTTTCGCCAGAGCATTCCAACAGCCTGGCTAGAAATGACCCTCCAGGAGGGCAAAAACCGTCAGGTGCGGCGCATGACGGCTGCGGTGGGGCACCCTACCCTGCGGCTGGTGCGGATGGCGATCGCTCACCTGCAGCTGGGTACTCTACAACCGGGGCAGTGGCGTTCTGCTACAGCCGACGAACGCCAGGGGCTACTGCAAATTTAAAAGGTATGCCCTCGGCTACCCAGTGAGCTGATTTTGAGTGCTGGCTTTGGTTTAAGTCAAGAATCGCTGGTTTAAGCATGTTATGGCAGGGGCAGTAGGCTACCATGGGCTTGCGGTAGGGCTGCTTTGGGGTTTACCCATGCCATACTTAAAGATGCCATACCCCCGCCGTTTTACCAGTAGGGTGGATCAAACCGTTGTGTAAAAGCCTGTCTTAGCCTCCAGCGAAGTGCTTAATTTTGACCTTACTTAGGGTGATGGCCCCAACATGCTGGCTGACTGGACTACTTTTGGATCACCGCTAGGATGCTAACCTGCCCCTTTTGTGAGTTTGAAAACCCCGATTCACAGCGGTCCTGCGAGCAGTGTGGCCAGACACTTCAGCGCTGGCGAGTCATTGATATTCCTGCTCCAGGGATGACGGCAATCGCCCCAGATGAGCTAGGCCTTGACGGCTACCTTGACTGCGATCGCCGCTATCAGCTGATTGCCTCACCTACCCCGCTGGGGACGGCCAGCGCCGCGCCCCTGATGGTCATCGATTGTCAGCCCGAGGCCAACTCTCCGCTACAGTCACTACAGTCGGCCTGGCTAGAAACGCCTGCCCTCAATCCGACCACCCATCCTCTAGCGGCTGGGGTGCCGCCTGAGGCCTATCCCTATCTGGCCCTGCAGGCCGACTATTTTCCGGCCATTCCTGAGCTGCACCACGCCTGGCGAACGCCCCAGCGCACTCTCCTACTGATTGAAGATCGAACGATCTGGCTGCCTCTGTCAATGGGCTGGATAGCGATCGATGAGCCGCTGCAGCATATTCAGTGGTTGTTTGAAACGACGCTGCTGTGGCAGGCTCTGGCTCCGTGGCAGGGGCAGGCTACCCTGCTTAACCCCGCGCGGTTAACCCTGAATGAAAACAGCCTGCTCTGTCTCACGCAAATCGACGCCGTTGGTTGTCAGTCGCCCCTGCCGCTGCAGGTGCTGGGGCAGATGTGGCAAACCATGCTCAGCCGTGGACAGGAGCTGCCTCTCAATGTGCAAACCCTGGTCAACGATTTGGTAGAGGGCACCGTCACCGACATCAAGCACGTGCAAGACACCCTCGCCGAAGCTGCCCAAGACTACCCCCTGCCCGGCTTTGAAGGTGCTGCTCCCCAGTGGGTTGACGATGCTGAGGCGGATGGTTTTGCCCCTGCTGCTGAGTCTGACCTGGCGATCGCCAGCCCAACGGTTGCCGACGACCGTGACCTAGAACCTGACACAGCCTTTGACACCCAAGAACTGCCGGAAGACGATGGCACCGGGCTGATCGAAGCCCCAACGATGATACTGCCCATGAAGCTGGCTCACCTCGATGATGCCGGCCAAAGCCACGTGGGCCAGCAGCGCCGCCATAACGAAGACTGGTTCTTTACCCAAACTCAGCTCCACAAGGTCGGCGGCCCCCAGGGCACTGTGCTGCGGGCTAAGGGGCTCTATATTCTTTGCGATGGTATGGGCGGCCACGCTTCGGGAGAAGTGGCCAGCCAGCTAGCGGTACGCACGCTGCGGGAGTATTTAACCCAGCACTGGAGCGGCGATCGTCTGCCCGACCAAGACACCCTATCTCAGGCCGTAGTTGCTGCGAACCAGGCCATTTTTGATATCAACCAGTCAAACGCAACCTCTGGGGTCGGTCGCATGGGCACCACCCTGGTGATGGTGCTGGTACACAACTTAGACATGGCGGTGGTGCATGTTGGTGACAGCCGCCTGTACAGCTACAGTAAACGCCTAGGTCTGCGGCAGCTGACCCTCGATCACGAGGTGGGGCAGCGAGAAATCAACCGGGGTGTAGAGCCAGCCCTGGCCTATGCCCGTCCCGATGCCTACCAGCTGACTCAAGCCCTAGGGCCCAGGAGTAAAGAAGACTTGGTACCCAGCATTGCGTACCACGAAATTACCGAAGATACCCTGCTAGTGCTGTGTTCCGATGGGCTAAGCGATAACGACTTGTTGGAGCGCCATGCCAACTCCAACATTGCCGATCTGCTGAGCTCTAAGGCTAACCTGCCTAGCGGTGCCGCCCAGCTTATTGACTTGGCCAACGAAAAAAATGGCCATGACAATATCACGACCATTCTTGTACGTATTAAGCTTCAGCCCGACATGACGTCGATGGTTGATTAGTTACAGGGTGACTAGTCACGACGGTGGGCTTGAGCTGGCTAGCTAAAGCGAGTTTAGAGCTGAGCTAACCAGCATCTGTAACCCTCTAAATTAATCCTCTTCCCAAGACTGCACCGCCAGCAGCTCTTGAATTGGATCTTGGGTAGAAAAGTCGAATTCTTCTAGTTCTTGCTTCCAATGGGCCCAGTCGTCGCCAAACAAGAAAGCGATTTTCCAAATGGGGTCGCTGGGGCTTACAACTTTGGATTTCTTAACTAAAGACTCAACTTGGCGCTGAAATTTCACCATTGGGTGAGCGACAACTAAGTCGGCAATTGCTTCAGTCATATTTTCGATTTAAAAAGCTCTTCAGAACGTTGAACCGGGGGAATCTGCACACCCTTGAAACTTGCGCAGGCATTAACCCTGGATTCAGGAACACAGCATAGCACAAGAATGCAAAGGCGCAATCCTAGACTGTACTTGCCCTGTAAGTGATGGCTGTGGATCATTCACTGGGTCATCACTCCCTTAGTGTACCTAAGCGAGCGGCCAGTTGAGGCAGATATTTCCTTAGCCAAAGGGTAGATAACCGTACTCCCGATCGCTAGCTTGACTTTGGCTTTACCCAATAGTCGCTAAACTAGAGGTCAAATCCTTATTTTGCCTTCAGCATTGACCAATGGCTCAAACTGACTTGTCTGCCCCTCAATCGAGCGCTCCCATTGCCCTACCTCGCACCAGTGAGTCAGAGGACCTCAAGCGTATTCGCCACACCTTCTCCCATGTGATGGCGATGGCAGTGCAGGTTCTATTTCCTAAAGCCCAAGTCACCATTGGCCCCTCGATTGACTATGGCTTCTACTACGACTTCGACAGCCCTGAGCCTTTCACCGAGCAGGATCTGAAAGCGATTAAAAAGGAGATGATCAAAATCATCAACAAGGGGCTGCCGGTCGTTGAGGAAACCGTTAGCCGTGATGAGGCTCAGCGCCGCATTGAGGCCCTGGGAGAACCCTACAAGCTCGAAATTTTGCAGGATCTGAAGGATCCTATTACTCTTTATCACCTGGGTGACCAGTGGTGGGACCTGTGCGCTGGCCCCCACGTTGCCAGCACCGCCGATCTCAACCCCAAGGCGTTTGAATTAGAGAGTGTGGCCGGGGCCTACTGGCGCGGCGACGAGAACCGCGCCCAGCTCCAGCGCATTTACGGTACCGCCTGGGAGACGCCGGAGCAGCTGCAGGAGTACAAGCGTCGCCGCGAAGAGGCCAAGCGCCGCGATCACCGCAAGCTGGGTAAGGAACTGGGCCTGTTTATTTTTGCTGACGATGTGGGACCGGGCCTGCCGCTGTGGACGCCCAAGGGCACGGTACTGCGCTCTACGTTAGAAACATTTCTTAAAGAAGAGCAGACCAAGCGGGGCTATCTGGGAGTTGTCACCCCTCACATCGCTCGCGTAGACCTCTTTAAGATCTCTGGCCACTGGCAGAACTACCGGGAAGACATGTTTCCGCTGATGGCCGACGATGACGAGGCCCGCCGGTTGGAGGAGGGTTTTGTCATGAAGCCCATGAACTGCCCCTTTCATATCCAGATATATAAGAGCGAGCTCAGGTCGTACCGAGAACTGCCGCTGCGGCTGGCGGAGTTTGGTACGGTGTATCGCTACGAGCAGTCGGGAGAGCTGGGTGGTCTGACTCGGGTGCGAGGCTTTACGGTGGATGACTCTCACCTGTTTGTGCGCCCTGAGCAGCTCGACGACGAGTTTCTCAAAGTGGTGGATTTAATCCTCTCGGTGTTTCGCAGCCTGAAGCTCAAGAACTTTAAGGCTCGGCTTAGCTTTCGAGACCCTGAATCAACCAAGTACATTGGCGGTGATGAGGTTTGGGAAGCGTCTCAAACGGCCATTCGGCGAGCCGTGCAGACCTTGGGCATGGAGTATTTCGAAGCGCCGGGAGAGGCGGCTTTCTATGGGCCGAAGCTGGACTTCATTTTTAGGGATGCCCTCGATCGCGAGTGGCAGCTGGGCACGGTCCAGGTTGACTACAACCTGCCCGAGCGCTTTGACCTGGAGTACGTGGCCGAAGACGGCTCGCGCCAGCGCCCGGTGATGATTCACCGCGCTCCGTTTGGTTCGCTGGAGCGGCTGATTGGCATTTTGATCGAGGAGTATGCCGGTGACTTTCCGCTGTGGCTAGCGCCGGTGCAGATGCGCCTGCTGCCGGTAACTGAGGAGCAGCTGGGTTTTGCTCAATTGGTAGCCGATCAGCTGCTGGCCAAAGGCGTACGGGTGGAGGTAGATGCCAGCGGCGATCGCCTCGGTAAGATGGTGCGCAATGCCGAAAAGGCCAAGGTGCCCATTATGGCCGTGGTCGGCGCGAAGGAGCTGGAGGCCAATGCTCTCAACATTCGCACCCGTGCCCAGGGCGAACTGGGGGCGCTGCCCGTGACTGAGGTGATCGAACGGGTGGCTGGAGCGATCGCCGCCCGCGAAGACTTCTGATAAGTACCCAGGTCCCCGGTTTCTTGCCTGCGACATAGTCTCTTGAGACTGGCGGGTAGAGAAATCGGGGTCTCCTGCGTTTTAGGGTATTTCGGGCAGGTCAGATTCAAGCTGCCGCAGTTCGACTAGGGATTGCTCCATAGACTGGATCAGAGACTGTACGGCCTGATCGTGTTCCGCCTGTTGCTGCTGCGCCAGGTTCGAGATTACGCTCATGCAGGCATCCATACCAGCGGCAAATTCGTAGCGCGTGACGGCGGTTTCGCCGCGAAAAGTGCCGTCGGGGTAGCCGCTAACGCAGCCGTAGGTGCCAGCCAGGTTGAGCAAGGCTTCGTAGGCCCAGTGGTCGGGCGATACGTCGGTAAAGGGCAGCACTAGCGTGCCCTCGTTCCCCTGGGCAACGGGCTCCTGGGCAACGGGTTCAACCGTAGAATCGACGGCATTTTGCTCGGCGCTGGCCGGGGCGATCGCTGCTAGCGCGCCCATCCCAGCTCCAAAACCTATTCCTAAAGCAGCGCGAATCAGTGACTTAAGGGTCATGCTACGTCTCTCAAACTATTCCCTGTCTCCCATTGTAGAGACGGGCAGGAAGATGTCGCTTGAGGTGTGTCGCCTTGTGTTGTGTCTCCAGGTCAACCTCAAAAAGTGATACTATCCTTGGCCTGATGGTCTTAATAACCGCCGGAGGCTTTTGCGGTGCCTATATCTGTGTCTGTGACTGTGCCTGCCACCACCGCCAACATTGGCCCTGGCTTTGATTGTTTAGGCGCAGCGCTCACTCTCTACAATCGCTTTCGCTTCACGCTCGACCCGGCCGCGGGGCAGGTGGCAATCGAGGTGCGGGGGCTAGAGGCCAACCGGGTCGCAACCGATGGGTCTAACCTGGCCTACAAGGCGTTTGCCAGCTACTTTGATCAGAGGGGATTGACGGTACCGCCGGTGGCGATCGCAATCGACCTCGATGTGCCCCTGGCGCGGGGCCTGGGCAGCTCGTCAACCGCCATTGTCGGTGGTTTACTGGGGGCCAACGCGCTGTGCGAGTCGCCGCTCGACCAGGCGGCCCTGGTGGCGATGGCCATTGCCCTGGAAGGGCACCCTGACAACGTTGTACCGGCCCTGATAGGCGGCTGTCAGCTCGCCGTCGCCAACGATGACGGTTCCTCCACCCTCTGCCCTATCCCCTGGCATCAGGAGATTACCCCTGTCGTTGCCATTCCAGATTTTGAACTGTCTACCGCTGCGGCTCGCCAGGTGCTGCCTGCCACCTACAGCCGCGCTGACGCGATTTTTAACACCGCCCACCTGGGGCTGCTGCTGCGGGGGCTGGAGACGGGCCGGGGTGACTGGCTGCGGGTTGCAATGGGCGATCGCATCCACCAGCCCTATCGTCAAACCCTGATTTCTGGTTATGAGACCGTAACCACAGCGGCGATCGAGGCCGGGGCCTATGGTTTAGTCATCAGTGGCGCTGGTCCTACTCTGCTGGCCCTGGCCCCTGCTCAAGCTGCCGTTCAGGTACGTGATGCAATGGCCGCCGCCTGGCAACAGAGCGGGCAGTCGGTAACGGCTCAGGTGCTGGCTCTAGAGACAGAGGGAGCCAGCGTCTCGCTAGCCGCCTAGGCCAGCGGCGGTCTGCAGATATCTTGACGCTGAAGCCAGATTCAAAATCCCCAAATCAGAGATAGGTATCTCGTGAGGTCAAACAACTGTTTGCTCCTACTCGGTTGTCCGATAGGGCTGAGGCGCATAGCTGCGTCGTTTTGGGGCGGGCGCGATCGCAGAAACAGGCCCAAAACCAGGGCACTCGGCAGTCGTGCCACTAAATACTGGGGGCGTGGGCTGACTGTTGCAATAATTAAGATTTTGATGCATTGACATACCTAAATGTGAGTACTCACTTTAATTAATTAAAGGGTGAGATCGACCTCAAACGCTTGCACAGCCTTCATGTCAGGCGTTTTAATGTCAATCTTTTGCGATTTTGGCCGGAAATTACGTATCAAATGTTTATTAAGTTTCCTATACTGGGGACGGGCGCAAAGATAGGTATATCTCTCTATCAATCTTGCACTCCGGTTCCTTCGTCTTGTCTCTGAAGCAACGACTCGCTCGCTGAAGTCCTCCGACCTGGGCAGGCCGCCGCGAACAGCAGAGGCAGGCCCTTCTCAACGAATGGCCCCTCCAAGGGATGTGTGTCCGCCTCACGTCAGACGCCAAAACCGGAACCCCATGCACTGGCTGTTTTGTAATATTACTCACGCGAATTCTCATGCTGACCGAGCAATTTCCGTGGCTGACGACCCTAGTGATTCTGCCCCTAGTGGCACTCTTGCCTATACCCGTGCTGCCCGATCGCAATGGGCAAACCCTGCGCTGGTATGCCTTAGGGATTGGCTTCATCGAGTTTTCTTTAATTCTCTACACCTTTTTTAACTTCTACGACCTCAACCAGTCTGGGTTACAGCTGGTTGAGCGCTACAACTGGGTGCCCCAGGTGGGCCTCACCTGGTCGCTGGGGGCCGACGGCCTGGCCATGCCTCTGGTTGTATTGAGTGGTCTGGTGACAACGCTGGCTATTCTGGCCTCGTGGAACGTGACTCGTCGGCCTCGCCTTTACTTCAGCCTGCTGCTGATCATGTACAGCGCTCAGGTTGGTGTGTTTTTGGCCCAGGATCTGGTGATGTTCTTCCTGATGTGGGAGCTGGAGCTGGTGCCTGTGTACCTGCTGATCTCCATCTGGGGTGGCCAAAAGCGCCACTATGCCGCCACTAAGTTTATTCTCTACACCGCGATCGGCTCTATATTTATCCTGGTTGCTGCCCTAGGGATGGCCTTCTATGGCGATACCGTCACCTTCAACCTGACCGAACTGGCTCAGAAAGACTATTCCCTCCCCTTCCAGCTGCTCATGTACGCGGCTTTCTTGGTCGCCTTTGCTGTCAAGCTGCCTATCTTTCCGCTGCACACCTGGCTCCCCGATGCCCACAGCGAAGCCCCTGCGGCTGTATCGATGATTTTGGCTGGGGTGCTGCTCAAGATGGCGGGCTATGGCCTCATCCGCATGAACATTGAGATGCTGCCCGATGCCCATCTCTACTTTGCGCCGTTCCTGGCTATTCTGGGCGTCGTCAATGTCATCTACGCCTCTATGACCGCCTTTGGTCAAGACAACCTCAAGCGTCGCATGGCCTACTCGTCGGTAGCCCACATGGGCTTTGTGCTGATTGGCTGCTCGGCCTTCACCACCCTGGGCATGAGCGGCGCGATGCTGCAAATGATTTCCCACGGCCTGATTGCGGCGGTCATGTTCTTCCTGTCTGGGGTGACCTACGAGCGCACTCACACCCTCGATATGGACGATATGGGCGGAATGGCGCGCAAAATGCCCACCACCTTTGCCTTTTTCACGGCAGCATCTATGGGCTCGCTGGCTCTACCCGGCATGAGTGGCTTCGTCAGCGAGATCGCGGTGTTCTTGGGCATGGCTACCAGCGACGTTTACAGCACTGCCTTTAAGACCGTTATTATCATTGGCTCTGCGGTTGGCGTGGTGCTGTCGCCCATTTATCTGCTCTCCATGCTGCGCCGCATCTTCTACGGCGATGCGGGTCAGGTCGTCGCCAAGGTACCTAACATTCTCGATATTCGTCCTCGCGAAGCTTTTGTAGCTGCCTGTCTGCTAGTGCCTATCATCGGTATTGGTCTGTATCCTAAGCTGGCTACTCAGGTTTACGATGCGAAAACGGTGGCGGTTGCCAGCCAGGTGCAAACAACCGTGCTAGCCGCAGGGCAGTCGTCGCCGCTCTACGCTCATATTATGGTGGCTCCTCGGGTGACAGTGGCTGAACTGCCTACTGCTGCTGGGTCAGAGATCGACTAAACAAAACAGGCTGGTGCATCCGGTATTTGCTGCACTCTGACCACGGTCAGAGTGCAGTTATTTTAAAGGGCATAGTTCTGGCTTTAGAGACAATTCAAACACTGTCTCTGGGCACTCTTGATAGGCGGGCACAGCCCGCCAGAATGATCGTATCGAGATGGCTCAACCCCCGAGGTGATCTCGCTTAAGGCTATGTATTTAATGCTTCGGTGCAGGTTTTCCTGAAATAGCTATGACTCAACGCCACCAATGTCCTCACTGCAACAATCAACACCTGCTTCGCATTGGGGTGCGAGGCATTCGTCAATGCTCGCGCTGCAAAGCCTATGTAGATGTGCGATCGCGCCACTGGCTCAAGCGCTTCATTCGCGATTTGGCTGCCTAAGACTGTCATGAATCAGCAATGGAAATAGGCGCAGTCGATATATTGTGCAGGTGAAAACGGCTATTTCCCCTGACCCAAATTCATGCTTCTATTCAGCAGTGCCGAGTTTCATGACTTGGGGTTGATTGGGTTCTAGCGGTTGGATCAGGCTCTGAACCTTCCCAATGGGCATTTTCGGCCAGACGGAGTTAAGCGACAATAGGATTGCCCTAACTCGCGAGGTACCTTATGGCCGGTAAGTTTTTTCAAAAACCAGGTCCAGAATTGGCCGATCGCGTACCACCAGGGCAGCACCTGGCCAAGGGTTTTCCAGTGCTGACCTACGGCGATACCCCGCATGTCGATCAGGCCGACTGGTCTTTGACGATTACCGGGTTGGCTGCGCCTCAAACCTTTACCTGGGCCGATATGATGGCGCTGCCCCAAACCGACTTCACCGCTGATTTTCACTGCGTTACCACCTGGTCAAAGCTGGATGTGACCTGGCGGGGAATTCGCGTTACCGATCTGATGCCACCGCTTGAGGTTGATGCCGCTGCAACCCACGTGATGCTGCACTGCTATGGCGGCTACACCACAAACCTTGCCCTAGACGACTTCGCTCGACCAGAAAACTTCTTTGCCCACACCCTAGAGGGAGCGCCGCTGCCCCCCGACCACGGTGGCCCCATGCGGCTGGTCGTGCCCCACCTTTACGCCTGGAAAAGCGCGAAGTGGATTAATGGAATTGAGTTTTTAGCGCAGCCTGCGCTCGGCTTTTGGGAGCGCAACGGCTACCATCATCGGGGTGAGCCCTGGGCTGAAGAGCGCTACAGCAGCTAGAACGGCCTGAGCCTGATCGTCTATATCGCGAATGTGGCATGGACAATTAGGCTAAAAATAGCCATTCCCTGAGCGAAGTTGAAGGGGACGGCTATGACTGTGCTTGTTTTTGGGGGGCCGCGCTAGCGGTATGGACGATTGGTATGGCATGAATCTGTGACATAAGGTAGCCGACGGTTTCTCAAGCCCGCTACCTGAAACCCTGGGTCATAGGTCTGTCAACCAGTGCCGGTGCCTGGTTGGCCTAGCGGTTGCCGTAGCGACCCCAGCTAAGAAATGCCGTTACCAGGTAAAGCACAATGACAGAGCCAATGATCGACGGCACCAGGGGCACTCCCTGAAAACTCCAGGTGAGCAAGGGCAGGGTGAAGTTGTACTGCTGGAGCAAGTAGTTGGCGACCCACTGACCCACCAGCACGCCCACTAGGCCAATGAGCACCAGGCCCAGGAGTTTGCCGGGCACCCGGCGAGGAATGAGCAGGTTGGCTGTAAAGGCGCAGGCCAGAGCAATTAAGACTTGAATGAGTAGGCTAGTCAGATCATCCATTGGGTTTAGATTCCTAACAGGACGATGGAGCGCGGTTGTAGGCTTACTGTACCCATCGTGGGTGAGGGCTGAGACACAACGACCGCATCGGGAAGGTTAAATCCAGCCATGAACGGCAGCCTGGTAGACGGCCTGATAGCGATTCTTGGCTTGCAGCTTAGCAAGACTGTTATTGATGTGGAATTTTACTGTACTTTCGCTGATGTAGAGCTGAGTGGCAATGTCGCGATCGCGCAGCCCCTGGGCCAATAGCGCCATAATTTCGCGCTCACGCTCCGAGGGGCGAGGGGAGCCTGGGGCCACGGCAGGCTCGACTAGCTGCCCTGTGTGCACCTGACGCACGACCTGACGCAGCTGGGCGGCGGTGATGGCCCAGTCAATAGTGGCGGCAACCTGGGCTGGAGGCGGGCTGGAGGCGGTGACCCGCACCCAGAGCACGCGATCGGCGACCCTGGCCACGGTTTCGCTATCGGTAATTACGACGGCCTCAGGCTCTGAGGGGTCGCACACCGTCAGCCCGGCGCGGTAGGCCAGGCAGGTAAGCGCTGTCTGCACCAGGGCTTCGCGGCACTGAATGCTCACGTTGTCGCCCGGCTCCTCGCTGCTGTAGGGTGCTTTCAGCCTGAGCTGCACCATTTGCTGCTGAGGGCCGGGTTCAGTGTCTAGGCTACCCCCGAGGCAGGTGGCCATAAATCGGAGCTGGTGGCAGCGCGATCGCCAGTGCCCGACCGCATTTTGCGGCTGACTCGCCACAGAGCCAGCTTGGGCAAAAGTCGCCTGAGCCGGTAGGGCTACGATCGCCTCCAGGCTAACGTCAGTAGCTCCGTACACCAGCCGGGCGTAGTCACAGTGAAACTCATTGAGCAGCTCACCGAGGCGTAGAAAAAGGTAGCTCACCGAGTCGAGCAGCGGCGTTTCGGTACCGACCAGGGCCATCGTGGTCGTCGTCAGCAGGTGGGCCAGCTGGTCAGATAGGGTAGGGCGGGCGGTTAGGCTGGTTTTGCGCCCCGCTGGCCGAGCGTCTATCTGAAGGGCGGCATCGAGGGCGATGGTCGCCGTCATGCAGAGCACCTGCAGCACTTCTAAAAATTCTGCGGCCATCGGGCCGTGGCTAAAGGTAGCCAGCACGCCAATGACGCGATCGCCCGTCATCAGCGGATAGCCCGCAAACCCTTGAATATTGTTGGCGATCGCCCAGTCGCGGTCTTTGACCCAGGCCTCTTCCGCCAGACGATTGCTGAGAAAAGGTACCCGGTTTTGAGCGATTTTACCTACCTTGTAGGCTCCCATCGGTACCCTCGCAAAGGATCCATTAGTGTGGGTGTATAGCCCAGACGATGCGACCAGGCGCAGCATAGTTGTATCGGATTCGACCACCCAAATGCGGGCAAAGGCACAGCCAAACTGGTGCACCAGGCCATCGGTAACGATGCGGGCAATGGTCTCGAC
Organism: Nodosilinea sp. AN01ver1; assembly: GCF_050565655.1. NCBI lineage: Bacteria > Bacillati > Cyanobacteriota > Cyanophyceae > Nodosilineales > Nodosilineaceae > Nodosilinea > Nodosilinea sp. AN01ver1. The sequence continues at coordinate 170,533 of NZ_JBNXVS010000002.1, read as the reverse complement.
CTCAAGACATCCCGACAGTCGCTGGGCGATTTTGTTGACCCGCTGCAAATCGAGCAGCAGTCGGGCCTGGCTGGGCAAATTAACGCTAGGGCTATCCACGCCTGCGGGAGCAGCTCTCACGAGGTCTCCTGACATTTCTCTGCCTATAGGGTGAATTGAATCGGGTCAACACTCTGTATCCGTTGACACGCCTGCGTACTTTTATCGCCAACTATCCCGCTCAGGCCCTCTAGACGGCGGTTCAGGCGATTGGTTTCATTCCAGAGGCGATCGCCTCCAAATCCTGATTGTTTTGTCAAGGCTTGGTAAACTTTCTAACCATGTCTTGGCTAAATTTACGTATTTTTTGTTAGAACATGGACGGAGTATGAACCGCACCTGGCTGCGAGTTTGCCCGCGAGTTACCCGGACTGTGCATCTGCCTCTCGTAAGTAGTTAAAGCCCCCGTTTCGGAGAAGCAGATGAAGGAGAAATTCATAAGCGTCGGCCTTGGGGTCGGTGCCGCCTTGGCTCTGGGTGTCATGTGGACAGACTCTGCTCAAGCGTTTTCCCTTAACAGCGCCGTAAGCGTTGAGAATATCCTCAGAGAGCCTGGAACCACAAACGAGATTCCCTATACAGGGGACGTTATCTTTGATCGTGGTCCTACCGATGTGGTGGTTGGAGCAGGCCGTGAGCTGACTCAATTTGGCGGCCTTTGGGATATAGACCTGGATGAAGCCTCCATTCGATTTACCCTCACCGATCAGGTGCAGTTTAACAATGTCACCTCCGGGGATGATGTTTATAGCTTCTTGGCACCCGATTTTGGCGCTCTAGGCCAAAACTCTTTGATCGGGTATAAACTCGTGCCGCTGGGAAGTTCTGCCTTTCTTCAGAATCCATTGGTCAACATACTGGCAGGTAATCAGCTAGAAGTTATTTTCCGGCTAGGTTTTGCACAAGATTTAGCCTCAATTCCACGGGGAGGTCTGGACTTCAGAATTGATTTGGTGATAGATGAACCTACCCCTGTCCCAACTCCGGTGCTGCTGCCTGGGCTGGTGGGCATGGGTGTAGCGGTACTGCGCAAACGGCGTCATGATGACAGCCACGGTCCTTAGCCACAGCGGCTAAGGACCGTGGCTGTTAGAGGTTGCTGTCTCACTCGCACCGCCCTTGAAGCGATCTTTGGCCAAAGTAAAGGCTTCTCTCATCGCGGCCTGAATTTTTTGCGGATCGGGCTTTTTGCCGCCCATCAGGTCGCCAAAGTAGACGCAGGCCCCTTCGCCCAGGGCCCAGGTGTAGGCGGCGGCCCAGGAGGCGGCAATCACGCTGCCAAAGCCGGGAATAAACTTGACTAACTCGCGCCCGACGGCCTGGGCCAAGAAGCCGCCCGCGATCGCGCTGATCAGCCCGCCCGCCTGGGAGGGGCTGAGGGTTTGGCCGTAGAGCTTACCCAGCAGCCCCACCATCGAGACCTGGAGCGCCGTCAATACGGGCATGGTGGCAAAGGGCAGGGGCACCGCGGCCAGGGTGGCGGCCATCACCGCGAAGGCAGAAATATAGTGTCGTCCCACGTCACGATACAGGTTGCCCAGCTGATCGGCAGCCTCGGCCTGCTCGTCGAGCAGCTGGTACAACGCCTGGGCTTCGGCCTCTGGCAGCAGATCGGCCAGGGCGTCGCGCAGGGCCTCCAGGCCATAAAATACCGGCTCAAACCCATCTTCGTCGAGGGTGAAGTCGATTAACACAGTGCGATCGACCAGGGCCTCAAAATTGGCCTGAATAGCGTTGAAGGGGCGCTGAACCGCTTCTAGGCCAGGGGGGTAAGGAGGATGGTCAGTCTGGCTGGGCGGGTAGACTTCGTGGGCCGAGGTGACGACCAGCAGGCAGGGCACAGTTGGAAACTGCTGTCGTAGGGCAGCCGCAACCTGTCGCAGCGTATCGGTAGCAAAGTCATTAATTTTGACGGTCAGAATCAGAATGCGGGCCTTGCTGCTGCTGTTGAGATCTTCGACTAGCTCGGCCACGATCGCATCGGTGGCCTGAACAATGTCGCCCAGGCCCACGGTATCGGTAAAAATCAGCAGGGGCAGGTCTTCGGAGGGGTAGGCGTAGCGCTGGGTATGCTGGGTATGGGGCTTAAAACCCTGGCCTACAATGTCAGCAGATATTCCGGTTAGGCCTCGCACAATCGAGCTTTTGCCCGCCTGGGGCTTGCCAATCAGCAGCGCCTCGGTGGTGGGCAACTGCTCACGCACCGCCGCTAAAATTTCGGCTACTCTGTCATCGTCAACGTTGAACCAGCGGCTGAGCTGTTGGGTAGGTCGCAGCTGGCTGGCGCGATCGCGCAGCTGTTGCCAAGCTTCCGTCAGCGGAGCAGCCCACGACGACTGATGTGGTGGTTGGCGATCGCCCATGCCCATCCTTTGCTGTGGCTTACCGACTATGGCTCATATCATGCCATGTCCTCATGCTAGCGCCCGGCGCTGCTGCTGCTCAGCGGGTCAGTCTGGGTCGGTTAGTCGTCGACGAGCACCGAGGGGTTGCCGGGTAGGGTAACGGGCTGCCTGGTTGTCGCTCGGCTAGACCGGCTGCTGCGCCCGTCGAGCTTGCCCTGGGCAATGGGGATTGTAAAGTGAAACTGGCTACCTTTGTTTTTGCCAGCCGACTCGGCCCAAATAGTGCCGCCCAGCCCTTCCACAATTTGACGACACATGGCTAAGCCCAGGCCGGTGCCGCCCGTGGTGCGGCGCAGCGCCCCCTCTTCTTGATAAAAGCGGTCAAACACAACATTTAGGCGACTGGGCTCAATGCCACGTCCGGTATCGGCCACGGTGACCTGTAGGTGGGTTGGGCTAGAGCGAGTGACCTGAATGGTAATTTTGCCGTTGGCGGGCGTAAATTTTTGAGCATTGTCGAGCAGCTTGGCCAGTACTTCTACCAGCCACTCGCCGTCGGCCCGCACCAGCGGTACCTGCTTGGGAATTTTGACGGTAATGCTGGGAGTTTCGGCGTTGTCCTGGCTGCTGTGGATGCTGCTGAGGGCTAGATCGACGCATTCTTGAATCGAAAGCGATTCCAAATTCCACTCAACTCGACCGCTCTCCAGCCGCGACAGGGTGAGAAAGTCTTGCACCAGCTTGCGCATGCGCTCGGCGTCTTCGAGGGCCGATTGCAGCATAATTTGCCGCAGCTCATTGGGCATGTCGGGTTCGGTGGCCAGGCTTTCGAGGCAGACCTGAATGGTGGATAGCGGCGTGCGCAGCTCGTGGCCGGTAATGGCAATCAGGTTGGCCCGGGTGCGATCGAGCGCGGCTAGCTGCTGGTTCAGGTCTTGCAGGTTGGTGTAGGCTTCAGCCTGAATGACAGCCACGCTGAGCTGGGTCGCGATCGCATCCACCAGCGCCGTATCGTCTTCGCTCCACTCGTAGGGCTCAGGCTGGCACTGGTGCAGCTCGATTAGCCCCACCAGTCGACCCTGGTAGGTGAGCGGCACAATTAGCCAGGCGCGAATCTGCCACCGCTCGAGCAGCGGTCGAATGGCCTCTAGCTCCTGACGAAAGGGCGAGTCGCGAGCCTGGGTATCGGCAATGGCAACGGTTTCTTTGGTGTCTTGAACGTAGTCAAACAGCGGGTTGGTGGCCAGGGGCCAGGTTTCGCCCAGCAGCGAGTCTACGGTGTTGTTGAGGTGCTGGTGGGCGATCTCAACCGTGGCGTCGGTGGCGCTACAGGGGTAGATCAGGCAGCGGCAGACCTGCAGCGCCTGGCCCAGCTCCTGGGCGGCTTTGGCAAAGATCTCGTCGGCGTTGAGCGACTGGCGCACGACTGAGGTAATCGAGTTGACCAAGCGTTCGCGCCGCTCCTGGGCCGTAATGGCTTTATAGGCCTTGAGCAGTTTGTACTGCCCCGCCTGCAGGTAGGTCACCAGACGCTGGGTAAAGGGGTCGGGGCCGCCGCTGCCGCCTAGTTGCTCAGAAGGGATGAGGGTAGGGTCAAGGTAGCGCTGGCGAGCGATCGCAACTTTGTCAGCCAGATTGGGGCGATACCCCACGATGCGATCGAGCAGCAGCCCCGCTGCTGTCTGGGTGACATAGCGATCTTGGGTCCAAATGCCTTCAAACCGACGGGTTTGGTCGAGGGGCGGCCCCTCGGTGGGCGGTACGGGCGATCGCTCCCGACAGATTAAGCAGGCGCTGTAGTCGCTGCCAACCACCACCAGGTGCCACTCCTGGGTGAGGGTATCGTCCGCTTCAAAGGCGATCGTCTCGTAGTTCTCTGAGCGGCTGACAAAACTGGTGCCCATAGCCGAGAGCACGTAAATCTGATCGGTGAGTTCGGCAATGCGTAGGTAGCGGTTGGCCTCTTGCAGATAAAACCGCTCCTGCTGAAAGCTGGCAATCACCAAAAACTTCGTTGTCCCCGCCAACACGTGATCTTCCATCGCGTGGGACAACGCGGTTAACGAAGTTTTGAAATAGAGACTGGGTCTCAGCTGAGGAATTGCGCTTAGCAATTCTTCCACTACAGACGTGGAATTGCTCATGGTTCAGGATGCGGAACCGTCGATTGATCAGGTTCTCTATAGGTGTTTGGGGTGAACAGGTGTTCAAGAATGAACCTAAAGGGAACCTGTTGGCATCGGCAGCAGGTACTCTCACATAGCCTACCAGGTGCCTCCTATGCCTAAAGCAGATTGTAACCATTTGCCAAAATCGGCATTCAGCCTGAGTTATATCAATTGTCCGTGCCTTTAGCACGACACCCCAGCGATAACAACAGCCCCAGCCGGTTCCTGAGCGAAGTCGATGGGCCTCAGCGAAGTCGATGGGACGGCTTTTTAGAGCAATCTTTGCCTGAGGTTTATAACCACTAAAAACCAAGCGCCTGAGTACTACACTCAGACGCTTAGTAAGGCCTACCTTTTTCTAAACAGAATGGCTAAGCAGGCCCTGTAGTTGAAGTTGGTTGCCCTCAACCTAAATTGGTTGGCTACATCACACCGGTCATGTCGGTGGTGTCCTTCAGAAAGCCGCTGTAGGCTTCCATGCCGTGCTCACCAATATCCAGCCCTTTCATCTCTTCCTCAGCGCTGACCCGCAGGCCCAACACTGCCTTGAGAATAAGCCAGAAAATGGACGACAGCACTACGGTGAACAAACCAATGGTCAAAATGCCCAAGATTTGAACACCCAGCTGAGCTAGACCACCACCGTAGAACAGGCCAGCAATACCTTCACCACCCTGGGTAAAGTTATTGGGGTTGGCAAACAAGCCGACGGCGAGAGTGCCCCATACGCCGCACACCAGGTGCACGGAGGTTGCGCCCACGGGGTCATCGATTTTGATGCTGTCAAAGAAGCCGACCGCAAACACCACCAAGATGCCGCCAATCAAACCGGCCCAGAATGCGCCGGCATAGCCAAAGACAAAGCAGCCAGCAGTAACCGATACTAGACCAGCCAAGATACCGTTGATGGTCATAGATAGATCCGGCTTGCCGCTCAATGCCCAAGAGACAAACGTAGCGGCCACACCGCCAGCTGCAGCACCCAGGTTAGTGGTCACTGCAATGTAAGGTACAGCCAAATCGGCAGCCAGCTGAGAACCGGGGTTGAAGCCAAACCAGCCCAGCCAGAGAATCAGACAGCCCAGCGTAGCAATGCTCAGGTTGTGACCGGGCAGCGCGCTGACCTGTCCCTCGGAGGTGTACTTGCCCATGCGGGGGCCAAGAAATGCGGCACCCATGAGGGCAGCCCAGCCACCAACCGAGTGCACAATGGTAGAGCCTGCGAAGTCGTGGAAGCCAAGCTCAAACAGCCAACCGCCGCCCCACAGCCAGTGGCCAGTGATGGGATAGGCAATAGCCGTCAGCAGAATGCTAAAGATGAGAAAGTCAACAAACTTGATGCGCTCGGCCACTGCTCCCGACACAATCGTGGCAGCGGTACCAGCGAAGGCAACTTGGAACAGAAAGAACGTATCTTTCGATAGGTTGAGCCCATCGGGGCCTAGACCATAGAGCTCGGGGGCACCACCGAGGAAGAAGCTCCCCCAGCCTACCCAACCGTTGCCATTAGCCCCAAACATTAGGGAAAAGCCAATGAACCAGTAGGCTAGGGTAGCCAGGGCAAAAACAATCAGGTTCTTGGTCAGGACGTTGACGGCATTCTTTTGCCTACAGAAGCCCGTTTCTAGCATGCCGAAACCGGCATTCATGAAAATGACTAGGAACGCAGCAACCATCACCCAAATATTGTTGAGGGTGACTTGCACATCCGCTGCGGTCAACTCTTCTTGCGCCTGAGCAGCGACTCCCCAGGTAGCCAAAATAATTAGCGTCAGAGGAATGCAGGCTACCCAAGCCCAACCGCCCACGCGGCCAAACAGACGCTTAATCGCCTTATCGAAGGGCGGCACGCTGGTATTCCAAAAACTGGCCTTTGACCGCTTTCGGAACCTCGAACGATTACGCAACACTAAATTAGACATCTCAACAGACGTTCCTTCAACACAATCAGACAGTGAACACGGCCTACCGTTTTTAGACCTGAACCCTCAGCCCCAGGGCGGCGAGACAGACCAGTATGGGAGCTAAGGCCCACAGAAAAGATAATTTCTGCGAACCGATACGCAAAAGCAGCAAGTCTCTACGGGTGGCTAACCTTAGCTAAAACACCCTTAGAAACCTACGCCAATCTGCCTGGATATTTTCAACATTTGTCAGGCAGAGGAATTCGCCTATAGAACGGAACAAATTGATTCCATCAATTCTGAGGCCGTCAATCTGTATCAGGCGATACATAGCACCCTGTGAAGGCACTACATTCCCCGGATTGCCCTGAAAATAAACCTCATTTTCATTGCGTGGAGTGGCGTGTGGAGTGGCGCGCCAGCGTCATGGGACTCGCCCTTAAAACATGGGGTTACTTAGCGATAAGTTAAATTCCTGCCCAAAAAATTCTTAAAGGAACATAGTCTTTGGCCGGTGCTGGCGATCCCTAGCCCTGATTTTGCAGATAGCGTTGGGGACCGAGGTGCTCAAGTTTTTGCTGTTTAGCCAGTACCGAGGCTTCTAGGTCGCGGCGATACTGGGCGACCTGGTTCAGTAAGTCGGGGCGACCGGTGCCCAAAATTTGCACCGCCAGCAGCCCGGCGTTTTTGGCGTTGCCAATCGCTACCGTAGCTACCGGAATGCCTGCGGGCATTTGCACAATGGAGTAGAGCGAGTCGAGCCCCTGCATGGTGCGGCTGACCACGGGCACGCCAATCACCGGCAGGGGGGTGAGGGCGGCGACCATGCCCGGTAAGTGGGCCGCGCCGCCCGCGCCGGCGATGATAACCTTGAGGCCGCGATCGCGGGCCGTTTGCGCGTAGGTGACCATGCGCTCTGGGGTGCGATGGGCTGACACAATGGCCACCTCATGGGCTACCCCAAACTCGGCGCAGACCTCAATGGCAGCCGCCATGGTCGGCAGGTCTGAGTCGCTGCCCATGATGATGCCAACTTCAGGCGCAACAGGGGCAGGAGCAACCGGAGGAGTAGCCATGGTCTTCTATGCTGTTAGAGAGTGCTTTCCCATCATGCCACCAGCGAGTTCTGGCCACGGTCGTCCAAAGAATTTCTCCAGGGCAATGGGGAAGATTGAGTTTCGTTGCGGAGCGGTTTGACGCAGCAAAACATCATAGAATTTTACAGAAGTTAGCAATCTCTAAAGCCCACCCATGACTGCCACCGACGATAAGACCGTAGTTCGTGAGTATTTCAACGCCACTGGGTTTGACCGCTGGCAGCGCATCTACGGCGATGGTGAGGTCAACAAAGTACAGCTCGACATTCGCAAGGGCCATCAGCGCACCGTTGATACCCTGATGGGCTGGCTAGAGGCCGATGGCAACCTGGCCGGGCTCACCTGCTGCGACGCGGGCTGTGGCGTGGGCAGTCTCTCCATCCCGCTGGCCCAGGCGGGGGCTCAGGTCTACGCCAGCGACATCTCCGCCAAAATGGTAGAAGAGGCGCGACAGCGGGCCGAGGTGGCGCTAGAGGGCAAAAACCTGCCCACCTTTGAGGTCAAAGACCTGGAGGAGCTAGCTGGGCGCTATCACACGGTAATTTGTCTGGACGTGCTGATTCACTACCCGCAGGACAAGGTGCAGGCCATGATTAGCCACCTGAGTTCGCTGGCGGAGTCGCGTCTGATCATGAGCTTTGCGCCCAAGACGGTTTTCTACAGCGCGCTGAAGAAGGTGGGCGAGTTTTTCCCCGGCCCCAGCAAGGCTACGCGGGCCTATCTGCACCGGGAGGCCGATATCATCAAGGCGCTGGAAGCCGACGGCTGGCACATTGAGCGGCGGGCGATGACCAAAACCCAGTTCTACTTCTCGCGCCTGGTAGAGGCGGTGCGCGAACCTTCAGCCAGCTAGATGAAAGGGCAACCATGACAACGGCTCGACTGTTTGTGGCGATCGCAGCCCTGCTAGGCGGTACCTCGGTGGCGGCAGGGGCCTTTGCCACCCACGCCCTCAGGGCTCAGCTCAGCGATCGCCTGCTGACCATTTTTGAAACCGGCGCTCGCTACCAGATGTACCACGCCCTGGCCCTGCTGCTGGTCGCCCTGGTGCTGGTTCAGGGTCTCGGTGCGCCGGGGCTGCTGACAGTCGCAGGCTGGGCTTTTGTCGCCGGTACCGCTATTTTCTCAGGCAGTCTCTACGCCCTGGCCCTGACCGGACAAAACCTATTGGGCGCGGTAGCCCCGGTTGGCGGTGCCGTGCTGATGCTGGGCTGGGGTTGTTTGGCGGTGGCGGCTCTAGTTGGAGTGGGTGAGTAGGGGCGTGGGTGCTTGGGTGCGTTGCAATGTGGATGAGTGGATGAGTGGATGGGTTTGAACCCACCTACCCGCTTACCCACCTACTACCCATCCACCCCCTGCCCCTACTTGCAAGCTATGATGAGCTACAGCGCTCCAGTTAGCTATGTTTGAATACCTAAGGCCGCGATCGCTGGCGACGACCCAGGAGGCGATTGAGTACCTGGAGCTGCATCAGGCGGCCCAGGAGTTTCGTCTGGAGCTAGAGCACCGGGCCAGCCTGGAGGAGTACTGCCAGTGGTATTACCAGGTGGCTGCCGAAAACCAGCGCGATCTTGAACAGATGCGATCGGAGCTGAACCTGTTGAGGTTATTTAACCGTCGCCCGGTCTGATATCCAATCCGAATTGCATCGCTCCAGTTCCAAACCGATGCCCTATGTAGGGGCAAACGGTATTTGCCCAGCCCAAATGGCTGTAGACAAAGCGGACTTAGCATAAGAACTCTGGCCTGAGCAACTCCTGCTTGACCGGGAACAGGCAACATAGAACCGCGTCTCGCTCAAATAGTTGAGACAGCCGCTCTACGGTAAATTTTTGACTTTTAAAGGCTTTCTAGCTCGTCGCGCTTGAGGTGAGCGCGCATAGGGCGCTTGGCTCCCTCAACCTCAAACTCAACCTGCACAGGAAAGTTGGGGCTGATGGGGCGGCCCTTGTAGTCGGTAAGAATATTGATAATCACACCCTCTAGGCCCTTGGCATCGAAGGCTTCGTTGCGGTGCAGCGGGTGGTGATAAAAAATTACGGATTCTTTGATTCGGACGCGATCGCCAACGTTCATAACACACACTCGCTCTTACTCAGTCCTCCCTAGCGCCTGGTATCCAGGTGGGAACTTGCTGTTTGCAACCCTCTTATCTTTGCACAGGATGGTCGCCTGCACGTGGGCGCGCTCAATTAGGTGGGGCTGTTTCCGGGCTGAGGGCCGTAGGGCTGCATGAGTTCGTCCATGCGCTGGGCCATAGCGGCCATTTCTGGGTTGCTGCGGGCAAGGGTTTGAGTGCGGTCTTGAAACACCTGGCCAATTTCGGTGTCGTGCAGCAGGTGGCGGGCCTGGTTGAGCAGCTCGGGGCCACGCTCCACGGGCTGGGGCTGCTTCGACATCAGCACTTCGTCGATCTGGACAATCAGCTGAGAAATAGGCCGCAGCCAGCTAAACTGCTCGTGGCTGAGCACCAGCCGCAGGTAGTCGCCCTTGGTCGCGATCGCGCCGTGGCTGGCTTCGTAGCGGTCTTTCTCAGCATCCATCAAAATCTTGTGGGCCTTGAGCAACAGCGGTCGAAAGTCGCGCAGCGGGGCAAAGGCCGGATCAGAGGCAGGGTTACCAACAGTCATTCAGCTCTCGGGCATGCTTGCAGTACTCTCTTCACCATTCCATGAAAGGAGGGGGATTTCAAGGGAAAGATGGGGCCATGATCTACGCTCTGGGGGGAGACAGCCCCCCTAGGGAGTCCGGGTTTGGTGTCACAATACGTTTACAACATAAGGTCTTTGCCTGGTTTATGGATTTCACCACCGTTCGCCCTGGTCAACTTGCAATTATTGCCAGCGATTTTGACGCTCGCCCCATGAGCTTCATTCAGGAGGGCGATCGCCTGGGGTATGAACCCGCCGTGGCGCGAGCGGTAGGTGAGGTGCTAGGGCTAGAGCCGGTGTGGTTTGATGTTGAGCCCGCCAAGTTTTACCCGACCCTGAGCACGGGCAACTACGACGTGGTGTGGTTTAGCCAAGCCATTACCCAAGACCGCCGCGCCTGGGCCGACTTTACCCGGCCCTACGGTCGCTTTGACGAGGCCGTGCTGGTGCGCGAAGACAGCCCTATCCATACAGTGTCAGACCTGGCGGGCAAGCGTTTGGCGGCCCTGGCCGGTGGTACCTCATTGGGGCTCGCTGAGGCTCTGCCCGACCTGGAATGGGTACCATTTACGGTGTCAGACCAGACCCGATCGGCTCTACTGCGCGCCCTGGCCCAACACGAAATTGATGCCCTGGTGGGCGACGCCCTGCCGTTGCTGACTGCCGAAGCCGATACCAACACCCTGCGAGTTGCCTTTCAGCTGCCCACCCAGCACCCCTTTGGCATTGGCGTATTGCCCGGCAACCGCGAGCTGCTAGAGGCGCTCAACCAGGCCCTCAACCAGCTCATTGTCAGTGGCACTCTGGCGAAGCTGTGGGCCCAGTGGATTCCCTATAAGCCGTTTCCGTTTTAGCGGCGGGTGAGCCGTTGAGCTGCTCTATCAGAGCCGTGGCCGCCTCCACCGGCAGGGGTTTAGAGAAATAGTAGCCCTGGCCGCCCTGGCACTGGTGGGCCTTGAGATAGTGGGCTTGATTGGCCGTTTCGATGCCCTCGGCCACCACCGTCAGGTTGAGGTTGGTGGCCAGGCTAATAATGGCTTTGACAATTTCATAGTCGCCCTGGCAGGGAGCTGGGTCGTGCAGGGTGGTCACAAACGACTTGTCGATTTTGAGCACGTCAATGGGAAAGCGATGCAGGTAGCTCAACGACGAATAGCCGGTGCCAAAGTCATCCATACAGACCTGGATATGGCGCTGGCGCAGCTGTTTGAGCAGATCAATGGCCAGCTGAGCATTTTGAATCAGCACGCTCTCGGTGATCTCAATCTTGAGCTGTCGCCCTTGTAGGTTATTGCGATCGAGGGCGTTGTCGATCTGCTGAATCAGATCGGGGCGTACAAACTGTTTGCCCGACAAGTTGACGCTGACGGTGAGCCGCTGGCTGATGGCAAACTGCTGTTGCCACTCGCTAATCTGGCGACAGGCTTCGTTTAGGGTCCAGAGGTCAAGGCCGGTAATCAGTCCGGTATTTTCGGCAATGGGAATAAAGTCTAGGGGAGGCACCAGCCCCCGCCGGGGGTGCTGCCACCGCACCAGGGCCTCAAACCCCTGAATTTCACCCGTGGACAGATTGACAATGGGTTGGTAATACAGCCGCAGTTCCCCATGCTCGAGCGCGCGACGCAGGTCGTTTTCGAGCTGCATTTGCTGCACGACCAGGGTGTGCATGGGGGCGTCAAAAATAGCGTACTCGCGGTTGCTGCCCTTGGCTTTGTACATGGCGATATCGGCGTCGCGCAGCACCTGGTTGGGGTCGGTATAGGTCTTAGAGCTGAGCGCAATGCCAATGCTGGCGTGGATAAAGACCTCGTGCCCCTCAAGCAGCACCGGGGCTTCGAGCATAGCGTGAATGCGCTGGGCCATGCTGATAGCGACGGCGGCATCGCTGAGGTCGTTTAGCAGCACCACAAACTCGTCGCCCCCCAGGCGGGCAGCCAGATCGACCGGGCGCAGGCAGTCTTGCAGGCGCTGGGCCACGATCTGCAGCAGGTGATCGCCCATGGCGTGACCCAGGCTGTCGTTGATAACCTTAAAGCGGTCTAGGTCGAGAAACAGCAGGGCAAACTGGTGATTTGCACAGCGTCTAGCCTGCGGCATTTCAGCAATGGAACCCGACTCGGAACGAGTATCTGTCCCGGAATCGCAGCAGGAGGTTGAGGGGGCATCTGGCGTTGGGCAGGCCGGGGCGGCCGGGGCCTGGCAATGGTGGTGCAGCTGGTCGAGGGCCTGGGCCAGCTGCTCTAAAAACAGCGCTCGGTTGGGCAGTCCGGTGAGGCGATCGTGGGAGGCATCGTAGCGCAGCTGGGCCTCTAGCCGCTTGCGCTCGGCCAGTTCGCTCTGGGCCTGGGCATAGAGCTCAGCCTGGTGAATGGCGATCGCCAGGTGGTCGGCCAGCCGCTTGATCAGTTTGACTTCATCCTCGCTCCAGTGGCGGGGACCAGGGCACTGGTGGACGCTCAAAATGCCTTTGACCACGCCCCGGTAGCGGATGGAGACAGCCAGAATAGCCCCGATCTTAAGCTCTAGCGCCAGGGCCAGGTTGGCAGCGAGAGCGGGCTCCTGGGTGACATCGTCGACAACTACTGGATCCTCCTGATGGAGCACCCGCTGGGCGTGGGGGTTGCCCTCAATCGGGATGACCTGACCCTGCAAACTGTCATAGCCGGGCACGCTGGCCGCGTTAGTGTGCACCAGATACGAATCAGTGGCCTGACAGAGAATCACCAGGCTGCGGCTGGCTTGAAACGTCTGCAGCATTTCGGTGGCGGCCCGCTGCAGCAGCGTGTTTAGCTCTAGGCTGTCGCTAATGGCCCCAATGATGTTGTTGAGCAGCTTTTCCTGACGGGCCAGGGCGGCGGTTTGGGCCAGTAGCTGGCTCTGCTGTAGGGCAATCGCAACCTGGTCAGCGAGCTGAGCCAGCAGAGCACTCTCTTTGGGCTGCCACAGGCGCGGGGCGCGGCAGTGGTGCACACACAGCAGCCCCCACAGCTCGCTGCCGCAGTTGATCGGTACAACCAGATTGGCCTGCACCTGAAAGCGAGCCAGAAAATTGCGGTAGCAGGGGTCAATATCGGCCTGACTAAGGTTGTCGATATGGTGAGTGTGGCCCTGGCGGTAGTGGTCGACCAGCTCTGGGGTGGTGAGAAAGCAGGTGTCTTGTATGGTCAGGCCCAGGGTGGGCTGCCAGGGTGGCAACACCGCCTCGACCACCATCGTGCCGCTGAGATCGGGGTTAAAGCGGTAGATCAGCACCCGATCGGTCTGCAAAAACTGCCTCACCTCGGTCACGGTGGTTTGCAGAATCTGGTCGACATCCAGCGATTGATGAATGTGCTGGGTGATGGTGCGAATCAGGCGTTCTTCTTCGGCCTGACGATGCAGGGCCTGCTGGGCCTCTACCAGGGGCGTAATGTCGGTCGCTACCGAGCCGAAGGTGGGGCCGTCGTCGCCGCTGCCCCTGATCGGAAAAAGCACGGAACGATAGACTTTTTGCTCATTATTGAGCAGCAGGGTGTCTTCGACGGTGAGGGGTGCCTGAGTTGTAGCCAGCTGCCGCACTCGCGCCATGAAGGTGTTGACCACCGGAGTCGGCAGCAGATCGGCAAAGAATTTGCCCTGGATATCTTGGGGGCTAAGGCCAAACTGGTCGGCGGTGGCCTGGTTGACCCGCAGATAGCGCCCATTGGCATCGAATAAATTGACCAGGGCTGGGGTGTTGTCGATAAAAGCCTGCATCTGCTGGTGGGCATCGACTAGTGCCTGCTCAGTCTGCTTGCGATCGCTGATGTCGAGCACAACCGCATCCCAGGCTGTGTCGCCATTGGCCAGACGCTCCGGGCGGCCCATGCCCTGTAGCCACTTGCTCTGCCCGGAGGGGGTTACCGTGCGCCACTCGCAGAACCAGGGCGTCAGGGTTTCGCTAGAGTGCTGAATCAAATACCACACCGCCTCGCGATCGCCCGGATGAACGGTCTGCCACAGCAGGGCTGGCCGCTGCTGGATCTGGGCTGCCTCGAGCTCCCAAACTTGAGTGCAGCCCTGGCTAACATAGGTGATGGTCTCTGCCCCCGAGGCGGCCAACACGTAGCGCAGCGCCACCCCAGGCAGGTTCGCCGCTACCTTTTGAAGACGGCGTTCGCTTTCTTTAAGGCGCTGATCGCTCTGGCGCTGATCGGTAATGTCTTGGCCGATGCTGGTAATGTGCTGGATGCGGTCATCGGCACTGACAGAGAGGGTGTTATTCCAGGCGATCAGGCGGCGATCGCCGCTGCGAGTCAAAATTTCGTTGACATGGTGGGTTGGGCACTGCCCCTGGGCAATCGCCGCTTCAAACAGGCTCCGATGCGACTGCTGCTGCTCAGCCGGAATGAACAGCTCAACCCAGCTGCCGCCCACAACTTCCTGGCGCTGCCAGCCCGTCAGGGAGAGCAAGTAGTCGTTGCAGAACAAAATGCAGCCCCGAGGATCGACCACCAGTCCTGCCAGAGACATCGTTTTGAGGACATCACAAAAATGCTGCTCAGAGGTCTCTAGCGGGCTGGGCTGGCCAGCTGCTACAGGCTGCTCATGCCCGTCAGGCGTTCCATGGTTGGGCTTAGTTGATATCCCATCACCGGTCATACATCAGGCTCTTAGGGGCAAAAGTGGCTTCAGCTTTCCATTCAAAAACGTCTCCGTGCAAAGCAGTAATGTCGCCTAAACGGTATTCGCAGCGGGGTAATCAACGCGGCTAGGTGTGTTTGCTGCCACCGGCCCCAGCCAGCCTGGGCGGCAACAGGTTCCTGAGGGTGGGGCAAGGCGTTCTCTTCAGCCTATTCTTCCCCACTGGGTACCGATCACTGAGGCCGTGATTCACAGCTCTTAATGCTCTCTATAGTAGCTGACCCAACTCAGCCCGCAGCTGAGGGCTGATGTCAGCCCCATACACGAATTTTGGCGCTGGCGCGATCGCGCCAGCGCCAAAATTCGGCTTCAACCGCCCAGGTTAAGCCCTGCAGTCTACATAAAAAATCTACATAAACTGCTGCCAGTTTTCGCTGCGGTAGAGGGCTCGCTCAGCTCGACGTCGCCGCTGCAAACCGGGCATCACGTTGCCCCCGGCGTAGACCCAGCGGCCAAACTCCTCTGAGGCTCCGGCGAAGTCGCCCGCGTTGTGCTTTTGCAGCAGGGTAGAGGTCTGAAAATTGCCGGGACCAACGTTGAAGGTAAACGACACCAGGGCCGAAAACTGATCGCTGGTGGGGGTGCGAGTAACCGCGTTGGCCACGGCCTTCTCGTACTTAGCCAGGTCGCGTTTAAGAATCTCTTCGGCCTCGGCGCGAGTAATGGTAAGGCCCTTATACACCTGGGGTGGCCCGGCGGCAGAGGTATGGCCGTAGCCAATCGTCCAGGGTTCACCGCCGGTACCCGGATCGGGGTAGGCAGTCAGGCTCAGCCCTTCAAACCCTTTGACGATTTCTAAACCAGCGGCATTGATGGTGTTGCCCGGCGGCGGCGGCGGCGGCGGCGGCGGCGGCATGGGCTGAGGTTCTGGAGCACCCGTACCAATAGACACCGTCATCGCGCGGGGGTAGTCGCTGCGCGTGAACCACGACTTGAGGCTGCCAATGTTCACCACCTGCTCTTTGGGATTGTTGCTGGATGGATACTTGGTGATGCGGGAGATCCAGTAGCCTCCCTGCATTAGATAAATTGCAATGTCTGTCTCTTTAATCCAGGTGCCCATAGAATCTCCCCGGAACAGGCGGCATACCAGGAATTTACAATACTTTCGCCAGAATGGGACACTTAGTTCCGCCGTTTTGGCTCCCAGACTAAAAAGTGCCGCCGCGGACTGGCCTCTGTAAACTTGGGTTAATGATCTGCAATCTATTTCTATCGGTGAGTAACAGTTAGGGCATTGACAAGGAACGTGTCAGGCAGACGGTTCAGTCGTTAAACTATTCAAAGGTTCACGTTTCTCCAAGCTCAATGTTTTTTCGGGTTGCAAATTTTTGCTATGGCTTTGCTCTCAGCAACCGCTGATCTGCCTTCTCGCCTGGTTTCGCCCACTATCCGTCGCTTGCCCAACGGCCTGACGGTGATTGCTGAGCAAATGCCTCTGGAGGTGGTCAATCTGAGCCTCTGGCTGCGGGTGGGCTCGGCGGTCGAAAGTGACGCCATCAACGGCATGGCCCACTTTCTAGAGCACATGATTTTTAAGGGCACCCAGCAGCTCCAGTGTGGCGAGTTCGAGCGCCGGGTAGAAGAGCGCGGAGCCTTTACCAACGCCGCCACCAGCCAGGACTATACCAAGTACTACATCACCACCGCTCCCCAAGACTTTGTGGCGCTGGCCCCGCTGCAAATTCAGATGGTGATGGCCCCACGCCTCAGCGACGATGACTTTGAGCGCGAGCGCCCGGTAATCTTAGAAGAAATTCGCCGCGCCGACGATAACCCTCGCCGCCGCACCTACGCGCGCACCATGGAGCTGGTGTTTGACCGCCTGCCCTATCGCCGACCTGTGCTCGGCCCCACGGCGGTAGTCGAAAACCTGACCCCGGCCCAGATGCGAACCTTTCACGGCACCTGGTACCAGCCCCAGAGCATGACGGCGGTGGCGGTGGGCAACCTGCCGGTAGAAACCCTGATTGCCACGGTAGCCGAAGGGTTTGAGCGAGCGATGGCCCAGCGCCGGGCTCTCGATGCCGCCAACTCGATGGAGCGGTTTAAGCCCCTGCTGCCTGGTGACCTGGAGGAGCCCTTTACTGAGGTGCGGCGAGCAGTACACCACGACGCGGCCCTGGCCCAGGCGCGGCTGGTGATGGCCTGGCGAGTACCAGGTGTGGCTCAGCTCGACGACACCTACGGCCTGGATATTGTGGCCTCGATTTTGGGTCGGGGGCTGACCTCGCGCCTGGTGCGCGACCTGCGCGAAGACCGCAAGCTGGTGACCAGCATTAGCTGTAGCAATATGACTCTGGCCCACCAGGGGGTGTTTATGGTGTCGGCCCAGCTGCCACCTGAGAATTTGGCGGTGGTGGAGGCCGCGATCGCCCAGCACATCCAGTCCATCACCCAAGCGCCGGTTAGCCCCGCCGAACTGCGCCGGGTGCAGACCCAGGTGGCCAATCGGTTTATTTTTGCCAACGAAACCCCCAGCGATCGCGCCGGGCTCTACGGCTACTACCACACGCTGACCGGTGACATTGACGAAGGCCTCAACTACCCGGCCTATATTCAAAAGCTGGGCGTAGAGGACGTGCTGCAGGCGGCCCAGAGCTACCTTTCGGCTGAGGCCTACGGGGTGGTTGCTCTTCAGCCTGCGGCTTAGGATTGGTCGATATGTGGACTGCGATCGCCCAGCACATTGCGGCTAAAACCGGCACCGCCTTCACCATTGTCGATAGGCGTTCGGTGGGGGGTGGCTGCATCAACCAGGCCTACCAGGTCAGCGACGGCAGCCAGTCGTATTTTCTCAAGCTCAACCAGGCTTCGCAGGTGGCGATGTTTGAGGCCGAGGCCCTGGGGCTGAAGGATATGTACGACAGCCAGACCATTCGGGTGCCCAAGCCCATCTGCTGGGGCACGGTGGATGGCTCGGCCTACATTGCCCTGGAGTGGCTGGAGCTGGGCGGCGGCAGCGAGTCCTGGGGCCGCATGGGCAAGGACCTGGCGGCAATGCACCGGGTGACCCACGAAAAAGGCTTTGGCTGGCACCAGACGAATACCATTGGCGCAACCCCCCAGCCCAACCCCTGGACGGCAACCTGGCTGGAGTTTTACCGTGAGCACCGCCTGCGCCACCAGTTTCGCCTGGCGGGCCGTCGCGGCGGTCGGTTTCCGCGTCAGCACGAGCTGCTGATGGCGCTGCCGGATTTACTGGCGGGCCACGACCCGGCCCCAGCCCTGGTGCATGGCGATCTGTGGTCGGGCAATGCGGCGGTGACGAAAGACAGCGAACCGGTAATTTTGGATCCGGCGACGTACTACGGCGATCGCGAGGTAGACATCGCCATGACCGAGCTGTTTGGCCGCTTCCCCGCCGCCTTCTACGAAGCCTACAACGCCGCCTACCCGCTCGATGCTGGCTACAAAACCCGCAAAACGCTCTACAACCTCTACCACATCCTCAACCACTTCACCCTGTTTGGCGGCAGCTACGAGTCGCAGGCCAACCGTATGATCGACCAGCTATTGCGGTGAGGTGTCAGGCGAACTTGCGGGCGCTGTAAGCTCTTGCATAAACTGCACCGATCGCTCCAGGGCGAGCTGTCCGGCCTCGCTGGCCAAGACAAATTGATACTCGTGGCCCAGCCCAGGCTCGTGGTCGGAGGGGAAAAACAGCGTTTCAACCGGGACGCCCAGCTGCTCCAGCTGCTCCGCCAGCGCGGTCGAATGGGGCAGCAGCGGATCGGCATTGCCCGCCGAAATGAACGTGGGCGGAAAGTCGGCGGTGACGTAGTCGCTCAGGTTGGCCAGGGCAAAGTAGTCGTTTTCGGCAAAGTTGCGATCGCCGCTGTAGGCCCACAGCACGGTGGTCATAAACTGCCCAAACGGGCCGCTGAGGTTGACCGATCGCACGTTGTAGGGGCCGCAGTAAAGCAGCATGCCGGCGATCTGGTCGGGAGTGACCGCCGGGGTGAGGCCGAGCTGCTGGGCGTAGGCGGGTTCGCTAATCGCCACGGCCAGCTGAGCCGAAATGTGCGACCCGGCAGAGTCGCCCGCTAAGAAAATGCGGTTGGGGTCAACGCGCAGGCGATCGCTGTTTTCGACCAGGTAGCCCAGCGCCTGGTTGACCTGGCGAATGGGCGTGGGGAATTTGGCCCCTGGCGCAATGGAGTAGTTCACGCTCACCACGGTGAACCCCTGACCGGCCAGCACCTGGGCGTAGTGGCCGATCTGGTCTTTGTCGCCGGAGATATATGCTCCCCCGTGGCTCCACACCACCGTTGGCAGCCTCTCGCCCTCGCTCAAACTGTCGGGGAAGTAGACATCGAGGTAGGCATCGCGGCCTGGGGCGTAGCGCTCATCTAGCACCGCTGCCACACCCTTGGGCAGGTAGGGTTCTAGCGCTTCAGAAACCTGTTCAGCCTCGGCATCAAAGGCCCGGCGAATGAGCAGCGCCGAGGGCCAGGGGCTGAGCCGAAAGGCGGCGTAGGTGCCAGCGCCAGCGAGGATGATTAGCCCCAGGGCAGAGGCCAATCCCACAGCTATCCCTTTCCCGTAGCGCTGTAATCTGGATCCCTTTGAAGGTTTGGTCATGGGTCTGTAGTGCGCTCGCCAGCCACGACCATAGTACCAAGGCCGATTCTGGGGCTCAATTCAGGATGGCCCTGCGGGCAAGAGCCTATTCGCTGACTTTGACCGACGAGATAACATAAGTTTTCTTAACCTCAGGTCACTGCCCTAGCCCTGGGAGCTTACAAGTTTCCTATAAAGAGGCCATAGCCTACCCTAAGCGGGTTGCGTGCTGACCCAATGTCTGAGTGTGAAGAAATTGGCCAGGTTAAGCCTGAAAAAGACCGTTCACCGCTGCGATCGCTAATCTTTCAAGAGAGCTTGCCATGATAGTCTTGTCGCCCAGCCGCTGGTTGCTCCCACGCTTTAGCCGGGGATGGCGCGGGCTGAGCCTGGCTCTATCTACAGCCTTGGTTGTGCTGCTGGGCAGTGTGGCCGCGATCGCCAGCCTGTCAACCTACGAGCTGGCCCAGGCCCAACCCTTCAACCAAATCGCCACCTATCCGGTGCAGCCCCTGCCCAGTTCCCCCAACCTGCGGCCCAACGGGGCCTGGAACGGGCGGCTGATCTTACCCAGCGCAGCAGAGTACGCGGCTGACCCCGGCGACTGGGCCTGGTTTGAGGTGTGGCACGGCCCGACCCCGGAACTGGTGGGCCAGACCCTTAAGCTGACCTGGAAGCCCAGCGACCTGGCTAAAACCTATGTCGACACCGTTACCCGTGACGTTGCCTTTAGCCCCCAGGCCGAGCGCTTTTTGGCCAATGGCAACCTGGTGCCGGTGCGGCTGAACGGGCGTAGCCAGGTTGGCCCGCTGCAATCTTTGGCCGGGGCGCGACCCAACGACGATGTCACCGTGCGGCTGGCGGAAAGCGAGCTGGTGACTGAGGCTGGTCAGCCGGTGCTGCAAACCAGACTGGAGCCGATTCAAATTACCGGGCGCGAGTACGGCCTGGTGAAGATTTTGGGGCCAGATCCGAACGTCAACGCGCCCCTACCCACCGAATGCCCTGGGGAGGCCCCCTGCCCCACCGAGTTTTTTCGGGTGCAGTTTTACGATGGGGCAACCCGAGACTTTACTGGCCCCACGGGCACGATTCGCATTCCCCAGCAGCCGAGGGTAAATGGCGATCGCTTTTTCTCCAATCTGCGCGAGCTCGACACCTCTCCGGCAGGGGCGGCGGGCTGGTACATCTACGGCGCGCGCGATGCGAATGGCGTATTTACTGTGCAGGCGCTCAAGCCCCGCCGCCTGGTGCAGCTGATGCCCGACCGGGTGGTAATTGGCCGCGAGCCGGGGTTTAAGTACATTGACCGACAAAACTGGCGCGATACTCCCCAGCGCCAGGGCACTTTGCAGCGGGTGCTGGTCAGCCCCGACGGCGGTAGTTCAGATGCGGCTCGCGATCGCTGGCAAGAGGGCGACTACGCCCTGGTGATTCACCTGTTTGGCGGCATTGGCGGCGAAAATAGCGAATTCATTCCGGCGGGAACGGTGACGGGCCACTTTGCCTACGGGCTGGCGCGGGTGGTGCGCGAACCGATCGCAGACGAGCTGCAGTTTGACATTCAGTACCAGCAGATCTATGCCCACAACTCGCCGGGGGTGCTGTCGGGCACCCAGGACTGGAGCGGCTACATGGGCGACATGCAGCGGGGCTGGCTGGGCATTCGCCCGGTGTCGGATGTGGTGGTGAAGCTCGACGCGTTTGTCGCGCCCTTTCAGTTTGGGGAGACGCGCATCTCGCTGTTTCGCGAACTGCTGATGCAGACCCAGGTGCTGGCCGCCCGCTACCGCACTGGCGATGGCACGGGGGTAGCGGGCGTTACCCCGGCCACCTCCTGCGTGCAGGACTCGAACCAGGCGCTGTTTATCGCCATGCAGCAGGTGCGGCGGCAGATTGAAACCCACCCAGAGATTGTCGAGTGGATTCGGCAAAACCCCGACAGCCCCGAGGCCCTGCGCGCCCGGCAGTTTGTGGCCCTGGGAGCCGATCTGGAAGCCATGCTCGTGCCCTACGGCGTAATTCGGCCCGACTGGCGCAACAACGCCGAATCGCTGGCCGGCATCGCACCCAGAGGCGACTTTGTTAGCAATACGGGGCTGCTGAGCGGGGCGCTGAGCTGGCAGAGCATGATGCCCCGCTGGGCTCACGATGAGGTGGCGCGGGTGTTTCTGCGCCACGGTGCCCAGCTCTGGTTTTTGCGCACCAACATGGTGGGCGGCCATGACCCGCTGGTGAAGCCAGTGCCGCCCACCACCCTGCTGGGCGGCATTCCCTTTTTGGGGCGAGGAGTGCAGCGCCTGGTGGATGGCCTGACCACGCCGATCGCCTGGGGCGACGTGCTGCTCACCCTCCTGCTCCTGGCCCTCTATGCTGCCCTGGCGGTTCCCTTTGGGCTGCAGAATCGGTTTTTGGTGCGGCAAAATGCCATCGATAGCCCGGTGCGCTTTGGCTTGCACGCTCTGGGCCTGTTTTTTATGCCCGCCCTGCTAGAGGAAATCGTCTTTCGGGTCATGCTGCTGCCCCACCCCAACGAGGGCATACCCGGTGGGCGGTGGCTGCTGTGGGCGATCGCCAGCCTGATTCTGTTTGTGCTCTACCACCTGGTGCTGGGCAAAACCCTGTATAAAGCCGCCAACGACACCCTCAGCGATCGCCGCTTTCTGATTTTGGCTGGCTGGCTAGGGCTATTTCTGACCGGGCTGTACTGGATCACTGGCTCCCTCTGGCTGTGCGCGTTCCTGCACTGGGCAGTAGTCTTAGGGTGGATCTACGCCCTCGGCGGCAAAACCCGCCTGCCCCACACCCGCCGCCGCCAGCGCCCTTCCTCGCCAAAAGCAGAGATAAAACCAATTGAATTAACCCCCTAAACCCCTTTCCCCCTTCGACTCCGCTCAGGGACCGTCCACCCCCTTCGACTCCGCTCAGGGACCGTCCCCTTCGACTCCGCTCAGGGACCGTCCCCTTCGACTCCGCTCAGGGACCGTCCACTCATCCACCCTCTCACCCCTCCCCCTCCCCATGCCCCCCTCTGATGCCGAAAAAACTGCCTGCCTCGAAACCCTGGCCAGTGTGGCCAGGCTCAAGGGCGACCCCACGCCGCGCGAGTTTGAGGCCTTTTTGGCGGCGCTAAACACCTTTGCGCCGCTGCCGCTGGGGGTGACGCCGGAAAGCCTGCTGCACGATCCCCGTCCGGTGGATCACTGGCTGCCCCAGATTCAAACCCCCGAGTGGCAGCAGCAGGTGTATCGGGGGGCCTGTGCGATCGCGCGATCGAAGGGCATTGACCCCCAGGAGGCTGCGCTGCTGCACCAGCTGCGATCGGCCTTTGGGCTTTCGCCTGAGCTGGCCAAAACCCTGGCCCGGCAGCCGTTGCGCGCCAATCTGTCGGGCGGCACGATCAACTCAGCACTGGCGGGCATGGCGGCCCTGATTGGTCGTGAGGGCGAGGTGCGCCGCCTGATTTTTGACTACGCCCTGGGGGCTGCGATCGTGGGTCTGGTGCCCCTGCGCGGCGGCGGCACTCTGGAGTTCAAGTTTCTGGTGGTGCTGGGCCTCATTCTCAAAATGATCTGGGATATTCGCAACCTCTGGGGCCGACCCCAGGGGCAGGATTGGTTGGCGATCGTGGGCAATCTGTTTGGCTTTATGGCGGCGGTGGTGGGCGGGTTTTTGGCCTGGGGAACGCTGGTGGGGTTAGGTGTTGTGGTGCCCTACGCCGGGGCCTTCTCGCGGGCCGCCGGATTCGCCACCGCCACCTGGATCGCGGGGCAATCGACCAACCAGTTCTACACCAGCCAAAAGCGCCCCGACCCCACGGCCCTCCAGCGCGCCTTCCCCAGCCTGAGGGCGGCTATTCCCACTGACGCAGCAATTTCTACCCCCGACCAGGAGCACCAGCATGGATAAATTCAAGCGACGGCAGCTGTTGCTGGGGGGCGTGGCCGCTGGCACGGCGGCAACCCTGGGCACCGAGTATGTGAAGCGCGATCGCGCTGCCGCCCGTCAGGCCGCGATCGATGCCTTTGCCGCCGAATTTTACGACCCCGAAGACATCATTCAGGCGGCGGTGACGGGCGACACTCGTATGGTCGAAGAATTTCAGGCGATTCAAGCCGCCGCTGCCTTTCCGCCACCGCCGATCCCCTACAACCGCACCATCTCCAAACGGCTGATCTTGCTCAGCCGCCTGGCCACCCAGCAGTACATCACCGGGCGCAACGACCCCCGCTACGACGGCAACCTGGCGCAACTGCTCGACTACACCCCCGAGCTAGACAAGTATCGCCTGGTGGCCAACTTTCGCGGCCAGGAGCGCCAGGTCAATGACAACATCGAAGTCCAGGTGCCCCAGGCGCTAATTGACGATCCCACCCTGATGGATGACCCCACCGCCCTGGAAGAAACCCTGTCCAGCACTGAAGATGTCATTCGCAGCGGGGTGACGGCGGCGGTGCGGGTGGGTCGCCGCATTGAGGTGTTCTACGGCTTTTTGCTGGAGTCTGACGACGACAGTATTTTGGTGTTTCGCGGCACCCAGCGCACCGCCGAGTGGGTGGGCAATATCTACGCGGTGCAGCAGCCCTACCTCGACCCCAACACGGGCGAGAGCCTCGGCAACATTCACACCGGCTTTCGCCGCATTGCCGACAGCATTATCAACCCCCTGGTGGTGGAGGCGGTACGGCAGATTGACCCCAGCAAACCCTGCTATGTGTCGGGGCACAGCCTGGGGGCGGCCCTGGCCACGGTGCTGGCCCTCGATATTGCCCTGGCCGTGCCCAAGCTGCGGTCCAGCCTGCAGGTCTACGTGTACGCCAGCCCTCGGGTGGGCAACCCCGAGTTTGTGCGCAGCTACGCCCGGCTGCTGCCCAATAGCTTTCGCATTAGCAACCTGGCGGACCCTATTCCTACCATGCCTCCCACCCAGCTGCGGGCGCAGTTCGTCCATATCGGCGAAGAATGGGCTTTCTTGAGCCAGGGGGGCGACATTTTGCCCAACCACATTGTCGATACCTACCGCCGAGCGGTTAACGCCGAAGCCGAAAGCAACCAGACCCGCAACTTTCCAGTGACGGGGATTGCCTAGGGGCGATCGCATTGAGCAGACTCAGCTACTCGAGCTAAGGCGCGATCGCCAGTATCCTGGCCTCTGTTTGCCGTGGGTAACTGCCAAGATCAAAATAGAATCTGCCTCAGCTAGGTACAGAATGCTATACGGAAATTTGCGAACTATACATCGCCTAATGCCGGGAGCAACTACAGGATAACGGCTTGGGGCTTCTCGTAAGCGGTAGACGGCATTCTCAAGCGCATCAATAAACGCCTGTGCCAGATCAACACGCTGCTCGGCATAGTACTGTATCGCTTGCGAATACTCGGCCAGTGCCTCTGGGTGAAAACCGTATTTCATTAGCCCAGTAAACTTCTCGCTCGCGCAAGTGCTTCATCACCAGGAATAGATTGAACAGTTCCGTTAAGAATTTCATCTCGCCGCCTCTGGGCCTCAGCAATCCATTCAGCTTGAATAGCCTCGTCTACAGCTTCTAAACTTGCCAACAGCTCCTCCACAAGCTGAATTTTTAGATTATCAGGAAGAGCAAGCGCCTCAGTCATCAGTTGGTCAATCGACATAACTAAATGTCCTAAATAAGAATGTTTGATATTGTGGAAAGATAATTTTGTGAAATTGGAAATACACTCTCTTAGATGAGCTATTTATTAAGATAATTGGAATCGTGGGCCGCTAGCATAGCATTCGCATGGGTCAAAATGCGATCTAAATCGCCAATTGAGTCTAGCTCGTCAATTTCATCGGTCGTAAGCTGATCAGCTTTTTTCTTTGCTAGCAGTAACTCCATTCGTAGTTGAAGGGAGTTACTGAATTTGAATAGGTTCCAGTCATCAACTCTCTTAAGCTGAATCGTGTGAATTAAAGACGATGGTTGATGAAGCGCTGATCTCACGGCATTCTCTGTTGCGTAGCTAAGCTGAATCACGATCAGTATTTTTTGCCTCATTGTCAAGATCGTTTGATTGCTTTGCCCATCGGCTTGTTAACCCTGGCTTTTTTGAAAGATTTACAAACTTTCTACCGCTTTCAGCTTGCTGCCTTTGCAAGTCGGCAAAGATAGCCTGTAAGTCATGGTTGAATGACCGAGAGTATTCCTCACGGATTCTATGAATTTCCTCGACAATCTCATCTTTATACATTAATTCAATCTCCTAACAGTTCGTAGGGTGTACAAAGAATTGGCAGCTCATACCCAAAGTCAAGACTGACTTCTGCCAGCTTTCTCTGGATTTGAGCATTGGCAATATGCTTGCAATTCCACGTCAGCAGGTAGTCCATACTGTGGATCGTGGCGGCTGCAATATGAATAGCGTCAATATCAGCTTTGGCAGGTAGGTTGCTGCGTCCCAAAAACTGCCCCGCTAAACTGATCACAGATTGATTTAAGTCGAGCAATGTAAAGCTGCGGATGATTTCAAGTCTTTGAGATGCCACTTGAATATCTCCTTTAGAGGTTTCTTTTACAACTGCCTGCGATGAGTAAAGCTGGAAATCATTTCGACGTGTCTCCCACCACTCCCTGGTAATCTCAATGTTGGCAGCCACTACCAGATCTCTGCTAGGACGAGCAGTAAGATAGCCTAAAATACTCGTTTCTATGTAAACAGTCTCAGTCATTCTCAACATTGAGTCTTTGATTTCGGCGCAGAAGCAGCGAGTTAACCACTACTGCCACTGAGCTAAACGCCATCATGCCGCCTGCGGCGGCGGGGCTGAGGCTGACTCCGACGGTGGGCAGCAGTACTCCAGCGGCGAGGGGAATCGCTACCAGGTTGTAGGCAAAGGCCCAGGCCAGGTTTTGGCGAATTTTGTTGAACGTGGCGCGGCTGAGGGTGAGGGTTTCGAGTAGGGCGGAGAGTTGGTCGCCCATGAGAATGACGTCGGCGGTTTCCATGGCAATGTCGGTACTGGAATGGAGGCTGATGCCGACATCGGCCTGGGCCAGGGCGGGGGCATCGTTAATGCCGTCGCCCATCAGCGCTACGGTGTGGCCACTATCTTGGAGCTGGCGGATCGCGTCCACTTTGCCCTGGGGCGAAACTTCGGCGGTGACTTGATTGGGATTGAGGTTGAGCTGGGCGGCGATCGCCCCCGCCACCTCTTTTCTATCGCCCGTTAGCACCCGCACCTGGAGCCCCTGTTTTTGCAGAGCATCCACCACGGCGTCGGCGTCGGGGCGCAGCTGGTCTGCGATCGCAACCAAGCCCACCATGCGATCGCCTAGCGCCACGTACACCACCGTCTGCCCCGCTGCCGCCAGCGTTTTGGCCCGATCCTGCACATCGGCATCCAGCGCGATATCTCGCGCGATCATCCACTGCTGGTTGCCCAGGGCGCAGGGTTGCACGGTGTGTTGCCAGGTGACTTGAGCGGCGACGCCGAGGCCGGGTTGAGTATCAAACTCATCGGCTGGCAGCAGATCCAGTTCTCGCGCCGCAGTGGCCTGCTGAATAGCTTTAGCCAGGGGGTGCTGGGTGCCGCTTTCGACGGTGGCGGCCAGTTGCAAAATGTCGGCCTCGCTCAGATCATTCGTCAAAGCTTGCACCTCGGTGACGGCGGGCTGGCCCAGGGTGAGGGTGCCGGTTTTGTCGAAGACCACCGTATCGAGGTGAGCGATGGTCTCCAGGCTGTCGCCGCCGCGCAGCAGCAGACCCCGCTCGGCCCCCAGCCCCGAGCCGACCAGAATGGCAGTGGGGGTGGCCAGGCCCAGGGCGCAGGGGCAGGCGACCACCATGACCGCGATCGCCAGCTTTAGACTCACCAGCAGCGTTGACGAGGTGTAGGTCATGGTGTGGCCCATGTGGGCCATACCCAGGGCTGAGTGCATCACCCCCGGCCACTGGTGCAGACCGATGAAGTACCAGAACAAAAACGTGAGCGTGGCCAAAGACATCACCCCATAGGTGAAGTAGCCCGAGATCACATCCGCCAGGCGCTGAATCGGGGCCTTGCGGCTCTGGGCAGTTTCGACCAGGCGAATCATCTGGGCCAGCACGGTATTCTGGCCAGTGCTGGTGACTTGCAGGGCGATCGCCCCACTCTGGTTCACAGTCCCTGCCGTCACCCCATCGCCGGGCTGCTTCAGCACCGGCATCGACTCGCCCGTCAGCATCGACTCATCGACGGTGCTCTGGCCAGAAACCACGGTGCCATCGGCGGAGATTTTTTCGCCGGGCAGCACCTGAACCCACTCGCCCACCTGAAGGCAGCGGGCGGGCACTTCGACCCCAGTCTGGGCGACCCCAGCGGTGGCAGGGTTAGAGATCAGCCGGGCCACGGCGGGCTGGAGTTCAACCAGCGATCGCAGCGCATCCGCCGCCCGATACCGGGCGCGCTGCTCCAGGGTGCGGCCCAGCAAAATGAATGCCAGCAGCATCACCGGCTCTTCAAAAAAGCACTCCCAGCCCAGGCTGGGGAACACCAGCGCCACTACGCTAGCCAGGTAGGCGCTAACGCTGCCCAGGGCCACCAGAGTATTCATATTGGGGGCCAGCCGCCGCAGCCCGGCCCACCCGTCCACGAGAATTTCGCGGGCCGGAAACGCCAGCGTCACCGTGGCCAAAACGGCGTGGAACCACAGGTCGCTGAGCACCGGGATGGTTAGCCAGCCAAAGTGGTTCAGGTGGCCAATGGTGGAGAGAATGAGCAGGGCGATCGCCACCCCCAGCCGCCGCCCCTGCTGCTGCTGTTCGGCCCGCTTGGCTTCGACCCAGGCGGTGAGGTCGTCGCCATCGCCATCGGTGGCGCGGGGGGTGGCGGCAAAGCCCGCCTGAGATACCTGCTCCACCAGGTCTTCGGTGGTAACGGAGCCAGTTTCGGTTTCGACGACCGCCACCTCCGTCACCAGGTTGACCGTGGCCGATCGCACCCCGTCCACCTGGTTGAGGCTCGTTTCGACCGCTCGCACGCACCCGGCACACTTCATGCCGCTGATGTTGAGCACCACGGTTTGGCTCGGCGACGGCTCTGATGCCGTGACTTGATCGGACGGTTGGGTAGAAAGAACTTGCATGGGGCGAAACGCTAGAAGCAGCAGCAAATCTAGCCTACCAAGCCGCCTCAAACTGTGGGTATCTGCTGCGTGAGCTAAAAAACTCTTATTGTGCTGCGTTGCTGGCCCTCGCTAGGTAAGTCATCAACGCCCCAAAGCCCCAGGGGTTGGGGGCTGTAGAAAATAGAACGGGTTTTGAGCAGCGACCCCAAATTGTGGCTCCTGCGACCTTTGGTGGCGTTAGGGGTTTGGGCAATCCTCACAAAGATCATAGAATCCAGTCATGGCCTCTATCTATAGGCATAGGGATATACCCCCAGGTAGATGCCAGCGTAGCTCTGTATACATACGATTGCTACGTAATGTAACGATCTCTGTTGGAGTTTACACAGCAGCCGTCCCGCGCGCATTGCCACAAGCAAACAAGCCAGGAGCAACAAACGATGAAATCTTCTTTGGTAATTCTTTACCACCGCGAACCCTACGACGAGGTCGTTGAAAACGGCAAAACCGTCTATCGCGAGAAAAAAAGTCCCAACGGCATTGTGCCAACCCTGAAAAGCTTTTTTGCCAACGCTGACAGCAGCACCTGGGTAGCCTGGAAGCAGGTCGCCGAAGACAAGCAGGAGAGCTTTGATGACCGAGTAACGATGGAAGGCTGGAGCGATCGCGCCGTCATCCGCCGCATTCCCCTCACTGCTGAGCGGGTCAAAGATTTTTACTACATCACCGCCAAAGAGGCGATCTGGCCCATCCTCCACTCCTTCCCCGAGCACTTCACCTACGAAAGCTCTGACTGGGAAAACTTTCAGTACATCAACAAGCTGTTTGCCGAAGCCGCCTGCGAAGAGGCTGCCGACGACGCCCTGATCTGGATTCACGACTACAACCTGTGGCTGACGCCCTTCTACATTCGGCAAAAAATGCCCAATGTGAAGATTGCCTTCTTCCACCACACCCCCTTCCCCGCCGCCGATGTGTTCAACATTCTGCACTGGCGCGAGGCGATTATCGACAGCCTGCTGTGCTGCGACCTGTGCGGCTTTCACATTCCCCGCTACGTCGAAAACTTTGTCTCTGCCGCCCGCAGCCTGCGCGATGTGAATATCGTTGAGCGCAAGCCCGTGCCCGAGGCCTTTACCCCCTTCGGCACCGCCCTGGCCGAACCGGAGATGACCGCCAAGCTGGAGTACAAGGGCCGCGTGGTGAATGTGGACGCTTTTCCGGTGGGCACCAACCCCGGCTACATTCACGAGATGGTCAATAAGCCCTCGGTGCAGCAGCGCGTGGCCGAAATTCGCAATGACCTGGGCGACAACAAGATCATCGTTTCGGCAGGCCGGGTTGATTACGTGAAGGGCGCGAAAGAAATGCTGCTCTGCTTTGAGCGGCTGCTGGAGCGTCGCCCCGAGCTGCGCGGCAAGGTGAATTTGATTATGACCGCTGTTAAAGCCGCCGCTGGCATGCGGGTCTACAAAACCGCCCAGAGCGAAATTGAGCAGCTGGTTGGCCAGATCAACGGCAAATATTCCACCCTCACCTGGAACGCCATCCAGCTCTTTACCGAGCCCATCCCCTTTGACGACCTGATGGCGCTGTACAAAACCGCCGACATCGCCTGGATTCCGCCCCTGCGCGACGGTCTCAACCTGGTGGCCAAAGAATACATCGCGGCCCACGGCGGCGAAAACGGCGTGCTGGTGCTCTCCGAGTTCACGGGTTCGGCGGTAGAGCTGCCCGATGCGGTGCTCACCAACCCCTACTCCGACAAGAACATGGACGAGTGCATTGACGTTGCCCTCGACATGCCCCTGGAGGAGCAAAAGCGGCGCATGACCACCATGCACAACGCCATCACCCAGTACGACGTGCAGCAGTGGGCCAACCACATGTTCCGCGAAGCCAATGCGGTTGCCGTCACCGCCCCCGAGCCCGAAAAAGACCTCGTACTCGCCTAGCCCCAGGGAGGGTGCGTTATGGCCCAGCCTGACGCACCCTTTTAGTTAGCACCCGTAGGGTGGGCACGGCCCACCTCACCTGAAGCCTAAAACCAAAACGCTAGGCCAAGATTCCAGGGGTCTTTTCCTGAATTGATCTGTCACCGCCTTAGGCCGTCGCAGAAACCTGGGATCTCCTGCGCTATTGAGGAGGCATCTATATAAGAAGATTTTACCTTCCAAAATTTGGACCTGGGGCAGCGGCGATCGCCGCCTCTCCCCAACCAAGCCCAGCATATCTATAGCCCCAGTGGGTTGGTGGGCAATGCCCACCCTACGCAGGCTGTATCTCATCTCAAGCAGTCTTATCTACTTAAAGAATCCATATATCTAAGGGCTGAGCGTGGCCTGTTTAGCCCTGATGCCCAAACTCAATGCGTTAGGCTGCACAAGAACGCCTGCTGTCAAGCCATTACGTTTCGCTGGCGCTTTATCCAACCATTCACCTACTCGCTCCCCGTAAACCCCGACCCCCCAACTCCCATGCGTAATCTTCAAACCCTCACCAACCAACCCTTCGACCTGATTGTGATCGGCGGCGGCATCAACGGTGCGGCCACGGCTCGGGATGGAGCCTTGCGGGGGCTGAGAACTCTAATTATTGATAAGGGCGACTTTGGCGGCGGCACCACCAGCTGGTCGAGCCGCCTCATCCATGGCGGGTTGCGCTATCTGGAATATTTTGAGTTTCACCTGGTGCGCGAGTCGCTGCACGAGCGGGAGGTGCTGTTGCGCAACGCGCCCCACCTGGCCAAGCCCCTGCAAATGACGATTCCAATCTACCGCAGCGGCTCGCGCAGCTACCGCATCATTCAGGTGGGCATGGTGCTGTACGACGTGCTGAGCTATGACAAATCGTTGCCCAACCACCGCATGCTGTCTCGTCAGAAGACGCGGCAGCTGTTTCGGGCCATGGATGCCGATGAACTGGCCGGGTCGGCCCAATACTACGACGGTCAATCAGAACATGCTGAGCGCCTGTGCTTAGAAAATATTTTGGATGCCCAGCAGGCCGGGGCGATCGCGCTGAACTATGCCCAGGTAGACGACATTCACCTCAGTTGTCAGCGCATTACCGGGCTGACCTGCCGCGATGTGCTGAGTGATGAAACCTTTGAGGTCGCCACCCACGACAAAACTGTGGTGGTCAATACCTCTGGCCCCTGGGTCGATGAGGTCTGCGGTCTCAGCGAATCGCCGATTAGCCAGGGGCAAAAAATTGGCGGCACCAAGGGTAGCCACATTATTGTCGATGCCTTTCCTGGTGCGCCCGGCTCGGCTCTCTATGTGGAGGCCAAATCGGACGGGCGGCCCTTTTTCATCATTCCCTGGCTGGGCCAATACCTGATTGGCACCACCGACGAGCGCTACACCGGCCCCCTCGACAACATCAAAGCCGACGATGCCGAAATTGACTACCTGCTCAAAGAAACCAACGCCGTGCTGCCCGCCGCCCACCTGACTCGCCAGGACGTGCGCTTTACCTATGCCGGGGTGCGGCCTCTGCCCTACGCCGAAGGCAAAAAAGCAGGCAGCATTAGCCGTGCCCACATTCTCCACGACCACAGCAAAGAGGGAGCCGAAAACCTGATCTCGCTGATTGGCGGCAAGCTCACCACCCATCGTCAGGTGGGCGAAGAATTTGTGGATGCGGTCTTTCGCCATCGGGGTGAAGCGGTGCCCGCCTGCCCCACCCACAAGCGATCGCTGCCCGGTGCCATTCTGCTCGACAACCCCAGGGTGGGCGAATGGCACGATCGCTACCGCCACCGGATTGCTACCCCGGTGCTCGACCACTTGATCGGCATCTACGGCGCTCGTACCGGCGATCTGCTCGCCATTGTCGATGAGCACCCCGCCCTGGCCGAGCCGATTGTCGACTATGCCTACGATATTCAGGCTCAAATCGTGTTCGCGGTGCAGGACGAGATGGCCCATACCTTTGTCGATATTCTGCGCCGCCGCACCACGGTCGCCATGCACCACAACTACGGCTTTGACGCGCTACCTGTAGTGGCCGAGGTGCTGCGCGAGTACTGCGGCTGGAGTGAAGAGGAGTGCGATCGCAACATTCGCGCCTACCACCAGTTTATGGCCGACAACTGCATCCCCGACTACGCGCTGGGTCAGGAGAGTCCTTCGCTGCAAACGGCCTAGCTGTGAAGATGGTGAGGGGATGAGGATGGTGAGGAAGGGGAAGTTCAAAGCTCAAAATTTTGCACTTTGAATTTTGCACTTTGAATTCATTGCCTCCTCTCCCTCACCCCTCCATCTTCCTCAACCCCTCATCTCCCTCATCTTCCTCACCCCTCCATCCACCCACCCATCCACCCACCATGCTCACCGCCACCCAAGCCGCCGACCCAGTCTTCGAAACCTACAAGCACCGCCAGGTCACCCTCGCCATTCTCGGTGCTGGGGCCTGGGGGAAGGGTCTGGCCCACATTGCCAGCACCAACGACCACACGGTGCGGCTCTGGTCGCGCAGCGGCGATCTGTCGCTGGAAGAGGCCGTTGACGGAGCGGAGGTAATTCTGTCGGCGATCTCGATGAAGGGGGTGCCGGAGCTGGTAAATCGGCTGAAGGGGCTGAATATTCCCGAAACAACGGTGCTGGTGACAGCGACGAAGGGCCTCGACCCTGAGACCACGCTGACCCCGTCAGCGATCTTTCAGCGGGCGTTTCCGAACCATGCGGTGGCGGTGCTCTCTGGCCCCAACCTCTCCAAAGAGATCGAGGCGGGGCTGCCCGCTGCGACGGTGATCGCCTGCGAGAATGAAACCGCCGCCGAGGCTGTGCAGCACGTGTTTGCGGGCGAAAACTTTCGCACCTACCGCAGCAGCGACCCGCTGGGGGCCGAGCTGGGCGGCACGCTGAAGAACGTGATTGCGATCGCCGTTGGGGTGTGCGAAGGGCTAGAACTGGGCTCAAACGCGCGATCGGCGTTAATCACCCGCGCCCTGCCAGAAGTAATGCGCATCGGCACCCACCTGGGCGGCCAGCCCGAAACCTTTTTGGGCCTCTCGGGCCTGGGCGATATGCTGGCTACCTGCACCAGCGCCCTCAGCCGCAACTACCGCGTCGGCTACGGCCTGGCCCAGGGCAAGTCTCTAGAGCAGATTCTGGCGGAACTGGGCAGCACCGCTGAGGGGGTCAACACCGCCTACGTGCTGCACGATATTGCCCAGCGCGAGAAAATTTCGGTGCCGATCTCGCAGCAGGTGTACCTGTTGCTCAAGGGCGATATTTCTGCTGAAGAAGCGGTCGCAGCGCTGATGGAACGCAAGCTCAAGGCCGAAGATTATCAAGAGATCTTGCAGGGTGAGTAATTGAGGCTCTTAGTAGACACCTTAATTATTGTGGATAGCTAACGCCAAGCTCTGCAGCAGCTCGATAGAATGTGGCCAATTAGGGCATTTGATTTGGCCGCAGCACTATGTTCACTAACGATTCTCAATCTACACCCTCCGCTAAATCAAAGGCTATTGACCAACGGCTAAAAGCGATCGCCTACAGCCTCGACTGCCTAATTCCTGGGTTTTATTGCTGGTTGGGGCCTATGCGGGTACGCCTTGGCGGTAGTTTGCCCGAAGCAGGCTATCCAGGCACGATTCACAGTAAGGCAGGGGTTGCGATAGTGTTGCCGGGCTATCGCATCTACAGTACCTATCAGGGTGAGCATGACCCTCGATAAGCACAAGCTCGATGGCATTCCGCAAATCACGGCCAAAATATTGCCAGTTGCGGAGTTTGAAATGTTGCTTATGCAGGAAGGTTACCAACGCGCAGGTTCTGCCCCAGCCCAGGGCAAACGCATCAAAGTCTGGTGGAACCATCTAACCCAATGACGAATTGAAGCAATTTATAGCCCAGACGGCAAAATAGCCATCACGACCTATCATGTGGACTAGCCGCAGGATACGGCATTGCTGTGTACCGCTCTCAGGGGCACATATATTATGCAGATCTGGGTTGATGCCGATGCTTGCCCGAATGTAATTAAGGAAATTCTGTTTCGGGCCGCTAAGCGAGTGGGGGTGAAAACTACGCTGGTGGCGAATCAGGAGTTGCAGATTCCTGGGTCTGACTATATTGAGGCGGTGCAGGTGCGATCGGGGTTGGATGTGGCCGACAACTACATTGCCCAGCAGCTACAGCCCGGCGATCTGGTAGTTACGGCAGATATTCCCTTGGCGGCAGATGCGATCGCAAAAGGAGCCTATGCCCTCAACCCGCGCGGCGAATTTTACGACCAGGGCAACATTCGCGAGCGCCTATCGATGCGAAATTTTTTAGATGAACTCCGCAGCGGCGGGGTAGAAACTGGCGGGCCGCGACCGTTTAGCCAGCGCGATACCGAAGCCTTTGCCAATCAGCTCGATCGCTTTTTGACCCGGCAAAATCTTAGAAAACCGTAGGTCAAAGCAGCGTGTCGTCTTCGAACTCTTCAAATAGCGCTGCTAAATCACGACGACCGTAGGCGATACGAGCAATTTCAATTCCGTCTTCTTTTGGATAGTAAAAAATAACGTAATCGGCATAGATAAACCCCTTTAGATCAGGGGCAATCCAAGAGTAGTCTTTGCCCATATTAGGGAAATTGAACACCAGCTTGCATTTTTGGCGAATGGCATCAAATAACTGACTGGCTGCCCGTACATTGTTTTGAGCAACAAATTCACAAATTTCGTTGATATCTTGAACTGCCAACTCCGAGAATACGTAGATGCCCATTATTGCTCTTGCGGCATTTGATCAAGTTTTTCTTGAAGATGTTGAAAGACAGCTTCGCCATCTACGACTTTGCCCTGACGGATCTGTTCGGTTCCGGCAGCGATTTTTGATCGCAGCTCTGAAAGTGCTTGCTCTCGATGCTCGTTTTCTTCTAGTAGGCGAAAGGCGATCGCCAATATCTCGTCAATGCTTTCGTATTTGCCCTGCTGAAGCTTGGCAGTAACGAAGCGTTCTTGCTCAGGCTTTAGAGTAATTTCCATATCAAAATTGACCTGGCAGGAGAAAAGGTAAGCTCTTGTAGTCTAAGTCTACTCTAACTATCTGGACGACCTCTATGGTTGCAGATGTTTCCTACAACGCCAGCTCAAGCCCCGGCAGTACGGCTTCTTCAGATAAAGTTGCGGGCAGCTGCACAAGCTCAACGGCTTGGTTGGGGCGATAAATCTCAACCTGCTGATCTTGGGGGTTGATCAACCAGCCTAAGCGAAGGCCACTGGCCAAATACTCCTGCATTTTAGCCTGTAGGGGCTGAAGCCTGTCGCTGCGAGAGCGTAGCTCAACCACAAAATCGGGGCAGATGGGCGGAAACGTTTCTCGCTCGGCGGGGTTGAGCGCTTGCTAGCGCTTGTTCTGCTTGTTTTGCTATTATTGTCTTTATAATTATCGACAAAGTAAAGTCATAATCGTTGTAAGCACGTAAAAAGCAGAGAAGCAAGTTAATGGAAAGCCACGAAAAAGAAAAGAGATCTATAAAACTCAAAGCACTTGAGTGTGTTCAAAACGGAAAATCTTTTTATTTGACAATTATTAATAGCTCTATCTTAGAAAAAACATGCTACGTCTCTAGACGAGATGAAGACCCGGAGAAAGGTTTTCAAAGAGTTTTGAATAAACCGCGAGCAAGAGATATTGCTCAATATCTCGACAAAATTGGAGGCATAATACCATCATCAGTTATCTTAAGTGCTCAAGATCATATAGACTTTAAATTTAATACAAAAGATTCAACTATTAGTTTCGATATTTTGCAGCATGGATTTTTGGCTATTGATGGCCAGCATCGGTTGTATGGATTATTTACGTCCGAACATGATTATGATATTCCAGTGATAATCTTTAAGAGCTTGAAAACGTCAGACGAAGTTTCTCTATTTATAGATATAAATACTACGCAAAAAGGTGTTCCAACAACTTTGCTTCTAGATATTAAGCACTTAAGCGGTAAAGAGACGAAAAAAGAAGAAAAGCAAA
This sequence comes from Nodosilinea sp. AN01ver1, assembly GCF_050565655.1. Lineage (NCBI taxonomy): Bacteria > Bacillati > Cyanobacteriota > Cyanophyceae > Nodosilineales > Nodosilineaceae > Nodosilinea > Nodosilinea sp. AN01ver1. The sequence goes on along the minus strand of NZ_JBNXVS010000002.1, from coordinate 134,057 downwards.
GAGACCTTCTTAATAGGCTTAACTTAGATTCATGTTTGGCAGGCCAATTTTCGAAAGACAAGAGTCGAGTTGGAAAAATTTCTAGGACTACTTTTAATTCATCAACAGATGCGATATTTGAGAACGTTTATTTCCAGGACAAGAGCGTTGATATAATTTATAAAGGATTAAAAAACTACCTTGAAGCTATTGAAAGAGCTTTAATAGAAAGCAATAGCAGGAGGGCAAAGTTAACTTCTGCAACAATATTCAAAGCGGTTTTATCGCTCTTTAATGACGTGACAGAGAAGTCGCTTAAAGAATATGGAAATCTAAAAGTTGAATCTATTTACAAAGTTGTAGAGCCAATTTCAAAACTAGAATATGATTTATACACTGGAACGAATAAAGCAACCCTTCAAAAAGTCATTAATGATATGAAAAGAGAAGTCTTCGAATACGGAAAGATTTCTAAGGATCTCCCGGATAATATTTTTGATTGAAATTAAAATGACTATTTTTGCCAGCAATTTTTTGTCATTAAAAAACGAATTTATAATTCCCTTGATCCAGCATAACCCATCAAAGATAGACAGGGATTATTTTAGAATTAAAAATATAATTTACCAAAACGTTAGGAAGGTAGAAAACATTTCGAACAATAGTTATTTAATTCGTCTTGAAAGCGGTATTTTTCAAAAAGCATTACTGAATGAAATCATTCTTTTTTATTTAAGAGCATCCCTTCAATTCAACGATCTCATGAAAATCGAGGATGTTGTTAATCGCAGTTGGCTTCTGGTGACAAATTACTACGCTAACTTTTTTTGTGCCACTTGTCTTTTGCGAATGATGCATCAGGGGTTTACTTATTTGGATTCGCGAGAAGCTCAAAAAATTTCGGAATTATTTACAATTCTACTTTCAGAGTCAGTTCAGCTTAGTTCGGGAAATTACTCCTTTGATTTGAAGGAAAAAGATGGAGATGAAATTGTTTTAGAATTCAAAAAATCTCCTCTAAAAGTTCATGAAGGCACTTGGCATAGAATATACATTGAATTCTACAGGATGCAATCTAGAAGTAGTCCAAAGCAATTGGAAAAGGCTGTTCTTCTTAAAATAGTTGAAGCGTTCGGATGTCATGGAAAAACTTTCTTCTCTACGCTCCGTAATGATGTTAATTATAATTGCAAATATGCTTGTGATGATATAGATAACTTGTTTTATTTTAATTTGAACAAGGATGTTATGGATGACATTGGCAAGGCAATTCTAAAGGCTGATATCAGGAAGGATGATATAGATTCCCGCAATCAATTCATGAATTTAATAGGAATGTATCTTTTTCATCTTAGTAGTAAGTTGTTTGACGAGGTGCTGCAAAGATATCCTAGTAGTATTAGCCTGTACAATAAAGCTATTAAGATGAAGAAAATTGAGCTTGAGAGGCTTTGTTGAACCTACATTGTTTGAGCCTACATTTTTTGAGTTTTAACTCGCTGAACTTATATCAAAAATTAAACCCACTTAAAATTTGGCGAGACTTTAATTGGGGCCAAGTTTCTCTAGCAAAATAATAATATCAAAATCCTTATCTGCTTTAGATACTATCAATAATTCAATTCATATAGTGAGCTAAGCTGATTTGCAAAGGTAGAACGGGAATTTTGTAATTCATGCAAGCTAACTGTAACTTCCTATCAATATGGTTGAGATTTCAGAACATATCTAGTACATTGTTTCTTGCGGGGAATGGTTTAGGCGGGTTGTGCGAGAGGTACCAGCTCTCTCACAACCCTAATCATTCCGGACTTATCGTGACTAAGCCGAAATGCCTGAACCTATTTTAGGTCAAGCCTTCGGTACGGCACCCTGACGGGATGCCCTAGGCGGTTCCCCGTTTTCTTTACCGAAGGTGAACACCCATGACTTACGAATTTCAGTTGCCCGTGCGCAACCAAGAACTGGTGCGCCTGATCGCGATCGGTGACTACGGGGCCGTGCGCGACACCATTCACCAGCTGGGGGCGATCGGCTATGCCGACCCCGATCGCTGGTCCAAGCTCATCCCCACAGGTCGCGAGGGCGAATATCTCGCCATCCACACTCGCCGCTACGCCCCAGCAGGCGAGTAGCTAAAAGCCCCCGCAGAAAACAGCTTTCTGCGGGGGCTCCCATATGTTTTGGCTGATGCCTTCAAGGGATGGCTTTAGGATCGCAATCCTTGGCGAAATTCGTTAGCGGCTTCCAGGCGAGACGTTTGGGCTAGCAACACACAGCGGCTCAGCACCGTTATATCCAGGGTCGCCAGTTCTGGAATTTCACTGCGATCGATAGATTCGTACCCATCGCCTCGTAGTCGGTGCAGGCTAAACACGCCATCTTCCCAAAACCACACCTCGGGCACCCCAAGCGCTTGATAGCGCTGTAACTTACCCATGCCGCCGCTGGTAAAAACCACTTCAATAGCCAGGTCAGGGATTGGTTTAGACTCACCAAAACAGTAGGATTCATCCGCCTGGGCAGAGACTTCCCCTTCTTTTTCCTGGGTCATAGAGCCAGTGGGCTCAAATTCGATCGCGTTCTCCAGACAAAACAGGCCAATCAAGAAACCAATTAGCCGACTAAACATTTCGTGGTCGCGCCCTGGCATCAGAATCTCAATGGTGTTGTGGTAGTAGCCCAGCCGCACCCCTGGCGACTGGGCAAACCCGGCCTGAATGAGCTTGAACTGCTGCCAGCTAATGCCCGCGTAAACCAAACGCTGATCGTCAATAGGCAGAGTCCGAAGGGGAGTAGACGTCATAGCCCAGTCTTTCCGGCGCAATACTTCCGGCGCAACATCGTATGCCTTATCGTAACCAAGGGTAGCGGCTGTTGATGCAGGCCTTCTCCCCATTGCGCTCAACCGAATTCAGGCGGCATAACTAAATCGACAGGCCCAGGCGCAGCCCCAAAAAGGCGTGGACAAACATCACCGCCAGGGCCACGCTGCCCAGGTAGGCGTGGGCGGTACGCAGGGATGCTTTGCCGCCGCCAAACTTGCTAAACGAGATCGCTCCATTCAGCCCCAGTAGGGCAATCACCAGGCTGCCCGTCCAGAAGTGGGGGCTTTGAAAAATCTCTTGCTCCTGCATCACCAGCGACAGCACGCCGCCGGTATAGCCCAGGCTAATGAAGGTAAACATCCACAGGGCCAGGCGCTTGTGAGTGTGGCGGTTTTCGGCTTTTTTCTGGGGGTCGTCGTCGCCGATGCGGCCCTTCCAACCCAGGTAGGCGGTAAAACTACCCATGACAAAGATAACGATGCCCATCATCAGCGGGTGACCCCAGTGAACGATCGGCTCGGGGGTGCCAAACCCGGCAAAGAAGTCGGCAATGGGCTGTAGATAGCCGCGAATTGTAGAAACCATGATCCTCTCCCAACAGAGCAGTGAAAAGCGCCCTTTCTAAGGTGCCACATTTTCTCTACCGAAAGGCATAGATAAAGCTGTGGATTAGTGAAGGGCACACAGGACGTTGACAGCGACGACTTTCACAGGGGCATGCCAAGTGTCATCCGGCATGCTCCTATGTCAAGTTTGTCTTAACCTGACAGGACGTTTGCAGTATCAACCGGGAGCTACCGTCGCCGTAGCCACATCAGTACCGCCAGGCCCAGGCCTATCGCAGGCAGCACCAGCAGGGCAAAGACCCCCAGACCAATCTGCTGCTGCACCGTGAGGCTAATGCGACGGTTGGTAACTTCGCGCGGACGAATAGATAGAGTGGCATCGGTCTGCTGCCCCAGCCAGCTGATGGCATTGAGAAAGACATCGCCGTTTAGCTGTTGCTCAAATAGCCCGTCGGTGGCAAAGGTGGCGTTGCCGATCACCACCAGGCGAGACTCCGGTGGTGGTTCGCCTTCGGCAGCGGTGGCTCCTTCGACCGGGCGGCTGAGGGCAACGCCCAGGGTATAGGGGCCAGAGGGGGGAGCGTTTTCGTCGTACTGTAGCTCGCCCTCCGCCGAGAGAGACTCGGCCCGACTCTGGGGATTGCTCTGCAAAATGGGCGTTGCCGTCACCCCCGGTACTTCTTCCACATTGATCGGGCGCACCAGGGGAAAGAACGATCGCCCGCCGCCAAAGTCGCGGGTAATGGGGTGATCGCCGTAGTCGGTGACCAGGGGCGCGGCGGGGCCAAGGCCGACTAGTTGGCCACTGCCTGAGGTGTCGAGCACGATACGATCGTCGAGGGTAACGCCCCAGGGGTCGAGCAGGGTGCCCAGACCGGGGCTGGTGCGCGGGTCGATTAGCAGCATGACGCTGCCGCCGCCGTCTAGGTAGGTTTTCAGAGCCTCGACTTCAGCATCAAAAAACTCGGCGGCGGGGCCAGCCACCACCACCACACTGGCGTCGTCGGGCACTTCACCTGTCTGCGATAGATCCAGCGGTTGAACGACGGCGCTTTTGTCTTCAAGGGCGGTGGCGGCCTGCAAAAAGCCGGTGTCGCTGCCGTCAATGGCAAACTCTTGATGACCCTGAGTGAAGTAGACGGTGAGGGCGCGATCGCTCACCACCTGATCGAGCGCGTTGGTCAGCGTTCGCTCCGACAATCGCTCGTTGGGGCCAACATTCTGCAAAAAGCGGCGGGTTTCGCCGCTTTCGACGAACACCATGCCCGTCTGGGTAGCGCCAAACTCCTGGGCCTGGCGCGGGTCGTTGTAAGGGTTGACGTAGTCAAAGGTAAACTGCGGCCCGGCCTGGCGGTAGCTTTCGAGCAGCTGCCGGTCTTGGGGGTTGGGCAATGGGTCAAAGACGACAACGCGGGTGGGGTTTTCGAGCGATCGCACCACCTCCTGCGACTGAGGCGCGAGGGTAAACAGCTGGTTCTCGGTCAGGTCAACCCGGCTGGCGTAGCGCACCGCCAAAAAGTTGACCAGCGCCAAAATGGCTAGCACCGCCAGGGTCGACACCAGTGCATTGGCCCCCGCTTCGGTCGATCGCTGCGCCCAGAACCGCCCCTGCCCCTGGTTGCCCAGCACCAGACCCAGCAGCAGCAGGCCAATGCCCCCAATCAGCAGGCCCGCAGGCAGCAGAGTCCACCCCGCCACAATGCCCGCAATCAGCCCCGCCGTGACCAGGGCCAGCCCCGGCAAGGCTAGATATTTCAAATACTTTTGGTAGCCCGCAAACGCTTTCATCGCCATAACCGCTACTACTAACCTGCTGCACGTTCAATGAACTGTTTGGACTGTTGGGTTTCACTTCGTTCCACCCAACCTACAAGATCTCCAATTCTTTAGATTGACAAAGCACTAGGATCGCTGGAACCGGAGGGTTTCAATCGACTGGGCCGTCAAGTACAACCCCAGGCCAATAAAGGAGAGAAACAGCACCAGCCCGCCCGTGTCAAAAATGCCTTCGGTGAAGTCGGTGAAATGCTTGAGTAGGGATAGATGCGCGATCGCCTGCCCCACCACCCCCGGCAGCCCCTGAGCCACTGCATCCACCAGCCACAGCAGCAAAATCAGCGCAAAGGTCATAATCGCCGCCAGCACGGTGCTCTCGGTCAGCGACGAAATGAACATACCCAGGGCCAGCACGCTGGCGGCCATCAGCACCAGACCCAGGTGCGACAGCAAAAATACCCCCGACCCCGTAGCCGGTTCGGCAGCCCCCAGGGCGATCGACTGGCACACCATCAGCGGCAGCACCATCGCAATGTAAAAGCTCACCACCGCCAGCAGCTTGCCCAGGGCCACCGCCCAGTTTGTCACGGGCGAGGTCGCCAGCAGCTCCAGGGTGCCCTGCTTGCGTTCGTCGGCGTAAAGCCCCATCGACAGCATAGGCAGCACAAACATCGACAGCGACCCCAACAGTCCCACGTAGGCCTTGTTGAACTCGTAGGCCACATCAAAGGGCGGCGGCGTGGGCAGCCCCATCTGCACTGCCTGATCCGCCATCGCCGCCTGGGCCAAAATCCCCTGCGGCCCCAGCAGAATGGCGACTAAGAAGAAGCCCCCCAGCAGCCAGAACACGGCGGCGATGATGTAAGGCAGCGGCGACGCGAAGTAGCTCTGTAGCTCCCGCTGGTAGATGGCGAGGATGTTTTTGAAGAGAAGGGTCATGGGGAGTGGAGTGGATGGGTGGGCGGGTAGGTGGGTGGATGGGTGGCGGTCCCTGAGCGGAGTCGAAGGGGAGCGGAGTCGAAGGGGTGAGGATGAGGGGGAAAGCCAGAATCTAAAACCCAAAATCGCTAGGCTTCGAATTGTTCTGGCGTTGGTTGGGCTGTAGAGAGTTCGGGAGTGAGTGCTTCGGGCGGTGCCGTGGCTCCCGTGGCGGGTTCGGTGGTAGTGAGGTTGAGGAAGACGTCTTCGAGGGTGGCCTGTTGGCGACGCAGTTCGTGGAGTTCGAGGCCAGCGTTGACCAGGGCAGCAGACATAACAGCGCCCAGACCCCGATCGGCTTCTGCGCTCACTCGCAGCCGGTGATGATACTCCGGCAGGTGCTCCAGGCCGAGTAGCGCCACCTGACGGACGGGGGCCAGCTCGCTCAGCAGGCGTTGAGCAGTATCCACATCGCCTTTAATTTCAAGCTCGTAGGCCGATTCGCCAGAGAGGCGGGTGGTGAGGTTGTCGGGGGTATCGGTAGCGACCACCTGGCCCCGGTTGATGATGGTGACGCGATCGCAGGTCATGCTCACCTCCGGCAAAATGTGGGTGGAGAGAATGATGGTGTGGCTGCCCGCCAGTCCCTTGATTAGCTGCCGCACCTCATTAATCTGACGTGGATCCAAGCCTACCGTTGGTTCATCCAAAATAATGACCGGCGGGTCGTGGATGATCGCCTGGGCAATGCCCACCCGCTGACGATAGCCCTTGGAAAGCTTGCGAATCAGCACCTTGCGCTTGTCGAGCAGACCGCAGTGGTCCATCGCAATATCGGCGCGCTGCTGGCGCAGATCGGCGGGCACCCCCTTGATTTTGGCCACAAAGTTGAGAAACCCCTGCACCGTCATGTCCGGGTACAGCGGCGGCGACTCGGGCAGGTAGCCAATCCGCTGCCGCACCGCCATCGAATCGGTGTGCACGTCGTAGCCTGCTACGCGGGCGGTGCCCTCAGAGGCGGGCAGGTATCCGGCCAAAATTCGCATGGTGGTGGTTTTACCCGCCCCGTTTGGCCCCAAAAAGCCCAAAATCTCCCCCGGCTGTGCCCCAAAGGTGATGTCTTGAATGGCCGTGGTAGACCCGTAAGTCTTACTCAGGTGCTCAACTTCAATCATGGATGTAGGAACCGCCAGCAAACCAGTGGATATTGTACTGCTGATTACAGTAGCGATTATTTCTCCCATTGCGTTTAAGTCGCCCAATCTAATCTGCTCCTCATCCCCCCTGTCTCCCTACGGGAGACGCTAGCGCGTTGGCGAAGCCTGTCCACAGGGCAAACGACTCCGCTCAGGGACCGTCACCCATCCACCGACCCATCCACCCACCGACCCATCCACCCTCCCCCTCGCTACTCTCGACTACAATGGCCAAGTCCATTGGGCCAAAGGCGATCGCTTACAATGGACCTATTCAAGCGTCAGGTGTGGATCAACTTTCTGGGATTGTTGCCTGGCAGTCTAGTCACGGTACTCGTAATCGCTATTGCATTTCTGCGCTTCTATGGCGAACAAGACTTTAGATTCCTCAGCATCGTCGCCCAGCCCCAGCTCTGGAGTAACAGACTCACTGTGGCAGCCCTCCTGGCTGCACTGGCTAATTTCGGCGTTGAGTGGAACCGTCGAAATCGAGAAGGAGACCGCGAGGCTGAAGCAAGAGAACGCGAAGCTCGCCGCGAGAGAGAGGAAGCTCGAAGAGATCAACAGACGGCTCTTAGAGATCGACAAGAAGTACGCTACCGCCAAGCCAAAATCCGATATCAACTAGACCCTAGCGAGGCGAACCAACAAGAGCTGGAGTCGGTGTTAGCAGCGCTGGAGGAGTATGAGCAGACCCTGGACGAAGCGCTCAGTTCCTGACCTTAGGGCAGGGCTGAGGATCGCGGGTGGCTAGGGAGCAGTGATCGACCAGACAGGGCTGATTGTAGGCATCCTCGGTTTCTAGTGGCGGCGGCGGCTGGCCAAAGATCATTTCGCAGCTGAAGTCTTCAAAGTTCGGCACCATAGTGAGGGGAATGCCGAAGTCTTCGGTAAAGAAGCGCTGGGTGGGCAGCTTGCACATGTTGACGCACATGCCAACGCAGCGGCTTTCGTCGAGGTAGCGGCATTTTTTAATGTGGACGCCGCTGCGCTGCTGGCGCACCTGCCCCTGGGCGTCGGTGAATTCTACGGTTTTGACCTCGCAGGGGCCAACCAGCCACTCAAACAGCTGCGTGGCAAACCAGGCGTTGAGTTCGCACACCAGCCGGGTGGGCGCAAACAGGTTTCGAATCAGCCAGAGAACCTGGGCGGGCACCAGAGACTTGAGCACCACCGCCACCAGGGCCTGCTGCTGCTGGGCGTTGCGGCCCTGCATGATTTGGCTCGACAAATCCACAAAGCCGTCGTAGCCGCTGCGGGCGGTGTTTTTGCCCACGGCCTTCGCCATTTTGCGGCTGAATAGCCAGATGAACAGGCGATCGCCCAGACCATCTTGGTAAACCGCTTTCTCTGAGGTGGGGCCAAGACCGGTGGCCGGGGGCGACGCCATAGCAAACCAGGAATAAGTACTTACCCTAGAGTAGTACCTACCCCGGCCCGGTGACAGTGCCCCCGCAGGGGTAAAGCCCGAACTAGCCCTCGACGCTGCCCGCAAACTGCTGAGCGTAAAATTGGGCGTAGCGGCTCTGGTTGGCCAGCAGCTCGCTGTGGGTACCGGCTTCAATCACCTGACCCTTTTCCATCACCAGAATGCGATCGGCGTCGCGCACGGTGGCCAGGCGATGGGCAATGATGAATACGGTGCGATCGCTCATCAACCGCTCCAGCGCCTCCTGCACCAGTGCCTCAGACTCGGCATCCAGCGCTGAGGTGGCCTCATCCAAAATTAGAATGCGGGGGTTGAGCAGCACGGCTCGGGCGATCGCCACCCGCTGCCGCTGACCACCTGACAGGTTGACGCCGCGTTCGCCCATCCAGGTGTAGTAGCCCTGGGAAAACTGGCTGATAAAGTCGTGGGCGTTGGCAATGCGGGCGGCTGCTTCGACCGCTTCGATGTCAAAGTCTTTTTGGCCAAAGGCAATGTTTTGGGCGATCGTGCCCGAGAACAGCGTGGTTTCTTGAGGCACAATGCCGATCTGCCGCCGCAGGCTGCGCAGCGTCACCGTGGCCACATCGATACCGTCAATAAAGATTTGGCCCGACTGAGGGTCGTAAAAGCGGGGCAGCAGGTTGACCAGGGTCGATTTGCCCGCCCCCGAGGAGCCCACCAGGGCAATTTTTTCGCCGGGTAGGGCGAGCAGATCCAGGTTCCGCAGCACCGGCTCATCGGCCTCGTAGCCAAAGGTGACGTTGCGATACTCAACTCGGCCAGTAACTGGGGGCATCTCCTTCGCCGTGGGCAACTCGCGTACCGCTGGCTCAAGATCCAGCAGCTCAATGACGCGATCCACAGACGCCTCGCCCTGCTTAAACTCGCCGTAGTTAATAATGACGTGGTTAACCGGGTCGATCAGCATCAGGGCGGCCACCACGTAGCTGCCAAAGGAAGCGCCAGTCAGGTTGCCTTCGGCGATTTGCCAGGTGCCCACCAGCAAAATAAGCATCACCACCACGGCGTAGGTAAAGCCCACCACCGGGTACTGCACGGCTTGAAGCCAGGCGGCTTTGTATTTGGCCTGACGATTTTTCTCGGCCTCTACGGTAAAACGCTCGACTTCGTAGTCTTCGGCGGCAAAGGCTCGCACCAGGCGAATGCCGCTAAACACTTCGGTCACCAGCGATGACAGGTCAGACACCAGGTTTTGGCTGCGCCGCGAGAACTTAAGCATTTGCTCGCCAAACCACCCCGCCAGCACGGCTAATATGGGCACCAAAACTACCGCCGTCAACGTGAGCTGCCAGTTGAGGTAGACCATGTAGCCCAGCACCACCACTAGCTGCAAGACCGATGGCAGAAAGTCGTGGAACAGCTTTTGTACCACCTCACCAATGCGATCGATATCTTCAGTCAGGCGGTAGGAGAGATCGCCGGTTTGGCTGCGCTCAAAGTAGGTCAGACTGAGCCGATGAATGTGGGTATAGACATCGCGGCGCAAATTAAAGGCCACCTCCAGGGCAGCCTTGGCCATCAGCGAATCTTGAATGTACTGACCGATCTTTTGGATCGCAAACCCGGCCATGGTGATAGCGATAAATCGGATGACCAACCGCACATTGCCGTCTGCTAGCTGGGCCAGAATGTTGCCCGACAGCCAGGCCAAAATTGGCCAGTAGGAGACAAAAATGATGGTGCCCAACAGCGCCTGAAAGATAGTAGGCCACTCGCGCCGCACGTAGGGGGCAAGCGTCCAGTAGTTGGAGCCTTGGGGGGGGCGCTTTGGGGTCAAGGGAAACCTTCGCGATCGCGATCACTGTTCAACCACGCTACCAGGTTTAGGCTCGATCTGCTTTGGCCCTGTGCCATTTTGTGCCCCCCGCTGTGTCTCCTACTTAAGTCCTCAGGTTGAGCTTGAAAGGCAAGGCACTACAATCGACCCGTAGCCCACGTTTGAGGGATAGATTGCGAATGCCTACCGTTATTGTCGCCACCGGCAACCCCGGCAAGCTCAAAGAAATGCAGGTGTACCTAAACGAGCTGGGTTGGCAGCTTGAGCTCAAACCCGACGAGATTGATATTGAAGAAACCGGATCCACGTTTCTAGAGAATGCGCGGCTGAAGGCGGTGGGGGTAGCCAAGGCGCTAAATCAGTGGGCGATCGCCGACGATTCTGGCCTTGAGGTGCACGCCCTCGGCGGTGCCCCTGGCATCTACTCAGCCCGCTACGCCGACAGCGACCAGGCCAGAATCGATCGCCTGCTGCGGGAGCTGGCGGCAGTGGGCGATGGGCAAGGCCCCGCCCAGGGGGGCGAACGCGATGCTCAAGGAGCCACCCAAAGGGGCGATTCCGGAACGGATCGCAGCGCTCAGTTTGTTTGCGCCCTGGCTCTCGCCAACCCCAGCGGCGACATCGTGCTTGAAACTGAGGGCATCTGCCACGGCGAAATCTTGTTTGAGCCGCAGGGCACAGGGGGCTTTGGCTATGACCCGATCTTCTACCTGCCCGCCCTGGGTAAAAGCTTTGCTGAAATGTCGCCCGCCCAAAAAGACGCCAATAGCCATCGAGGTATTGCTTTTGCCCAGCTGATGCCCGATCTCAAAAAACTAGCCCTGGAGTGAGCCAGTGTTGACTGAGCCATTCCAGGGCTAAAGATTGCGTTCTAACCTGCGATCGCAAAAGGGCGATCGCTCTTTCGGGCCAAGCTGGAACCCTTTCAGACTAGATTGGCAGGCTAGGCCTCACGGTTAAGGAAATCTTGCAGTTGCCCCAGAGCAGCCCGACCAATGTTAAACACAGCCCAGCTTGCGGCTACAGCAATCGGCAGTAAAACAACAACGACTCGCCAGTCCATCGGGCATGCCCTCCTAAAACGTTTTACTTAAACAGTTGTCACAATTTTCTCATAATGTACACCAGATGGGGCGATCGCAAGCACAGAGATTTGGCAGCTTTCCCCAGGGCCAGCACCGCTATGGGGGGTAAACCGCTCGCCCAGTACCAGAAGCTCTGGCCCAACCTCAAGCTCCATCATCCCGGCGTGATCCTAGCGTTCCAGACGTCAGCTTAGGTTCGATCAGAGCGGGCCCAATATTGCACTACCCCGGCATTGGGGCATCAGCTGATAGCTAAGCGTTGCGCCCTAGATCGCTGCCGGACAGGCAAATGCCCTCGCGCGGTCTGCATTGATGTGGCCGTCTTGTCAATATCTCCAGCGATAGATAAGCCTCTCATTCTTTGTGTAGAGAGTATTTTGTTTTTTTAAGCCTACTCTTGGAGTAGCAATCAAGCGTTCAGAGCCATGTCCGATGCGGGTTTCTGGATTGATTGCTGCCCTGTGTGTTCGTTGGAGTTTGTAGATGACTGACCAGTTGGTCAATGATTGGCCAACTGGTTGGCGGCAAAAAGTATTGACTCTCGCCTGTGATCTCGCCTTCTCTTTGACCACAGGCCATATACCAATCGTCCATGTCACTGACGCGGCACCCCCAACAATAAAAACAGCCATAGCCGTTCCCTGAGCGAAGTCGAAGGGAACGGCTATTTTCAGGGCAAATCCGAATCGCACGGCGCCGATTTCATACAGGCAGCTTACGTGGGGGCCACCGGGGTTTGCCCAACCCACCAGGGACGGCCAAGGCAGATTCAGTAGGGTTTGACGCTTCTGGCTAATAGCTCAGCAGCTTACGCCTGGCTGGAGAGGTCGGGCTTTAACAGCAGACCTGGCGCTTGTGCAGCCATGCTCTAAGTTCCCTCTAGGTCTGTGTGCCCTCGCCCTAGAGGATGCGGCCTGGGTGCAAGCCAGCGGATCTACGCTCTATCTATTGGGGCGATCGCCCTTGAGAGCACCTCTGCCCTCAGAGCAGCCCTTAGGGCAACTCGGCTCCGCAGGCAGGGGTGCTGCTTGGTGTCCATTTCTATGGCTGCTGGTAGGGAGGGGTTGCTGCGGCAGGGCGCGATCGCGCTACCGTCGAGGCCTGCAACAGCGGCCTTGCAGATTGTTTCGCCCCCCGCTGCAGACTCTTCTTTATAATTCTCTAGCCGCTATTTTTTGGCTAATGCCTAATGCCTAAAATTCCCTTGGCCAAAGAATAAAGCCATGCCAGATTCATGTTTTTGGCGGCCTGAAAAACCCTTAATTTAATTTTCCCAGAGTTATTAACTTGTGAAAATTTCGCTTACCAAGGATGGCCGTGATTCTGTAGTTTGTTACTTAACCTGTCTTGGCTCTAAGGATACGCAGGCTTTTCTGGAGCGTTCTAAATCGTTTCCAGGCGAGTTTAGTCTCTGTGAGCTTAGCTGTTAAACGCTGAAACCTTTAATTTCATGCTTTTCTTTGGCCTTCCAGCGAAAAGGCAATGGGTTTCAGGTCAGTTCGTCATGCCTAAACGGCCTATTTAAGCTTTCTATAGACTCAGGTTATATCCGTCTATTCAGTAGGAAGCGCCTTTATCCGCTCTGTATTTTCGAGTAGAAGAGAGGAGAGTCCCATGACCATAAGTCCCCCTGAACCGGGACAAAAAGTCAGGGTCGTGGTTGATAAAGACCCGGTGCCAGTCTCATTTGAGCGATGGGGCAAGCCGGGCCACTTCGACCGCACGTTGGCTAAGGGACCCAAAACCACCACCTGGATTTGGAACCTTCACGCCGACGCCCACGACTTTGACAGTCACACCAGTGACCTAGAAGATATTTCCCGAAAAATCTTCAGTGCTCACTTTGGTCACTTAGCCGTCATCTTTATTTGGCTCAGTGGCATGTATTTCCACGGGGCTAAGTTTTCGAACTACGAAGCTTGGCTCACCAACCCCACGGGCATCAAGCCGAGTGCCCAGGTGGTCTGGCCCATCTTTGGCCAGGAAATCCTGAATGGCGATGTGGGCGGTGGCTTCCACGGCATTCAGATCACGTCTGGTTTGTTCCAGATGTGGCGGGCCAACGGCATTACCAACAGCTTCCAGCTCTACTGCACCGCCATTGGGGCGCTGGTGATGGCTGGCCTGATGCTGTTTGCCGGCTGGTTCCACTACCACAAGCGGGCACCCAAGCTGGAGTGGTTCCAAAACGTGGAATCGATGATGAACCACCACCTGGCCGGACTGCTGGGTCTGGGCTGTCTGGGCTACGCTGGTCAGCAAATCCACGTGTCGTTGCCCATCAACGCCTGCATGGATGCGATCGATGCCGGGCGACCTTTGACCCTGGGTGGTCGAGTGATCGACTCGGTGGGGGCCATACCGTTGCCCCACGAGTGGATCCTCAATAAGGCCTTGATGGCAGACCTCTACCCCAGCTTTGCTGAGGGGTTGAAGCCCTTCTTTACGCTCAACTGGGGCGTGTACGCTGACTTTTTGACCTTCAAAGGTGGTCTCAACCCCGTGACTGGCGGCCTCTGGCTGTCGGATACGGCCCACCACCACCTGGCGCTCGCCGTCCTCTTTATTGTTGCCGGTCACATGTACCGCACCAACTGGGGCATCGGCCACAGCATGAAGGAAATTCTGGACAACCACCAGGGCGACCCGCTGCTGTTTGGTGGCCGCGGTCACCAGGGCCTGTTCGAAGACCTGACCACCTCCTGGCACGCCCAGCTGGCGGTCAACCTGGCCATCCTTGGCTCTCTCACGATCATCGTGGCGCACCACATGTACGCCATGCCGCCCTATCCGTACATCGCCACCGATTACCCCACCCAGCTGTCGCTGTTTACCCACCACATGTGGATTGGCGGCTTCCTGATTGTGGGGGCCGGTGCCCACGCCGCCATCTTCATGGTGCGTGACTACGACCCGGCAGTGAATAGAGACAATGCTCTCGACCGCATGCTTCGCTCGCGCGATGCGATCATCTCGCACCTGAACTGGGTGTGTATCTTCCTGGGCTTCCACAGCTTTGGTCTGTACATCCACAACGACACCATGCGGGCCCTGGGTCGTCCCCAGGACATGTTCTCGGATACGGCCATCCAGCTGCAGCCGATCTTTGCCCAGTGGGTGCAGGGCTTTCACGCCGCTGCCGCTGGCAATACCGCGCCCAACGCGCTGGCTAGCGTCAGCCCCGTCTTCGGGGGTGCTGGCGTCGCGGTGGCCGGCAAAGTGGCGATGATGCCCATGGCCCTCGGCACCGCCGACTTCATGGTGCACCACATCCACGCCTTCACCATCCACGTGACGGCACTGATCCTGCTCAAGGGCGTGCTGTTTGCCCGCAGTTCCAGGCTGATTCCCGACAAAGGCGAACTGGGCTTCCGGTTCCCCTGCGACGGTCCCGGTCGGGGCGGCACCTGTCAGGTTTCCGGTTGGGACCACGTGTTCCTCGGCCTGTTCTGGATGTACAACTCGATCTCGATTGTGATTTTCCACTTCAGCTGGAAGATGCAGTCAGACATCTGGGGCACGGTCAGCCCCGATGGCACGGTGAGTCACATCACGGGCGGCAACTTTGCGGCCAGTGCCATCACGATTAACGGCTGGTTGCGCGACTTCCTCTGGGCGCAGGCCTCGCAGGTGATTGGCTCCTACGGCTCGGCGCTGTCGGCCTACGGGTTGATGTTCTTGGGTGCGCACTTTGTCTGGGCCTTTAGCCTGATGTTCTTGTTCAGCGGTCGCGGCTACTGGCAAGAGCTGATTGAGTCCATCGTCTGGGCGCACAGCAAGCTGAAGGTGGCTCCTGCCATTCAGCCTCGGGCGCTGAGCATCACTCAGGGTCGAGCTGTGGGTGTGGCCCACTACCTCCTTGGCGGTATTGCCACGACCTGGGCCTTCTTCTTGGCAAGAATCATCTCGGTGGGATGACCCGTTTGGTCATGGGATCTCCGTAGGGGTACAGCAGGCTGTGCCCCTGCACCACAACCCAAACCACCGAATGTCGACGAATTGTGTTTTCTGACCCATTCGTACAGCAAACCTGTTTTGATTCATGGCAACTAAATTCCCTAAATTTAGCCAGGACCTGGCTGCCGATCCGACCACTAGGCGGATCTGGTACGGGATTGCCACCGCCCACGACTTTGAAAGCCACGACGGCATGACGGAGGAAAATCTTTACCAAAAGATTTTCGCCTCCCACTTTGGCCACCTGGCAATCATCTTTCTGTGGACGTCGGGCAACCTGTTCCACGTCGCCTGGCAAGGCAACTTTGAACAGTGGGTAAAAGACCCGCTGGGCACTCGTCCCATCGCCCATGCGATTTGGGATCCGCAATTTGGCCAACCCGCCGTGGATGCCTTCACCCAGGCGGGGGCTAGCTACCCGGTTAACATCTCGTTCTCTGGGGTCTACCAGTGGTGGTACACCATTGGCATGCGCACCAACAACGACCTCTACAGCGGGGCGCTGTTCCTGCTGATTCTGTCTGCGGTGTTTCTGTTCGCGGGCTGGCTGCACCTGCAGCCCAAGTTTCGCCCCAGCCTGGCCTGGTTCAAGAATGCTGAGTCTCGCCTCAACCACCACCTGGCGGGTCTGTTTGGGGTTAGCTCGCTGGCCTGGGCCGGTCACCTGATTCACGTGGCGATTCCCGAAGCGCGGGGTCAGCACGTGGGCTGGGATAACTTCCTGTCGGTGCGGCCTCACCCGGAAGGGTTAAAGCCGTTCTTTACCGGCCAGTGGGGGGTCTACGCCCAAAACCCAGATACCCCTAACCATCTCTTTGGTACGGCGACCGGGTCGGGCGATGCGATTCTCACCTTTTTGGGTGGCTTCCATCCCCAGACTCAGTCGCTGTGGCTGACGGATATGGCCCACCACCACCTGGCGATCGCGGTGATCTTCATCATTGCCGGGCACATGTACCGCACCAACTTCGGTATTGGCCACAGCATCAAGGAAATCTTGAATGCCCACCGTCCCCCCGAGGGCACTCCCTTTGGCGGTGCGATCGGTGAAGGTCACAAGGGCATTTACGACACCTACAACAACTCGCTGCACTTCCAGCTCGGTTGGCACCTGGCCTGTTTGGGGGTGATCACGTCGCTGGTGGCGCAGCACATGTACTCGCTGCCGCCCTACGCCTTCATCGCGAAGGACTACACCACCCAGGCGGCGCTCTATACCCACCACCAGTACATTGCTGGCTTCATTATGGTGGGGGCCTTTGCCCACGGCGCGATCTTCCTGGTGCGCGACTACGACCCCAAGGCCAACCACAACAACGTGCTCTACCGCGTGCTAGAGCACAAGGAAGCGATCATCTCTCACCTGAGCTGGGTGTCGCTGTTCCTGGGTTTTCATACCCTGGGACTGTACGTACACAACGATGTGGTGACTGCCTTTGGCACCCCCGAAAAGCAGATTCTGGTCGAACCCGTGTTTGCTCAGTGGGTGCAATCGGCCCACGGCAAGCTGCTCTACGGCATGGATACTCTCCTATCCAACCCCGACAGCATTGCCACGACGGCCTGGCCTAACCACGGCAACGTGTGGCTCGGCGGCTGGCTCGATGCCATCAACAGCAGCACCAACTCGCTGTTCTTGAACATCGGCCCTGGTGACTTTTTGGTTCACCATGCGATCGCCCTGGGTCTGCACACCACCACCTTGATCCTGGTCAAGGGTGCGCTGGATGCCCGTGGCTCGAAGCTGATGCCCGATAAAAAAGACTTCGGCTACAGCTTCCCCTGCGACGGCCCCGGCCGGGGCGGCACCTGCGACATCTCCGCGTGGGACTCGTTCTACCTGGCGATGTTCTGGATGCTGAATACCATTGGCTGGGTGACCTTCTACTGGCACTGGAAACATCTGGCGCTGTGGTCGGGCAACGTCGCTCAGTTCAATGAAAACTCGACTTATTTAATGGGCTGGTTCCGAGATTACCTGTGGCTTAACTCGTCGCAGCTGATCAACGGCTATAACCCCTACGGCATGAATAACCTCGCCGTTTGGGCCTGGATGTTCCTCTTTGGACACCTGGTCTGGGCCACCGGCTTCATGTTCTTGATCTCCTGGCGCGGCTACTGGCAAGAGCTAATCGAAACTCTAGTCTGGGCCCACGAGCGCACTCCCCTGGCGAACCTGGTTCGCTGGAAGGACAAGCCCGTTGCCATGTCGATCATCCAGGGTCGGGTTGTGGGTCTGGCTCACTTTACCGTGGGCTACATCCTCACCTACGCCGCCTTCCTGATTGCGTCAACTTCTAGCCGCTTTGGCTAGCCAGGCTAACGCCTCTTCCCGTAGGGTGGGCACCGCCCACTTTACACCCCTAGAGCAAAATCCCCTCCTCGGAGGGGCAGGGGTGGGTTCTACCAGTCTGGTGCAACCCACCCCATGCTCCAAACTCTCTGCTTAAGAGAGAAAAGCAATTTTAGTCAACTCAATATTATTGGTAAAAACCATAGTCTCTGGTGGACAGTGCCCACCCTACAAAAGAAATTCAAAAAATAGTTTGAGATGGTAAACGGGCTCTCTGCGATCGCTCTTTGCCACCTCCCAACCTTGAGACGGATGGAGACTCTCCGCTTCTCAAGAGTCCTGGTTCTTCGGGGTAGTTGAGCCAGGACTTTTACTGTCTAGCTATGAACCTAGTCCGTCAAGATTTTGGCTTCGTTGACGTAGCCTGCGGCATCGAGCTTAATCACCAACCATTCATAATCAATGCTGATAAAGCTGCGCTCTGGCCCCAAAACGTAGACCATATCGTAGCCTGAGAAGCTTTTTTCAGGTTCCGGGGTGCCCAGCAGCTCAATCACGCTAGCTCGGGATCTGCCCATCAAAATATACTTTGCCACTAGGTCATCCACCATACAAAGACGAACGTAGGTGGGGCTGGCGCTGAGGGCAGGGTCGTTCCACCTAGCGAAGTTGAACTGGGTGTAGCCCCGGCAGTGTTGCCACTCATCCCAGTTGGTTTTAGCCAGCAGACCGCCAACCACCAAAAACGGAAAGCTTGTTACCAACACACCGCCAATGATCAGGCCGACTAGGAGACGGCGACGGTTCTTTGGTTTTGGCTTTTGGGTGGTAGGTAGCATCTTGAATTGATGAAAAGGCGTGGGTCCATCGAGACATACTACCCATGCCAACCGAAAAGTATCAGGCGAACCCTGTGTGCAACTCGCGTCGTACCATCTCTCTCGCTATATTCGCACCACCAGCGATCGCGCCACCACAAAAAGCTGAGGCTCAGCCATGCACTGCGTCGTCACCATCCAGCCGCAGAGGATGGTTGTGGTTCCTGCAATAAGCCATGACCTAGCTCAATTATGCAGTTAAATGGGGGATGGTTCTGGATGCCCGCCGTGGCTCCGCTGTTCACCCCCTGCGAGGCCCCGTGTCAGACGCGAAACCTTCTCGATCGCTTGCCAATATTGCGGGCATCGTGGCTGTAGCTACGATTATCAGCAAGTTTGCCGGGCTGTTTCGGCAGCAGGCGATCGGAGCTGCCTTTGCGGTGGGGCCGGTGGCCGATGCCTACAGCTTTGCCTACATCATTCCCGGCTTTTTGCTAATTTTGCTGGGGGGTATCAACGGGCCGTTTCACAGCGCGATCGTCAGCGTGGTGGCGCGGCAGGATCGCAAAGACACCGCCAAGCTGATCGAGGCGGTCAACACCCTGGTGGGATTGATCCTGATTGGGGTGTCGGTGCTGCTGTTTGCGTTGGCGGGGCCAATTATCGACACCATTGCCCCCGGTCTTTCCCAGACTGACACCATCGCTCGCGACATCGCCGTGCTTCAGCTGCGAATTATGTCGCCGATGGCGCTGCTGGCGGGGCTAATTGGCATTGGCTTTGGGGCGCTGAATGCCGACAGCCAGTTTTGGCTGCCGTCGATTAGCCCGATTTTTTCTAGCGGGGCGGTGCTGGTGGGGCTGGGGCTGCTCTACGGGGCGATCGGGCGTGACATTACCAGCCCAGAATTTTTTATGCTGGGCGGAGCGGTGTTGGCGGCCAGCACCCTCAGTGGGGCGTTTTTGCAGTGGCTGGCGCAAATTCCGGCCCTGTGGAAGTCGGGGCTGGGGCGGCTGCGGCTGCGGTTTGACTGGTCAA
The DNA here is from genome assembly GCF_050565655.1 of Nodosilinea sp. AN01ver1. Lineage (NCBI taxonomy): Bacteria > Bacillati > Cyanobacteriota > Cyanophyceae > Nodosilineales > Nodosilineaceae > Nodosilinea > Nodosilinea sp. AN01ver1. The sequence continues at coordinate 114,376 of NZ_JBNXVS010000002.1, read as the reverse complement.
TTCCGGGCGTGCGCGAGGTGATGCGGGTGCTGGTGCCCGCTACCCTGTCGTCGGGAATGCTGCAAATTAACCTGTTTACCGACCTGTTTTTTGCCTCGTTTATTCCTGGTACGGCGGCGGCGCTGAGCTACGCGAATTTGCTGGTGCAGACGCCACTAGGCATTATCTCAAACGTGATTTTGGTGCCGTTTCTGCCGCTGTTCGCCCGGCTGGCGGCCCCCGAAAACTGGCCCGAACTCAAGACCCGCATTCGCCAGAGTTTGCTCTTTACGGCCCTGACCATGCTGCCTTTGGGCGCGATGTTTGTGGTGCTGGCCCAGCCCATTGTGCGGGTGATCTACGAGCGCGGGGCCTTTGATGCGGAGGCGTCGAACTTGGTGACCTCGGTGCTGATGGTCTACGGCTTTGGCATGTTTGTCTATCTGGCTCGTGACGTGCTGGTGCGGGTGTTTTATGCCCTGGGTGACGGGCAGACCCCCTTTCGCATTAGCCTGATCAACATTGTGCTGAACGGGGTGCTCGACTTTTTCTTCATTCGCTGGCTGGGGGCACCGGGTTTGGTGCTGGCCACGGTGGGGGTAAATGTGTTTTCGACCCTGGCGCTGACGGCGATTTTGCATCGGCGGCTGCGGGGGCTGCCGCTGGGGGAGTGGGGTGGCGCGATCGCCCTGCTGACCGCCCTCAGCGCGATCGCTGGCACCGCCGCCTGGGGCACTCTGCGGTGGCTAGAAACCCAGTTCGGCACCGAGGGCATTGGAGTGCTGGTGCTGCAACTGCTGATCCCTGGCGGCGTGGGGCTGCTGATCTTTGCGACTGGGGCATTCTTGCTGCCGATACCTGAGACGAAGCAGCTAGCGGCGCGGATTCGGGAGCGGGTGAGGCGGTAGGGGAGTGGATGGGTAGGTGGGTGGATGGGCGGATGGGTGGGTGGAACTCAGCGGCGGTTGAGACTGGCGCATAATGGAGGTGATTATGCAACGGCAAGGTGCAAGTATGGCCGATCCAATCACCCTTGACGATATTTACGCTCTGTTCCGCACCTCTCAGGCCGAGGCGGATCGCCGATTTGCTGAAGCTGATCGTCGGGCAGCAGAATCTAAAGCAGAATCCGACCGCTCAATGGCCGAGCTTAAACGCCTCGTTGACAACACCACCCGCGCTGTAGATGGGCTTACCACTCGCTGGGGCAAGTTTGTTGAAAACCTGGTCGAACCCTCAGTGGTGCGGCTCTTTCGTGAGCGGGGCATTGAAGTGCAAGAAACGGCCCGCCGGGTGAAGTCGCAGCGCCCTGGTGCGGAGATGGAAATTGATATCTTGGCCATCAATGGTGATGCTGCCGTTGCAGTTGAGGTCAAGTCGCGATTGTCACGCCAAGATGTGGAGTACTTTCTAGAACGCCTGGAGCGGTTCAAACAGTCATTTCCTCACTACGCCAACTATCGAATTTACGGGGCCGTGGCCGGGATTGAAATTGATGAAGGGGTTGACCGCTTTGCCTATCAGCGGGGACTGTTTGTAATCAAGCAAACTGGCGATACGGTCACGATTGCCAATAACTCGACCTTTCAACCCACGGCCTGGTGAGACCTATGGTGGCAGCTACACCCGTCGATCGCGAGGCGGCGCTACGGGAAATTTGCGCCGGGCTCAGGCGAGGGCAGCAGGAGCTGGCCGCTTGGGAGCGTGGGCGGCTGGCGGTGTCGGCGGTGCCGGGGTCGGGCAAATCGACGGGGATGGCGGCGGCGGCGGCGATCGCGATCGCGCGTCACCAGCTGCACCTGAACCGACAGCTGGTGCTGGTCACCTTTACGCGATCGGCGGCGGCCAACCTCAAGGCCAAGGTGCGGGGGCATTTGAAAAACCTGGGCCTGCCCCAGACCAGCTTTACCGTCTCTACCCTGCACGGGCTGGCGCTCACCATTGCCACTCGCAACCCAGAGCTGTCGAACCTGAACCTCGACACCCTGACGCTGGTTTCCCCGGCGCAGAACAACCGCCTGCTGCGGGCCTGTGTGGAGCAGTGGATTGTCGCCAACCCCGACCTCTACCACCACCTGATCGAAGGCCGACAGTTCGACGGCGAAGAAACCGAGCAGCTCCGGCGGCAGTCGGTGCTGCGTACCGAGGTGCTGCCCAGCCTAGCCCACACCGTGATTCGCGAGGCCAAAAGTTCGGGCCTGATGCCCGCTGATTTGCTGGAGCTGGCCCACCAGGTCAACCACAATCTGCCGGGGGATGTGGAAGACTACGATGTGCTGACCATTGCGGCAGGCCTGTACGATCGCTACCAAACCCTGCTCTCCCAGCGGGGCTGGATCGACTACGACGACATGATTTTGGGTGCCCTGCGTACTCTGGACGATCCTGACAGTCGCCGCTTTTGGCAGGGACGCACCTTTGCCGTGTTTGAAGACGAAGCCCAGGACTCGTCGCCTTTGCAGACTCGGCTGCTGACCCTGCTGGCGGGCGATCCTGAGCATCCTGAGGGCGAACCCAATCTGGTGCGGGTGGGCGACCCCAACCAGGCCATCAACTCGACGTTTACCCCGGCAGACCCGGTTTTCTTCAACCAGTTTTGTGATGACTGTCGCCGCCAAAATCGTTTGGTGACAATGGATCAGGCGGGGCGCAGCAGCGCGATCATTATGGCGGCGGCCAACCGCATGCTGGCCTGGGTCAACCAGGCGCGAGTGGCGGGGCCAGAGACGCCCTTTCGCGACCAGGCGATCGCCCCTGTGCCCCCCGACGACCCCCAGCCAGGGGCAAACCCAGACCCGCTGGGGGTTGGCCTAGACATTCTCTCGCCGCCCACGACGCAAGACTCTGTGCGGCTGATGGCTCAGCGGGTGCGCGACCTCTACGCCGAGAACCCCGATCTCAGCTTCGCCATTCTGGTGCGGGAGGGTCGCCAGAGCCAGTTTGTCGGCAGCCTGTTGCGCGACCCGGACCAGGTGGGTGGGGTCGATTTGGCCGCCCTGGGGCTGAAGTTCTACGACGTAGGCGAGCAAGACCGCCAGACCAAAGTGCCTGAAGAAACCCTGGCCATGCTGCAATTCATCGAGCGGCCCCACTCCGCCGATCGCCTCAAGGGGGCGCTGCGGGTGCTGGTCGATCGCAAGCGCATTCCCACTCAAGATCTCAACGCCCTGGCCCAGGCCCCCGAGCAGTTTCTCTACCCCGGCCCGCTCGATGCCCCGCCCGATACGGAGGTAGCCCAGACGGCGCGGCGCTACTGTGCGGGGCTGTTGCGATCGCGCCTCGAACTGCCCCCCTACAGCCTGTTCTCGTTCATTGGGCTAACGCTGGGTTACAACCAGAGCGAGCTAGCCACCGCCGACAAGCTGGCCGCCCGCGTCAGCCAGCAAATTCGCAATGAGAATACGCTGGGGGCGGCGATCGCGGTGCTGCAAGATATTGTTGGCTCTGAACGCTTTACCGCCGTCGATACCGAAGACACCGACTCGCTTTACACCCGCCCCGGCCAGCTGACGCTGATCACCATGCACAAAGCCAAGGGGCTCGACTGGGACGTGGTGTTTTTGCCTTTTCTGCACGACAAAACCATTCCTGGCACCCTGTGGGTACCGCCCCAGGGCGAGTTTTTGGGCGACTTCACCCTGGCGGAGGTGGCGCGGGCGCAAATTCGCACCTATGCCCACGCGGTTGAGTCCGCTCAGGGCGACATTCCCGACATCATTACTGCCTGGGAGCAGGCCAAGCACCTCAAAGCCGCCGAAGAGTACCGCCTGCTCTACGTTGCCATGACCCGCGCCAAACGCCTGCTGTGGATGTCAGCCGCCCAGCAGGCCCCCTTTACCTGGAGTAAGCCCGAGAATGTGCAGGCCGCCAACCCCTGCCCGGTGCTGCCGGTGCTGCGGGAGTGGCTGCGGGGCGGAGCACCGATAGAGGAGTGATCCGCGTAACCCCGGTTCTGAATAGGCGGTTGGCGCAGGGGCACAGGCGCAGCCAGATCGCTTTACGGTGCAGCCCGACTGCGGGTTAGCCCAGACCGATCTAGCCTGCGTCAGGTGGCATGGCCCGAATAGCGGTATCGATCTCAGGAAAATTTATTCTCAGCACAAGGGCGCGGCCACAAGGCTGAACCCCGACCAGGGCAGCAGCACCTATGCCGGGGTTCATTCGGTATTCAACCTTACAAATCAGGAAGAATTAGCCAGGGCTCAGAGCCAGAGTAAGATGCGATTTATCGATGTTCAAGACTTATCCAACCGATCGCAGATCACCCGCCAAAATCCAAGATCGCCAATAGTTCGACAAGCTCACTACAAGGCCAAAATTGCTAGTCAATGCGCTCGATCTGCCAAAGAATTTGGTTGCCTTCTCGCCGCACTCGCGATACAGACCAGTTGCGCCAGGCCCAAAACTCGCCCCGACTCGTAACGGCACTCGCGTTCACATCCATTAAATCGGCAAGTTCTGAACTGGTGATCAAGTAGCCCTGCTTAGCAATTTCGTCAGCTATTTGCAAGGTTTCAAGCACGTTGCGGAGGTTGTCAACCCTAACCTCACGAGGTAGAGAATCAAAGTTTTCACTAATCGGAGAAGTTCCAGAGTCTGCCATGATACATAATGCCATCCAAAGCTAAAATCAAGCTAAATTCTACCTTTAGACCTTCGGCTTCAGGGAAATTTGGCTCATAAATTATCTATGCTTTGCATTAGAAATACTTATAGCAAGTATTGATTTTCCTGGGGCGCGTTTAAAGAACGGGCCGGACGCAAGGGAGGAATAGTGGCCGATTAGGGGGTCACAACTATTCCTCCTGGCTTTTAGGCGCTGCTAGCCGTGGGGTGGCGACGCTCCTGCTGGATTAGCAGGTAGCCCATTGCCAGCCAGAAAATCAGCAGCCCGCCGGTAATGGCCAGCATGGGCAGCAGGCCCAAACGGGCAATTAGCGCCGGGGCCGCCGCTGTGAATAGCCCACCGCCCACAATCGGTTCAAAGAAAAGCTGCTTGTAGGCAAAGCCCTCAAAAGCCCCCGTGCTGTTGTCGGGATCGACCATGCGCAGCAGCAAAATGCCTGTGGCGGTAACGCCCATTGACTGGCCCATGTCGCCAATGCCTTTCTCAAACCAGTAGCTGGGAAAGATGCGCGGTGCCCACCACAGAAAGACCAGCACGTTCCACAGAATGCCGACGATGCTGAGAATGAGAAAAACGCCCAGGTTGCTGCCGATGACGCTGAGAGAGATGGTCGCGATCGCAGCAATAACGACTACATCGAGCGCTACCCCGGCAATGTTCTGCACCATGGGCCGAATCACCAGTGCCCCCAGCCCCAGTCGATTGAGAATGGCCTGGGTGATAATGCCGCCAATCAGCGCCAGCGGAAACAGCGGCACGTACTCAAACAGCGTAAAGCCGCCTTCGCCGCCCCAGGTCACCGACTCGATCCACTGCATGGCTTCGAGAATGAGCCAGCCAATCGCGATCGCCAGCCCGACAATGGCAAAATTAATCGACAGCGGGTCAACCAGCAGGTTGCGCAGCAGCCGCGCCCGCTCCTGCCGCACCTCTGGGGTTTCGCTCACGACGTTGAGGTCAGGAATTTCTGACGGTTCGATCACCTGACGAGTAACGGCATCGACATGGCCCTTGCGGCGGCCCCAGTCGGCCAGGGCGGTGCCGCAAATAATGCCTGAGACAATGCCCACCGTCGCCAGACCCAGAGCCAGGTCGGCTCCGTCGGCAAAGCCCAGCTCCACGAGGGTGTCAGCCATGCCGCCAGCGGTGCCGTGCCCGCCCTCAAAGCCAATTTCAATCAGCGCCGCAGCAATGGGGTTGACGTTAAACAGCGGAATCAGGATCAGCAGGGTGGCTAAGCAGCCCACCACATACTGCCCCCAGGCCAGGGTTTGGCCAAAGACCACCTGAGGGGCCGCTTTACGCCAGATCTCGCGCGGGGCTGGAATCGTTTCGCCTAAAAATAGGGCCGCAAACACAACATTGATGAATACCCCTGGGGCCTGGGCCCACACCCCACGGATATCTTCGGCGAACAGACCGCCCGCCAGCAGTGAGTCGGGGCCAGAAATTGCGGTTGCGATCGCCCCCAGCACCTCTGGCCCCAGCAGCAGCGCCAGCGCCCCAGCCACAATCGAGGCGGGCAGGTAGAGCCGCTGAAACCACTGAATCTGATGCTTGAGGTAGCGCCCCAGCAGCAGCAGCAGCGCCAGCAGCACAAAGGCAAATAGAACAGTACGCAGGTTAAACACAAGGTTTCTCCAGGTCGGTGCAAGCAAGGGCGGCAACACCTACCCCAGCTATTGCTATACAGCCACTGATTGAAGGGACTTGCAGTAACCCTGGGCACATGTACTAAATTGTCTACAGGGAGAATAAATTTGGAAGGCTATTCCAAACCTGACTGGTTAAGGGCAAACCCCAATCAGTTCGAGTTGTCCCTGTCGTTCCTATTCGAGGTATCTCCGTGGCCAGCAAAGATCAAATCAAGCAGCACCTTGCGCTCACCAGCAAAATCAACTTCAGCGGCGTGACCCCCGCCAAAAGCGAAGACCCCCGCAAGACGAAGATTATGCAGCATGTGAAGAAGAGTCTGGGATAGGTGTGGATGGGTAGACGGGTGCATGGGTGAGTGAGTGAGAGCTAGGCGCAGCGTCCTCATCTGAGCCAAAACCTGTCTGCCCTCCTACGCACCTACGCGCCCACTCACTTACCCGCCTACAAATAAGCCACCGGATTCACCGGATTCCCATTCTGGCGCACCTCAAAGTGCAGGTGAGGGCCGGTTGAGAGACCGGTAGAGCCGACGGCGGCGATCGCCTGCCCCTGCTGCACCGCCTGCCCCTCGCTCACCAGCAGGCGGCTGGCGTGGGCATAGAGGGTGCTCAGCCCGCCGCCGTGGTCAATAATGACCGCCTGACCGTAGCCACCGTACCAGCCCGAAAAAATGACTCGACCCGAGTCGGCGGCACGAATGGTGCTGCCGTAGGTGGCCGAAAAGTCTATCCCAGCGTGGAAGCGGCTGTAGCCGAGAATGGGGTGAACCCGGTTGCCAAACCCGCTAGAAATATTGGCGTTGGCGGGGAAAACAAACCGTCCGGTGCCGCGAATGACCCCGGTGCTGGCCGCAATCTTTTGGCGAATCAGACCGGCGATCTGCTCTGAGTCGCGGGCAAGCTGAGCTTCGGCGGCTTCTAGGGCACCGCGCTGATCTTTAAGCCGCGAGATCAGCTGCTTTTCGGCGCTGGCCTCGGCCTCGTACTGCTGCTTTTGAGAGAGCAGTTGCTGTCTCAGCAGGGCAACCTGGTTGCGCTTTTCTTCGACCGCCGCTTTCTGCTTTTGAATGGCTTCGGCTTTGGCCTTGAGGTCGGCCAGCACCTGGCGATCGGCAGCATAGACCCGCTTGAGCTGATACTGGCGATCGAGAAATTCGTTAAAGTTTTGGCTCTGTAGCAGCACCGCCCAGCCCTCGCTGCCCTGCTGCCGCTGCAGGTACTGTAGCCGGGCCACGGTGCCGCTGCGAACGTTTTCGTAGTCGTCTTCCGCTTTTTTGAGCTGAGCCTCAAAATCCTTGAGTTCTTTTTCGGCCTGGCTCAGCTGGTACTCGGTTTCGCTAATTTGGTTAGCGGTATAGACAATGTTTTTTTCCAGGTTTTGCAGATTTGACTCTGAGTCGGCCTGGCGATCTTGAATCTCGTTCTGCTGCTGCTGTAGCTGGTTGCGCTGCTGTTCGAGCGTTTTTTGCTTATTTTGCAGGTCTTGAATGGATTGGGCCACCAGTTCGGGTGGGGCGGCTAGCGCTCTAGATACGACCGTCAACCCCAGCCAGCTCGCTAGCACCAGGGCCAGTGCCGCGCTTAGCCAACGCCTCCAGGTAGATCGCCTGGTCGGGGCAGAAGACAGTCGGTAAGGTTGCAGCATGGTCACAGGCAGTACCCGGAGTTGAGAGTTGGGAGCTAGCCGCTGAGGGTAAAGGCAATTTTCGCGCTTTTGGTTCTCGCGCCCTAAAGACGAATGGTCGAGCCAATCGCCAATACCCCAAAGCTAAAAATGGCCGCACCGGCCAGCCGATTTAACCACTTTAGTCGGGCCGGTGTCAGCCTTTGGCTAAAAAGCGTTACACCCCAGCTCAGGCAGAGCCACCAAAGAGCCGACCCCAAAAACACCCCTGCAATTAGGGCCGTTGAGGCAGCCCACGACTGGCTGCTGCCCACCAGGCCCAGCCCGGCAAAAATCGCAATGAAGGAAAGAATAGTCGCGGGGTTGGTCAACGTCAAGACCAGGGTGGAGGCGTAGGCACCCCAAAGCCCTCGGCTGGATACCCTGGTGGCCTCGCTGGCGGGGTCGGCCCGCAGGGTGCCGATGCCTAAATAACAGAGGAATAGACCGCCGATCAGCCGCATGGCCAGGGCGTGGCTGACGAGGAGATCCGCCACCGCCGTCAGCCCAAACCCAGCAATGCAGCCGTAGAGGCCATCGGCGGTGGCCGCCCCCAGCCCCGTCACCAGCCCCATCAGCTGGCCCTGGGTGAGCGACCTGCGGATGCAGAGCAAGCCAATTGGGCCGACCGGGGCCGCGATCGCCAGCCCCAGCCCCATGCCTTTGAGCAACGCCCAGCCTTCCATAGCCCCTCCCCAAGACTCTCTACAAGGACTCGCGCAAGTGGTCTAGCGATGGCACCTGGGTCTCTTTCACCGTCGAAAGCACGATCAGGGTGCGGGTTTTGACGACGCCTGCGATCGCTTTTAGGCGATCGGTAATCAGCGCCTCCAGGGCGCGAGTGTGGCGGCAGCGCACCTTCAGCAGGTAGTCGTCGTCACCCGTAACGTGGTGGCACTCCAAAATTTCTGTCGCCTCCTGCACCGCCGCCAAGAACCCCTGTCGATGGCGGGGCTGGTCGAGCGTCACCGAGATAAACGCCGTTAGATCTAGCCCCAGGGCTTCGGCATCGAGTCGGGCGCTGTAGCCAGTGATAATGCCGCGCTCTTCGAGTTTTTTGACGCGATCGGCGGTGGCCGGAGCCGACAGCCCCAGCTGCCCCGCCAGCTCAGCCCAGGTCATTCGCCCCCGCTGGCAGAGTAGAGCCAGAGTTTTGATATCAAGGTCATCAAGTTCCATGACCTTACTTTAATAGGCAAAAATAGGTTTTGATCTTGCAGACTAAGCTTAACTGGAGTATTTGCCAGGGTTTCTTGACACAGCCAAGTTCGAGTAGAGCACCACAATGCCCCTGCCAAGAGATTTTGCTCATCAATGTGGCTTAACTAAAGCTGCTGGGGCAACCCATTATCGGGAGCGGTTTGATCGGTTAAGCAAAGAATTCCTGAATTTAGATCAGAGTTTTTCAGAAGTTTTTCCCCTCGTGCAGATTGGGCACATATTCCATGCTGTTAACTGTGTTCTCTGCTGTTGAGCGAAGTGAACATCTTACTTCACTGCGAAGTGAACCTCTTGACTCGTGGGAGCAATCCTTCAGCCCTGTTGAGGTTCCCCGGTTGCCTCTCTACCATTGGTGTGTAGCTATGACCGTATCTACCCTCATCCCGCCCAGCGTGCAGTGTCCCGAATGCGGTGGGCACAGCATTGTGGAGTACAAGCCCACGGTGTATCACTGCCTCAAGTGCGGCTTTGAAAAAGACCTCAGCGTCCCTCCAGCCTCACCAGAGGCTGGGTTGGGCTCAGCGATCATGGGCCTGGCTGGCTTTGGCCTGGGGCTGCTCATTCTGCTGTAGGGCTAGGCAATGGCTTGATAGTGCAAATGCACCACAGTATCATAGGGGGGCTGACCCCTGGGCTCCCCTATGGCCATTGTTTCTTCCCATACTCCCGACGACTCGGCCAAGCCCAAGGTGGCTAAGGCTAAGGCGGCTAAGTCTAAGCCGTCAGCGTCTGGCGATGAAGCCGCCCTGCAGCCGCTGCTCTCGTTGGTCAAGGGTGGCGACGTGCAGCCAGAAGATATCCAGGCTGAGCCCTCAGATGCGGCAGCAGGGGCCACGACACCCACGGCCCCAGAAGACAGCCTGCGTCCCCAGCGCCTGCAAGATTACATTGGGCAGGCGGCGTTAAAAGAGGTGCTGGGCATTGCGATTCAGGCGGCTCAGTCGCGCCAGGAGCCGCTCGACCATCTGCTGCTCTACGGGCCGCCGGGGTTGGGCAAAACCACTATGGCCCTCATTTTGGCTGAAGAAATGGGGGTGACCTGCAAAATTACGACCGCCCCGGCCCTAGAGCGTCCCCGCGATATTGCCGGTCTGCTGGTCAGCCTCAAGCCCGGCGATGTGCTGTTTATTGACGAAATTCACCGCCTGCCTCGGGTCACCGAAGAAATTTTGTACCCGGCTATGGAAGACTCGCGCCTCGATATCACTATCGGTAAGGGGCAGTCGGCCCGCACCCGCAGCATTCCGCTGTGCCCGTTTACGCTGGTGGGGGCAACGACTCGGGTGGGGGCGCTAAGCTCGCCGCTGCGCGATCGCTTTGGCCTGATTCAGCGGCTGCGGTTTTACGAAATCGACGAGCTGACTCCCATCGTGCTGCGCACCGCCGACGTGCTGAAAACGCCCATCGAACCCGCCGGGGCCGAAGAAATTGCCCGCCGCGCCCGCGGCACGCCCCGCATTGCCAACCGTCTGCTGCGGCGGGTGCGCGACTACGTTGAGGTCAAGGCAGCTGGGGCGATCACGGCGACTCTAGCGGCCGAAGCCCTGGAGCTGTTTAACGTTGACCCCTGCGGCCTCGACTGGACCGATCGCCGCCTGCTCTCGGTGATGATTGAAAACTTTGGTGGTGGCCCGGTTGGCCTCGATACCATGGCCGCCTCTACCGGCGAAGACCCGCAAACCATTGAAGAGGTCTACGAACCCTACCTGCTGCAAATTGGCTATTTGCAGCGTACTCCCCGAGGGCGAATGGTGACCCCCGCTGCTCGCCGCCACCTGGGCTACGACGAGGGGCTATCGGACGACGGCAGCCAGATGACGCTGCTGTCGTGACTGGGGCGATCGCAGGTCGTCTTTAAGTAAGGCTCAGTCCAGCCTCACCCATCACGCTGAGGCCGTCTGCCCGTTGAACGCAACCATCGCCGCTCTCTCCCCCGGCAAATCGATGATGGCCTGCATGAGGTTGGTCTGGTTTAGGTTGGCCCCAGATAGGTCGGTGCCCAGCAGGTTAGCCCCCAGCAGGTTGGCCCCAGACAGGTCGGCGTTCGCCAAACAGGCTCCCCACAGATCGGCGTGCATGAGGTTGGCCCCCGCTAAGTTGGCCCCGCTCAGGTCTACCCCGGTGAGCCTGGCCCCGCTCAGGTCGGCCCCCCACAGCGATGCCCCTGGAGCCAGGCGGTGCAGGGCTTTGGGCACTTGAAACCCACGCGGAAACTGAGTGCTGTCGGAGTAGAGCGCTCCTTCTAGGTTGGCGGTGGCTAGCTGGCATCCCCGCAGGTTAGTGCCAATCAGGTTGGCCCCGCGCAGGTCGGCCCCGCGCAGGTCGGCCCCGCGCAGGTCGGCCAGCATCAGGGTGGCCTGACGCAGGTCGGCGTAGCGCAGGTCGCTATCGCCCATCAGGGCGCTGAGCAGGTTGGCCTGCTTTAGCACAACCCCAAACAGCTGGCTGTTGACCAGCAGTGCGCCGCTCAGATCGGCGGCGGTCAGGTCAGCGCCGCCCAGATCGCGTTCTCGCAGGTCTTTAGTGGCTAGGGTGGCCCCTGGTTCCAGGCTCCACATGTGGGCTTCTTCAGGGTTAAACCCGGCGGGAAACTGGGTGCGAGCATTGTAGAGTGCGCCCTCTAGACGAGCGCCACCCAGGTCTGCCCCGGTGAGCACCGCTTCCCTCAGGTCGGCCCAGCGCAGATCGGCCCCCGATAGATTGGCATCGCTAAACTGAGCCTGCTTGAGGTTGGCGCGGCGAAAGTTGGCCTGGGTGAGGTTAGCCCGACTAAAGTCAGCGCCCCAAAAATCAACTCTGGCCAGGCTCCAGTGGTTGAGGTCGGCCCCGGCTAGATTGATGCCGGTAAAATCTCGCTCCCCCTCCACAAAAGCTGTCCAAAGATGTTCTAGCGTTTTGAGATTCATGCTTTTGTACTGCTCAACATTGCACGGATATCGTCAGCGATCGGCGATCGTTTGCCTACCGGGCTATCACCCCTGATGGGCGATCGCCAGATGGGGCCACGGCACCGCCTGCTGGGGTGGCTCTGACTCCTGCACCCACACGACGTAGCCGCTGTCGTCTAAGGTAGCGATCGCTTTTTTACCCTGCTGCTGTAGCTGCTGTACCAGCCTCTGGGCTTTGTCCACATCGGGGCGATTGCGGTAGTAGCGGTAGTATTCGCCTTCTACGGCCAGGGCCAGGCACTGCTGCTGGTTGGCCCCTTGAATGTGATACAGAGTGTGGTCTTCTAAGGCCGTAGGGCGCAGCCTGGGCTCGGCTGAGGTCGAAGCTTGAGGATCGGGTTTGGCGGGGCCCTGCAGCAGACTACTCCAGTCGAGGGCGACGGTAGGCCGCTCGGCCTCCGCTAGCGGGGCTGCTTCTGCACTGAGGCCAACGACGTAGTCTATATCGGCGGGGTCAAGCGGGCGATCGCTGACCGTCTCCAGTACCTCATTGAGTAAGCTCTGGTGGCGCTGCGATCGTCCCTGGCGCGATCGCATGGCTTCAGCGGTGCCAATGCCAATGGCGACGCTCGACAAAATGGCAAAGCCAATGTAGCGAATCGAAAACTCTTTGTGCTGGTGGGTAATCAGGGCTGAGTCAACCCAGACACTCAAAGGCTCAGGTAGCCGTTCTGAGAGCTGGACCGCCTGGTCAGAGGCCATGGGCCAGGTGAGGGCGGCAAACCCAGCGCTAGAAGCAAGCAGGGCAGGCAAAACAATACGACGAAAGGGTGAATTATCCATAACAGGGAACATACTGAGGAGAGCAGGCCACCCTCGGGGGGATCTCCCTCACAATACGCAATAGACCAGCAAGAAACTGCGAATTCCCTACGGGTACTCTGTGATACTTTGATGAAACCTCGGATGTGTCTACGTATTTATACGGTTATCTCAGTGCTACTTCGTCGCTACTCAGGAACGGTTTGACTTCCTTCACAAAAAACCGCCGACCACTATCGCAACTTGATGCTGGCCGTCCTGATCGGTTCCAGTATCTCTGAGTATTGGAGTGCAACCTCTCTAAACCGGCTCTCCGGTCTGGCCTATGCGGTGGAATATCTTAGTCAGCCTGCTGGTGCTGTTAACAGCTGTGACACCGACGGCGCTGCGGGTGGCGCGCGAGCAGCTGAGCCGTTACCAAACCCTCGATGCCGCTACCGATGTCGCTACAGAAACGGTCGCTACCGCCGCCCGATCGGCGATCGCATCCTCCGATTCGCGTGACGAAACCGTCGACAAGCGCCGCTGCCAGCGCTGCGATCTGGCCGCAGCTGACCTCAGCGGCCAAGACCTCAGCAATCAAAATTTTCGAGCGGCCAATCTGGCCGAGGCCAACCTGAACGGCACCCAGCTGATCAACGCCGTGCTGCACCAGGCCGATCTCACCCAGGCCACCCTGCATCAGGTCAACCTCCAGGGAGCCGACCTGTCAGAGGCAACCCTAGTGCAGGCCGACCTGAGCCAGGCCCAAATGCTCCACACCAGCCTGGTAAAAGCTGACCTGACCAGCGCCTCGCTCACCCAGGCCGAGCTGCGCGATGCCGCCCTGTGCTCGGCTCAGCTGCGCCAGGCCAATCTCTCTGAGGCCAGCCTCTATGGCGCTGTTTTGCGCCAGGCCGATCTGTCTAACGCCGATCTGCGTGGGGCCGACCTGCGCTACGCAGACCTCTACGAAGCCGATCTCACCAATGCTAATCTCACCGGGGCACGGCTAGAGTTTGCCACTATGCCCGATGGCAGCACCTATAACCAGGGCTATGTGAAACCGATTAACCCCTCCCAGGGCTGCGATGCCACTCGCATAGAAAGCGTGGCCGATCAGCCGACGTCTTAGCGCTGTACCAAGTTGGCTTAAGCCGTCATAATCTCAATGGCAAACGTTGATAGATCGCTAGACAGTGGCGGTGAAGCGTTCTCGGCCGGGTTCCCAGAGGCGAAACCCGCCTACAAAGGCGTTGCTGTTGTGGCCGGGGCGGCAGCCTGTGGGTAGTTCTTTTAGCACCTTGATCTGACCACCGCCAATTACGACGTCATCGAGCTGTAGCGCTGTCGTCAGCTGCCCCACACAGGTTTCTACGTACTCTCGCCACTTCTTCTTGCCCAGCCGCTCCAGAGCCCGCTTGCCCAGGTAGTGCTCGTAGGTGCCCTTCTTGTAGGGCAGATGAGCCAGCTCCAGGGGCACCACTACCCCCTCGACCACCATGGCTGACCCCAGCCCGGTGCCCAGGCCTAAAAAGAGCATGGTACCACTCTCGTAGCTGCCCAGGGCCTGCATGGCCGCATCGTTGATAATGCGTACCGGGCAGCCAAAGGACGCTTCCCAACCAAACCCAATCCAGCCGGGAGCCAGGTTGTGGGGTTCTTTAGTAATTACCCCCTTCTGCACCAGTCCGGGATAGCCGATCGCCACAACGTCGTACGCCCAGTCACCCGCCAGTTCCTTGACTCCGGCTACCATAGCCTCTGGCGTCATGGTAGGGCCAGAGGGAAACTTACGGGCTTCAGTTTGACCCGTCGCTAAAATCTTGACGTTGCTACCGCCAACATCGACCACCAGTACGTTCATGGTCAACCCTTGAATGTCTACAAGTGCAATAGACTAGCGCCCGAGGCCAGTGCTGAGCATCCACTGAATTCTAGGGGTTGAAGCTTCAGCGCCCTGGTTTTGCCAGAATGACTTTAGAAAGTAGGGCAGAGCGAGGTGCTCAGGTCACTGAAAGTTGACAATGCGAGCAAAGCTGTCGGGGTCAAGACTGGCCCCTCCTACCAGGGCACCGTCGATCTCAGGCTGAGCCATCAGCTCATCGACATTGCTGGGTTTGACCGAGCCGCCATACTGAATCGTGACATCGGGATTTTTGAGCAGCTTGCGAATGCCGCCAATGACCTGGTTGGCATCGGTAGACTCGCAGGTGTCGCCAGTGCCGATCGCCCAAATGGGTTCGTAGGCAATAATCAGATTGTTCTGGTCAATATCCACCAGGCCCTTTTCAATCTGAGTGGCAATCACCGACTCAGTCTCGCCCGCATCGCGCTGCTCTTTGGTTTCGCCCACGCACAAAATTGGAGTAAGGCCGCACTTCTGAGCGGCCTGCAGGCGCATGTTCACCGTTTCGTCGGTGTCGGCAAAGTACTGGCGGCGCTCGCTGTGGCCCACAATTACGTAGCGCACCCCCAGCTCTCGCAGCATATCCCCCGAGATCTCGCCGGTAAAGGCACCTTCGGGCATCCAGTGAATATTTTGGGCACCGACTTTAATTCTGGCTCCGTGCAGGCTCTTAGATAGGGCTCCCAGGGCTGTAAATGGCGCACACAGCACAATTTCACGCCCGTCGGGGGTATCGGTCAGTTGCCCCAAAAAATGACGCAAAAAATCCAGGGTCTCGCCCTGGGTCTTGTACATCTTCCAGTTGCCGGCAATAACAATTTTTCGCACGATGTTTTGAGGTTAGAGGCTAGGTATACAGATTTGCATCGTACTAAGAAAAGAACCCCCGAATCAAATATTGCAGCGTGCAACGTTGGATTCGGGGGCAGGATGGGGATGGGGAGGATGAGGGGATGGAGAAGATGAGGGGTTAGAAAGATCGCCTCACCTTCCTCACCCTCCTCACCTTCCTCACCTCCTCATCTCGCTAGCGCAGCGCTGCCGCCTCGCGTGCCGCCGCCGCCTCATCGGGGTGAATATTGAGGCGGGTCAGGTTAATACGACCGCGACCGTCAATTTCACGCACCTTGACGATCACTTCGTCGCCGACGTTGACCTCGTCCTCAACCTTGGCCACCCGGTAGTCGGCTAGCTGCGAGATGTGAATCATGCCTTCCTGGCCGGGCATAAACTCGACAAAGGCCCCAATCGGGATGACGCGGGTTACCTTGCCCACGAACACGTCGCCTGCGGCGGGCTTGAAGACAATGGCCTCGATCAGGGCTTTGGCCTGCAGAGCCTTTTCGCCTTCAATAGAGGACACGGTGACGGTACCGTCGTCGTTGATGTCGACTTTGGCTCCTGTCTGCTCGGTAATCCCTTTGATCTTCTTGCCGCCGGGGCCAATCACCATACCGATTAGCTCAGGGTCAATCTTAAAGCTGATCAGACGGGGGGCGTAGGGCGATAGCTCCGTCCTGGGGGTATCGATGGTGGCCAGCATTTTCTCTAGAATGTGCAGGCGGGCGGGCTTGGCCTGATTGATGGCGTCGCCAATCACCTTCAGGGGCAGGCCGGTAATTTTCATATCCATCTGCAGGGCGGTAATGCCGCTGTCGGTGCCGGCAACTTTGAAGTCCATATCGCCCAAGAAGTCTTCAATGCCTTGGATATCGGTGAGAATGCGCACTTCGTCGCCTTCTTTAATCAATCCCATTGCGGCCCCGCTGACCGGCTTGGTAATGGGCACCCCGGCATCCATCAGCGATAGGGTAGAGCCACACACCGACCCCATTGACGTAGAGCCGTTAGACGACAGCACCTCCGACACAACGCGAATCACGTAAGGAAACTCTTCTTTGGGCGGCAGCACCGGCACCAGCGCCCGCTCGGCTAGGGCACCGTGGCCAATTTCACGGCGACCGGGCGATCGCATGGGCCGAGTTTCGCCCACCGAGTAGGGGGGAAAATTGTAGTGGTGCAGGTAGCGCTTCTCTTCATCGGGATGCAGGTCATCCATCATCTGGGCATCGCCGGGGGTGCCCAGGGTAGTCACCGACATCACCTGGGTCAGCCCGCGCCGAAATAGTCCGGTACCGTGCACTCGCTTGGGCAACAGCCCCACCTGACACGAAATGGGGCGCACCTCGTCGAGCTGACGGCCATCGACCCGCACCTTCTCGTCGAGAATCTGCTGCCGCATCAGCTTTTTGGTGACTGACTTGTAGGTGTTGCCTAAAGCCTTGCCATTCTCGGCTACCGCTACCTTGACCGGGTTGTCGTCTTCCAGGGCTTCAATGGCGGCGGCTAGCTCATCCTTAATGGCGTCTAGCTTTTCGTCGCGCTCGGGTTTGGTGAGGCTAAACTGCTTCAGCACCTCTTTGATGGCGGCGGCAGTTTTTTCTTCGATGAAGGTCGACAGGGTGGGGTCGGTTTCGGGTTCTGGCTCGGTGACAATCTCAATGCCCAGGTCTTTGATCAGCTCTAGCTGGGCTTTGATTAGGTCTTGCACGACCTCATAGCCAAAGTCGATGGCTTCAATGACGTCGGCCTCGGGCAGCTGGTTGGCCCCGGCTTCTACCATAATCACGCCGTCGGGGGATCCCGCCACCACCAGGTCTAAATCGCCGGTTTCAACTTCTCGATAGGTGGGGTTGATCACAAAGTCGTCGCCCACCAGGCCCACGCGCACCGCTGCCATCGGGCCGTAGAAGGGAATTTTAGCCAGCAGCACCGCGATCGAAGCGCCGGTTGCGGCCAGCACATCGGGGGGCACCTGTTCATCCATGGCCAAAGTGGTGGCGACGATTTGAATGTCATCGCGCAGCCACTGTGGAAACAGGGGCCGCATGGGGCGGTCAATCAGGCGAGAGATCAGGGTGGCGCGCTCGGGGGGGCGACCCTCTCGACGCAAAAATCCGCCGGGGATGCGTCCGGCGGCGTAGAGGCGCTCTTCATAATCAACCAGCAGGGGCAAAAAGTCGATGCCTTGGCGTCCTGCTGAGCGGGTTGCCGTTACCAAAACGGCTGTTTCTCCCGACTGTACGAGCACTGCGCCCCCCGCTTGAGGAGCCAACAGTCCACCCCTTAGGTGAATATCGCGACCACCAAAGGATATTGTTTTTTCAAATTCTTGCATGTACGACTACGTCCTTTCTCTCTTACCATTCTTTTTGGTTTCTTTCGCCTGATCCTAGCACCGATAACGGCAATGGCTGATGGCAAGGGGCGTCAGAGGCAAAATTAGGCAAAAGACTTAAGATTTTAGGGCCGAAACTGCCTGCGTCTGGGTTATTTTGGATGCAAATTCAGAGCGCAATTTTGAATGCAAACGATTCGCCCTAGGAGGCTACGGTTATCGCTGTACTGGTGACTGGGGTAGCAGGATTTATCGGCTCGTTTGTGGCTCGGCGGCTGTTGGATAGCGGCCAGCAGGTCTATGGCATTGACAACCTCAACGACTACTACGATGTAGGCCTCAAGCGCGATCGCCTGGCTCGGCTCACCCCCCACGAGAGCTTTACCTTTGAGCAGCTCGACCTGTTCGATCGCGACGGCATGCTGGCGCTGTTTCGCCACCATCGCTTTCAGTATGTCGTCCACCTGGCAGCCCAGGCAGGGGTGCGCTACTCTCTTGAAAATCCGTTTGCCTACGCCGACAGCAATCTCTCCGGCTTTCTCAACCTGCTAGAGGGCTGCCGTCTGATGGAGGTCGAGCACCTGGTGTTTGCCTCATCTAGCTCGGTGTATGGGGCTAACCGCAAAGTGCCGTTTGCAGTGGATGATCGAGTCGATCATCCGGTGTCGCTATACGCCGCCACTAAAAAAGCCAACGAGCTAATGGCCCATGCTTACAGCAACCTGTACCAAATTCCGACGACAGGGCTGCGGTTTTTTACCGTGTATGGCCCCTGGGGGCGGCCCGATATGGCCTACTTTAAGTTTGTCGAGTCTATTCTGCGCGATCGCCCCATTCAGGTGTTCAACCAGGGCCAAATGAAGCGCGACTTTACTTATGTAGATGACGTAGTTGAAGGGGTGGTGCGCGTGATGGCGCACATCCCCAAAGTGGGGGCTCAAAGCAGCAGCGATAGCCAGGCCCCTTACAAAATCTACAACATTGGCAACCACCAGCCGGTGGAGCTGCTGCGCTTCATTCAGATCATTGAATCGGCTTTGGGTAAAACAGCCCAGACGGTGATGTGCCCAATGCAGCCGGGAGATGTACCCGCCACCTATGCTGACGTCAGCGACCTGATGGCCGACGTTGGCTTTGCGCCCAGCACCCCGCTGGAGATGGGCATTGGGCGGTTTGTAGCCTGGTATCGAGAATACTACGGGGTTTAGTAAGCCAGGGTTTCCAGGGTTTCGCGCAGGTAGCGGCGCACGAGCTGATCGAGCGGAGCGGCTTCTGCCTCAGCGCTGGGGAGTTCGCCCTTCCAGCTCTTAAAGCCAGAGCTACTGGCGATCGCGCACTTCAGGCTGTACCAAATCCGGGCGTGGTCAGAAAGCGGTGTGGAGCTTGCAGAGCGAATTACGGCCATAGCTGCCTCTAAAAAAAGTCTAGATAAACGTTAAACCCTAGGGTCGTATCAACGTTCGGGGTGGTCAATCAACCGGCGAGCCAGCAAAAACCCCGACTGATTAAACAACCACTAATACAACATAGCGCAACCGTTCCGCTGCGATTGTGACAAAAACCACAGTCTAAAGAATTGAGGAATTTCTATGGATGCCGCGACGTTCCCCGGCTAAACTCAGGGGTAGGCATCGGCGCGGCAGGCCAAGACTCTGGGTGCCTCGCTAGGTCTAGGGATGAAGATACCTCTTCTGAGTCGTCAACCTCAGGATGACGCAGGGCTGAGCCGTTGTGATCGAGATGATTGAGCGCCGCGTAATCGTCTGTTTCTTCGTCATCTGTCCTATCTCCAGCATCTTCTTCCAAAGGTTCTACCACAGCTGCTTGGTGATGACTGACTGCCGGGGTTGCGTAAATCGGGTGAGCAGCTGGCAAATCATCCTGCTGTGATAGCTCTTCGGAAGGTTCGACTGTGAGTTCGGGATCAGTGACATCCTCTGAGGTCGTCTCTGGTGTCACGGGGGCGATTCGCAAGGCGATCTGTTCCGGAATCGCTGGCGCATCCGCAGCGTGATCTGCCACAGGAACGTCTAAGCCTGAAGATTCTGAAGCCGTGACCTGGGGATCTAAGTCTTGATGCTCTGGGCGTAAATTTTTCTCGTCAGCCTTAGTGTTCTGCTCGGCTTGATCGGCTTCGATATCCCGCTCGGCTTGAGGAATTAAATCCTGGGGAGCCAGGTTGGGTAAGAGCTTATTGACTGGCAGGCCCAGCCAGCTAAAGTTGGCAGCTATAGCCTCAATGGGGTAGGACGAAACCGCTGCCATGCGGCGGTCTGGAGTGGCTAACACCTGGAGCACAGCGACGGGCACCTGCAAAAACAAATTGGCCAAGCAGAAGCTCACCAGGGCGATCGCAAGCCCCCCCAGTCTTCCCCAGTCGTCAAAAGGGGTGATGTCGCGGGCTAAAAACGCCAGGGGGTAAAGCTTTACCAGCAGCCACACCAGAGGCACAGGCACCAGCAGCGCTCCTAACCGCACTCGCCACCGACGAAACTGGCTCAGCAGGCGGCGCTGGTCGTCACTGAGAGCGGCGGGGCGCAGGGCTATCCCCGGCAGGCTAAAGATGTAAAAGGGGCGATACAGCTGCATAATCAGCACCGGCAGCACCCCTAGCCCACCAATGACACCCAATTCCAGCCCTGGCAGGGTGGGGTTTCCCACCGCCAGACCCAGCAGGCACAGGTCGATCCAAAGGGGGACAGTAGCTAGGCCAGCTAAATGTACCCACAGGTATGGATCGTAGCGCCAGGGTGCCATTGCTTACTCCGTTGTTATGTACACAGTTGTCGGGTTGCCTAGGCCATAGCCAGGGTGCGACGCTTGGTAACCAGACGGTAGGCGTCGATAATGTCGCCTTCCTTCCAGTCGCTGAAGTTGTCGATGCCGATGCCGCACTCGAATCCGGCCGCTACATCTTTGGCGTCTTCCTTCATCCGCTTGAGCGAGTCGAGTTTGCCAGTGTAGACTACCTCGCCGCCGCGTACTACCCGCAGGTTGCAGTTGCGGGTCACCTTGCCCGAGAGCACATAGCAGCCAGCTACTGCTCCCTTGCGCACGGGGAATACCGCCCGCACTTCCACCTGACCCAGAGGTTCTTCGACCATTTCGGGCTCTAGCAGACCCTCCATGGCTCCCTGGATATCGTCGAGCAGGTTGTAGATCACTTCGTAGTCGCGCACATCGACGCCCTGGCGATCGGCGGATTGCCGTGCTCCAGGTGCCAGCGTGGTGTTGAACCCGATGATGACCGCACCACTGGCCGCGGCCAGGTCGACGTCGGTTTCGCTGATTTCGCCGGGGGCGGCCAGCAGTACCCGAATTTGCACTTCGTTCTGGGGCAGCTGCTGAAGCGCCGCCAGAATGGCTTCGATCGACCCCTGCACGTCGGCCTTGAGCAGCAGGTTGAGATCCTTGAGATCGCCCTCCTGCACCTGAGCCGAAATCGTGTTGAGGGTGACGCGGCGGGAGGCCATAGCCTGCTGTAGGCGAGACTGGCGCTGCTCAAGCATGCGCTTGTCGGCCACCGCCCGAGCGGTTTTCTCGTCGGCGTAGACCTCAAACTCGTCACCAGCCGCGGGCACGTCGTTAAGGCCCAGTACCTCCACAGCAAAGGAAGGACCAGCAACCTTCACCCGCTGTAGGCGATCGTCGAGCATGGCCTTGACCTTGCCCAGGACAGGACCGGCCACCAGAGAGTCGCCCACCCGCAGGGTGCCATTTTGAATCAGCAGAGTGGCTACAGGGCCACGAGCCTTGTCGAGGTTGGCCTCAATGACGGTACCGCGGGCAGGGCGATCGGGGTTGGCCTGGAGATCTTCAACCTCGGCCACCAGCACGATCATTTCCAGCAGGCTGTCGAGGTTGTCGCCAGCCAGGGCGCTAACCGGCACCATAATGGTGTCGCCGCCCCACTCCTCGGGTACCAGCCCGTGCTCCATCAGCTCTTGCTTAACGCGATCGGGGTTGGCCGTTTCTTTGTCGACCTTGTTGATGGCGACAATCAGCGGTACTTCAGCTGCCTTGGCGTGGCTGATGGCCTCGATGGTTTGGGGACGGACGCCGTCGTCGGCTGCCACCACCAAAATGGCGATGTCTGTAACCCGTGTACCCCGTGCCCGCATGGCGGTGAAGGCCTCGTGACCAGGGGTATCTAGGAAGACGATTTGATGGGATGTGCCCGCGTGGTCGATGTCGACGTGGTAAGCACCGATGTGCTGAGTGATGCCACCGGCCTCTCCCTGGGCCACCTTGGTTTTGCGGATGGAGTCGAGCAGGGTGGTTTTACCGTGGTCAACGTGACCCATGATGGTCACGACGGGCGGACGACGCTGGAGGCTTTCAAGGTCGGCTTCGTCGATCATCTCAGTGACCTTCTTAGCCTCGGACTCAACCTGACTGGTTTCGACCATGACCTCAAACTCTTCGGCCACCATTTTGGCGGTCTCTATGTCGAGGGTTTGGTTGATGTTGGCGGCAATGCCCTTAAAGAAGAGCGATTTAATCAGCTCGGTTTCGGGCACCAGAATCTGCTCGGCCAGCTCATGTACCGTTAGCCCTTCAGAGAGAATGATGAATTCAGGCCGTTCCTGGGTAGGTTGAGCTTCACGGCGACCGCGCCGAGAGCGTCCGCCACTGCTGCTGTCGCGGTGCTGGGGCTTGTGGCTCTTTACGGTTGGCGACGATGGCTTGGCTCCACCTGCGCTCTTGGGCTTGGGCGGACGAGCGAGCGAAATGCTCAGGTTTTGAGCATCGGTGACTTGGTCGTCGTCACCCTCTAGCTCATCAACCAGCACATCGAGATCTTCTTCGTCTTCACCGAGTACGCCTTGGCCACGACGCTTGGTTTTGCCAGCTTTGCTGGCTTTCTCCCGCATCTTTTGGTCGTCATCCTCGTCTTCGCGCTCTTCGCGCTTGTGGCGAGGTGGCGAGGGGCGGCGAGGCTGTGACTCATCGAGACCGCCAACCCCAATTACAGAGATAGAATCACTGCCAGCGGCGGGCTCGGTACGGGCCGTCTCGGCTCTGGCCGTTTCGGCATCGGCGTTGGGCCGCCGCAGTTTGGGTTTGGGCTTGAGCCGAGGAACGTCTTCGTCGGCGTCAATTTCGCGAATGGGAATGGTGGGGCGTGCTGCCCCCTCTGTCGGGCGATCGGGGGGAGCCGCGCTGCGATCGCGGCGAATGACGGGGCGCGGGGGGCGCACCGCTTCAGGAGCCTCTGCCGGGCGCTCGTCAACCTCAGGCCGCGATCGCGACACAGGGCTAACCAGCTCTGGCTTGGGTTTCACGGGAGGAACTGTTGGTCGCTCAACCTCAGTGCTGGCCTCAACGGGGGGGGCGGCAGGGGCCGCAGGGGCGACCGGGCGACTGGGCGACACCGGCGGTTTAGGCTGGCTCTCAGGCTGGCTGCTGCAAGGAGCAACCCCAGGCCGACTCGGCGGCTTGGAGAGGTTGTCGGAGCTGGGCCGCGCGGGCTTATCCTGGGCTACAGGGGCGGGAGCACTGGGGGCAGACGGGGCTGTGGCTTCAGTATCAGCCTTGGGGGTAACCCGGTGCCGACGAATTTCTAAAATTTGCTGTTTGCGCTCAGGACGAGCACCGTTTTTGATCGGTGCTGCCGGGCGAGGCCGATCGGGCCGATTGGGGCCGCTGCTCGTGCGCGCCTGGCGCGCCGCCGAGCGAATTTGATCGGCTTCTGACTCAGCGATGGTGCTGCTGTGACTCTTCACGGCAATATCGAGGCGACTTGCGATCGCCAAGATGTCTTTGTTATCCAAATTCAATTCCTTCGACAACTCGTAAATTCTCACTTTGCCGTTCATCCACAACTCCCTACGCTAGTCAAGCTTGTTACATAATCCAACCTGCTTCGTCCAACAAAACGACATCAAACCATTCTGACGGATACGTTAGCCCTAGCATGGCATTGTAAACCAAGGCTAGGTGGACATGGGACCCTAAGCAAGTTTACTGACGCCGAGAGGGGTCAGTCAGATACCCATACTATGAGTGTAATCAGTTGCTTCCCCAATGAACAGAATCTCAGAGGGATCGTCCCCAGGAACAATTCAGTTGCAAAAATTTTTGGTTAAGCCTCCTGTTCCCATCATAGGTTCTGTTGAGAGCCAATGGGTTAAGGGTCAGCTCATCCCTGCTCTGGGGTCTGCGATCGCTGTCTCCAGGCGCTGCCAGAGGGTTTGATATAGATCCTCTGGCACGTTGGTCTTGAGCGCCCGCCCCAAGCGCCCTTTCTTTTGGGCCTGGCGTAAGCAGTCGGCCTGGGGGCACAGATAGGCTGAGCGTCCCATGCCAGCATCTAGCTGCACGGTGCGGTCTGGGTAGACCCGCACCAGTCGCCAAAAATCGGTCTTGGGGCCGACTCGTCGACAGCTTATGCAGCGTCGATAGTTGGGTTGCATCAGTAGCCTGCTCCAGAGCGCTATTCTTCCTCGGCTACCGATTCTGGTGATTTGTCATCTGTCTCCTCAAGCTCGTCAGGTGCTTCGGCTACTGCTTCAGCTGCATTCATGTCTTCATCTGGATTAGCTAGATCAGCGGCTGTGGCCGTGGGCTCTAGCGAGTGGGCTGCGGGGTCAGCTGAAACTTCTGCTAAATCTGAATCTTCGCCATCGGCAGTGGCCTCGTCGACGTCTAGCCCAGCTGCGCGGGCCTGTGCGGCTGCCCGTTCGGCTTCGGCGGCGGCTCTCCAGGCGGCTGCCTCAGCTTCCTCGGCGGCTAGTTCGGCGGCTTCGGCGGCGGCGGCTTCTTTAGCCGCAATCAGATCGGCAATCTTGCGGTCTTCTTCTTCATAATTGTACTTGCCGGAGTCTTTGATGTCGATTTTCCATCCGGTCAGGCGGGCGGCCAGACGAACGTTTTGCCCCTCCTTGCCGATCGCCAAACTGAGCTGATCTTCAGGCACCAGCACGTGGGCCTGCCGGTCATCGGGGTTGACCAACCGCACCTCATCGACGCGGGCGGGGCTGAGGGCGTTCGAGATGTAGGTGGCTGGGTCGGGCGACCAGCGAATGACGTCGATTTTTTCGCCGCGCAGCTCGTTGACTACCACCTGAATGCGCGATCCCCGTGCTCCAATGCAGGCCCCTACCGGATCCACATCGCGCTCTAGGGTATCGACAGCGATCTTGGTGCGGGGGCCGACGGAGCGAGACGGTGGATTAGCCTCGCGAGCCACGGCTACGATGCGAACGATCTCGTCCTCGATTTCGGGCACTTCGTTGGTGAATAGCTCGACCACCAGGGCTGCGTCGGCCCGCGATACCAGCAGCTGGGGCCCGCGGTGGGAGCCTTCAGAAACTTTCTTGAGCGCTACGCGGAAGGTGGCGTTGGCCCGATAGTTGTCGTTGGGCAACTGGTCGCGCTTGAGCAACTCGGCCTCGACCTCGGGCTGGCCCACACCGCTGCTGACGGCCATAATCACCGACTGGCGCTCAAACCGCAGCACCCGCGCTGAGAGAATGCTGCCTTCAAGGTCTTGAAACTCTTCTTGAACGAGCTTGCGCTGCTGATCGCGCAGTTTTTGAGCCAGCACCTGCTTGGTCTGAATGGCGGCCATGCGGCCAAAGTCGCGCTGGTCGGGGGTAACGTCGAGCACCACGGTGTCGCCCGCCTGGGCTTCGGGGGCCACTTCGCGCACCTCAGACAGGGCAATTTCGTGGTCTTGGCTGGTGACTTCGTCGACGATGGTTTTAGTGGCCAGTACCCGAAAGCCCTGGTCGTCGTAGTCGTCGACGTCTAGCTCGATGTCAAAGTTGTCGAAGTACTCTTCGTCGAAGTGGGTGTCGATTTCGCGGGTGCGGCGGTAGCGCTCGTATCCTTTGAGCAGGGCCTCTCGCAGGGCGTTCTCAACCGCGTGCTTGGGCAGATTGCGCTCGCGGCTAATGACATCGATCATTTCCTGCAAATTTGGCAGATTGACTAGCGACATAACCTACTTACCTTTAGGCAACAAAACTGGGGGCAATACAATAAAACCGAATCAATCTCAAAAACCGAGCGCGGCGGCGCGGGTAGAACGTCTAGTCAGGGCTCTCTAATCAGGACTTTGATCGCTCAACTCCACCCGGCTCACCAGGTGGCGAGGTAGGGCCGTGGATTTTCCTTTTTGGCTGAGCACCACTGCGTCGTCGTCGCGGCGAACCAGCTGACCGACCCACATCTGTTTGCCCTTGTGGGCCTCGCTCAGGGCAACTTCGACCATAAACCCCTTAAACACAACAAAGTCGCGATCGGTTTCGAGGGCCGCAGATACCCCAGGGCTTGACACCTCCAGCACGTAGGCGTCAGGAATGATGTCGCTGGTGTCGAGTACGGCCTCTAGGGCCTGGCTCATTTTTTCGCAGTCGTCGAGACCGGTGTCTTCGTTCTCTAAACTGCGCACGTCAATGCGCAGTACCGGGGGAGACTGGTTGGTGTGAAAAACTGCTTCAACCACTTCTAGCCCTAGCTCTTCGGCAACGGGGGCCGCCAGCTCGAGCACCTGGGGAATAAGGGGATGTACCATCTAACCGATGAAAGAATGCCAATAAAAAAGTGGGCCTCGACCCACCTCCCAAAACATTGCTGCTAAAGGAGCCCAAACCCGGAGGGCTTGAGCATCATCATTTTAGCGGATTGTGGCGGTAATGGGCAGGCGGGCTAGCGATCGGCTTGAAATGTACTCTCTGAACTACTCACACTGCTCACCGT
Source organism: Nodosilinea sp. AN01ver1 (assembly GCF_050565655.1). NCBI lineage: Bacteria > Bacillati > Cyanobacteriota > Cyanophyceae > Nodosilineales > Nodosilineaceae > Nodosilinea > Nodosilinea sp. AN01ver1. The sequence goes on along the minus strand of NZ_JBNXVS010000002.1, from coordinate 87,749 downwards.
TGCCGGTAAACGCCAGGGGATAGTCTGGGCGGAGCGGATACCCCGCTGGCCCTGCTCTAAAGCCGTAGCCGCGCACAATTTGGTAGGTTTGCAGGGGTTGGCCAAAGCGCTGGACTTCGAGGGTTTTTGGCTGGTCTACGCGATCGAACATGGTCAGGTGAGTGGGGCAGATGGGGTGCCAGGTTTCGCCCACCAGCACGGCATCGCGGCCGTCTAAGGCAGCGGCATCGTACCAAAAGTCGAACTGATCAAGCCGCCCCGAGATGGCCAGTACGCTGGGGTTGTTGAGCTGGTAGGCCAGGGCCGAGGCCGAGCGGTAGTCGGTCGTCAGCAGGAGAGGATCCTCCAGGGTTTGGGCTTGGGCCGTGACCTCCTGGGCTATCTGGGGCCAGCCAAAGAGCGCCGCGCCATCGGGATCGACGGCACCCAAAAAGGTGCTGAAGGGAATCACGGTGTAGTAGCCAACCAGGGCGGTGGCGGCAAATAGCCCCAAACCCTGAGCGATCGCGAGCTGACCCGTCCGAACCAGCTTTGCTCCCTGGCGGTAAAACCGATCGCTCAGCAGCGGCAGCAGCAGCGGGTAGGCCAAAATGTTCCAGTAAAACAAAGCCACCGAAACGGTCGATAGAGCTGTAAAGGCGGCGGTGGAAAGGCCAAAAATCCACAGCGCCAGGGCTGGGTAGCAGGAGGTGCGCGTGAGGTTGGTTTGACCCTGTTTTCTCAGCAGGTGACCGATGCTCCAGCTCTGGATAGGGCCGAGGATGAGGCCGCACAGGGCCAGAAAGACCACGGGCTGGAGCAGGTTGAGGCTGAGGCCGCCGCCCGCGGTGCGATCGCGGTAAAAGCGAAACGAAAAAAAATCGTGCTGAATATTCCAAATCAAAATGGGCGAGAGCACCAGCAACAGCAGCCCCAGGGCCAGGTAGAGGCGGCGATCGCGCAGCAGCTGTCGCCGGTTTTTGTCGGTCACAAGCAGGGCGAAAAAGCCCAGCCCCACGAAGAGCGCGTTGTACTTGCACAGCCCAGCCAGCCCCAGAAATAGCGCGGCACCGTATAGGTCTCGGCTGCCCCCACCGGGATTTTCGATCGCCTCATCCACGTAGCGCACCAACAAAAAACTGCTGATTACCGCAAAGGTAACCAGCCAGTGGTCGTGCCAGGCCAGACCCAGGTACCAAAAAAACAGCGGCGACGACAGGCCCAGCAGCACGACCAGCCAAAAGCGATCCCTCGCCTGCTCGCCGTAGAGATAGCGGCAAATGCGGTAGAACGAAATCCCTAAAATGCCGCTGCTGATCAGGTTGGGCAGCCGCAGCACCAGAGCCGATCGTCCAAAAACGGAAAATAGCCCCTGCACCCAGGCGTGAAAGGGCGGGTGGTCGTAGTAGGAAAAGCCTGGACGCTGCCCCCAGAGCCAGTAGTAGGCTTCGTCGGGGTTGGGAAAAGCCGTCAGCCAAAAGCCGATGCGCAGGGCCAAAAACCCCAGCACAAACCAGCGTCCCCAGCGCCAAACTGGAGACTGAAAGAGAACCCAACGTTTACTCATCGGGTGATTCTAAGGCGCTGGTGTCGATGTCGTCTAGCTCTGGAATGTCGCCAATATCGAGCGTGCTGGGGGGCTCAGCGGATTCCTCGAATTGGGCATCAAAGGGCAGAATGACCGTGGGCAGGCCCGCCCCCTGCAACCCCTGTAAGATATGGCCCGGTGTTTCAGGAAACACTACAAATAGTGGGTGACTCTTGTCGGTGCCATCGCTGAGCAGGTGCTCGTATTTTTGGGGCAGCAGCCACTCGTAGCCGCGATCGATCAAGATTTGCGTGTGCCGCCAGCGCATCAGCAAATCCGAAAAATCTTCCTGGGGGCGGTGAATATAGACAAAAATCTCGACCCCCGTTTTAATTTTCCACTCGGGGTCGCACATCAGCAGGGCAACGTCGCAGGGCAGCGTCACCACAGAGCCTGAAGCGATGCTCTCGCTGTGGGGGTTGAGGTGCACCCCGTCACGCACCCGCACGTTGGGCAGGGGCAACGTGATCAAGCTTTCCTCGGGCCGCCGCATGCTGGGTACGGCTTCCAGGTAGGGGCGATGGCGCTTGAGCAGTTCTAATGCGCCCTCGTGGTCGGTACAGACCGAGAGCAGCGTTTCGTACTGGTTGGGTTTAATCGCCATGCTGTCCACCGAAAGTACGGGTCAAGGTCAGTATTCCCTGCATTGTAACGGGAGCTGAGAACCGCAGTCTTGCCCCTAAATTTAGGTGTAGGCTAGGCCTTAAGAAAACGCCTGTAGCGATGGTTAAACCCAGCGATCAGCCTATCTATCAGCTCAAAATCACTCTGAGGGGTGCACGTCCGCCGATATGGCGACGGGTGCAGGTACCCAGCGATATTACCCTGGCGAAGCTGCACAAAATCATTCAGCTAGCGATGGGCTGGTACAACTGTCACCTGCATGAGTTTGAGGTGCAAGGTCAAACCTACGGTCAGCCAATGCCAGAGTACGATCTGGACGTGCTCAACGAGCAGCGCATTCGCCTCAACCAGTTTGTGACTGGGGAAAAGTTTAAGTTTTCCTACCTATACGACATGGGCGATGGCTGGGATCATGAGGTTCTGGTGGAAAAAATTTTTGCCCCTGACCCAGATACGCGCTATCCGGTCTGTATCAAAGGTAAACGGGCTTGCCCTCCCGAAGACTGCGGTGGCGTTTGGGGCTATGCCGATCTGCTAGACATTCTTCGCGATCCCAACCATTCGGAGCATGAGGCAATGCTGGAGTGGGTTGGTGGTCCGTTTGACTCAGAGGCGTTTGATCTGGAAGAAGCCAACCGACAGCTTAAGCGAATACGCTAACAACGCGGCATAGGCTGGGCTAGCTGAGGTCTGGCCGTATTATCTGGCATCTAGCGGGCCTCGCGTAACGCCGAGCTTGCTCTGCACCTGCAGACTGCGCCAGAGCGTTTGCCCGCTGATATCGCCAGCTAATAGCTGGCGGTACTGAGCGATCGCCCGCTGCACCTGCTCTGGGCTTTCATTCAAAAACTCCAGCCGCAAGTGCTTTGCCCCCGCCTGCATCAGCCGCTGGGCGTACTCGGCTCCGGTTTGGGCGACGCCGTTAAAGACCGTGTTGCGGCAGCCCGCATCGGCCACGAGAATGTGCTCGGTGCCAACGCGATCGCGCAGCTTGACCTCCTTACTCTCGCAGGGGCGACCGCAGTCGCGAAAGTCTTTGCCGTTTGACAAAAAGGCGCAGAAGACGCAGTGCTCCATGTGAAACATGGGCATGTGCTGGTGCAGGGTGATCTCGAACCACGCTGGCGGGGCCGAGCGCAGTAGATCGACCAGCTGCTCGGCGTTGAGGTCGTAAGAGGCGGTGACGCGCTCTAGCCCGCAGCGCTCCAGCAGGTAATTTGCGGTCAGGACATTGGCCACGTTGAGGGAAAAATCGCCTACGCAGCGCTGGTCGGCAAAGTAGGTCAGGTGGTCGTAGTTGCGCACCAGGTAACCGTCGGCGTTAGATCGCCGCACCTGCTCCAGAATGTAGTTCTCCAGCGGTTTGGTAATGCGCGGCGGTGCAACCCAGATAGTTTGAGAATTCTGAGGACGATTGGCTCGGAACCAGTCCACCGCATCTTTATACGTCGCTGGATTCTCAAATTCGCAGTAAATGGTCTCGATCTCTGCCTGGGTAGCGGCGACCAGCTGGGGGCGGGTGCGGACGAGGGTGGAGAGGCGAGGGTGCGAGGGTGCGTGGGTGCGTGGGTGCGTGGGTGGGGAGGCGTCATACGCCTTTGGGCTGAGCAAGAGGTCGGACAGGGAGGCATTGGCGTTGAGGTGCCAGGGGCGGGGGCGCGATCGCTCCTCTTCCAGTCGTTCTACCAGTTCCCGCCGCAGTCGGTTTAGCTCGCTGACGGGGATCATGACATTCCCCTCCAGGTGGTTACTTAGGGAGCCGAGGTGAAAGGGGGTGTTGCCGAGGCGGCCTAGCTGTTGCGCTAGGCGATCGCCCGTCAGCGGTTTTGAGTGAGCTTCTACTAGCGGCATGGCAGAGGTGGCCTGGGCGATGTGACCCTGACCGTCGCGGGCGATCGCCGTCATTGGCTGGTCTATAGATCCATGTACCTCAATCATGATGGGCCGTGTGAACCGGGGCTGATCGCCGCTGTAGGTTTGCTGGATCTCCTTATCCAGGGCTGGGTCGCTGGTTTTCCAGATTTTGTCGCCGGGGTGAATGCGGCGCAGGTTGAGGGTATCGCGGCCAAACTGTAGCCGGGTTTCTTTGCCAACGGCATCTACCTGGTAAATGCGGCCCCCCTGCTCTTTCTCGGCGGGGTGACCGTCGTCGAACACCACGCCATCGCCCGCTTTGATCGGGGCCTGGGCTTTGAGAAAAACGGCATCTTCTTTAACGCGAGTTACCTCGCCCAGATACACCCCCCGCTTTTTGCCAAAGCGGGCGTGGACGAGAGCCTGGTTGTCGATGCCTTCAAACCAGCCGGTGTAGAGGCCGCGGGAGAAGGCCATTTCGAGCTGGTAGCGGTCGGTGGAGGAGTGGGAGAGTGGATGGGTAGACGGGTGGGTGGGTGAATTAGATCTCCCCGTAGCGTGGGTCAGCGCCGAACCCTTATCCTCAACCGCCAACCGATTTCCAGACCCACGTTCCCCAGCCCTTGCCGCCATCCGATCCAGCGCCTGCCGATACACCCGCGTTACGTTTGCCACATATTCCGGGGCTTTTAGCCGTCCCTCGATCTTCAAGCAGCTCACCCCGGTTTGGATGAGGTCGGGCAGCACGTCGAGACCGGAGAGGTCTTGGGGGCTAAGCAGGTAGGCGCGATCGCCCAGATCCACCTGTTCCCCGTCAGCAATTAGGTCGTAGGGCATGCGGCAGGCCTGGGCACACTCGCCCCGGTTGGCGGATCTGCCCCCTAGCGACTCGCTGGTCAGGCACTGGCCCGAGTAGGCTACGCACAGCGCTCCGTGGACGAAGACTTCGAGCGGCAGGGTAATGTTGCGATCGCTCAGCTGGGCCTGAATTTTGCTGATGTCTTTAATCGAGCACTCTCGCGCCAGCACCACCAGCTGGCAGCCTAGGTGCTTGGCAAACTCTACTCCGGCGGCGCTGGTCACCGTCATCTGCGTCGAGCCGTGAATAGGAAAATCGGGCGACAGATGGCGAATTAGCCGACAAATGCCAATATCCTGCACAATAACGGCGTCTACCCCAGCCGTAATCATGGTTTTGAGGTACTGCTCGGCCTCGGCTAGCTCAGTGGGGAATACCAGCGTGTTGAGCGTGACGTAGCCTTTCACCCCCCGCCTGTGCAAAAACGCCATCAGAGCGGGCAGGTCGGCCTCGGTAAAGTTTTCGGCTCGCATGCGGGCATTGAAGCGATCGAGGCCAAAGTAAATGGCATCGGCCCCGTTTTCTACCGCTGCTTTGGCGCAGTCCCAGTTGCCGGCTGGGGCCAGCAGCTCAGGCAACGAAGGCGCAGCCGCAGCGGCGTCGGTGCTTTTGGCGTGGTCTAGGGTTGCCATAGAACGTTACACAGTTTTCCAGAACGGGAGGATTGACCGAAGGGCCAGCAACGCAGCGAAAAATCTCTGAATTAATCATTGTACGCAGGTTGCAAATGTTTGTGAGAGCACCCCCTAGTTCCTACAATGGGAAAACTAACCACTGGTTCTAAAACCCTGGAGGAATTCATGAGTCGTCCGATCATCCTCGGTATTGTGGGCGATAGCGCCGCCGGTAAAACGACCTTGACCCGGGGTATTGCCCAAATCCTCGGCGAAGACCAGGTCACCATTATCTGCACGGACGACTACCACCGCTACGATCGCAAACAGCGCAAAGAGATGGGCATCTCGGCCCTGCATCCCGACTGCAACTATATCGACATTATTCAGCAGCACCTGGGCCTGCTGCGTACCGGCCAGCCCATTCTCAAGCCCATCTACAACCACAGCAGCGGCGAGTTTGACCCTCCCGAATACATTGAGCCACAGCGCTTTGTCATCGTTGAGGGGCTGCTGGGCTACTCGACTCGGGCCTGCCGCGATGCCTACGATGTCAAGGTTTATCTGGCTCCGCCCGAAGATCTGCGCGCCAACTGGAAGATCAAGCGCGACACCCGCAAGCGTGGCTACACCCCCGAAGAAGTAATCGACCAGATTAAAGCGCGGGAACACGATTCTGAAGCCTTTATTCGTCCCCAGCGCCAGTGGGCCGACGTGGTGGTGAGCTTTTACCCCCCCGAAAACGAAAAGAGCGAGGATGAGCTGCTGCTTAACGTGCGGCTGGTCATGCGACCTACCATTCCCCACCCCGACTTTACCCACCTGCTCGAAGACAAACACGGCGGCTCCCTCAGCGATGCGGTGCGTATGGGCCTCGATCGCGACATGGGTAAGCCCGTAGACGTGCTCGAAGTCGACGGCCACGCCACCGAAAAGCCCGTGCAGGAGCTAGAGCGCACCCTGTGCAGCGAAATTCCTTACCTGGGCCAGTTTTGCAGCATTGAGGGCAACACCGACATTGGCAAGGTGGTGGGCACTACAGGCGAAACCCTGCAAAGCTATCCCCTGGCGCTGACCCAGCTGCTGATTACCTACCACATGCTGAAGGCCGCCAACATCTACGCCTAGGGACTGGATAAACTGGACCATCGCTGCGGCTCGTTCGAGCGGTGTTGCCCGTCTGATTCACTGATGCCGCGACTAAAAGGGGGCTCGACACAGTCAGGCCCCCTTTGCTGTTACCGGGTCAAAACCCCGTTTATTGCTGAGATACTGCTTCGCTTCGGGTCAGTTCGCTTAGCATCATTTGAATAAAGTTAGAGGCAATCTCTGCCGACTGGTCGTGGGTAGCGAAGACGATCGCCAGGCTGCTAGCGTCGCCTGCCCCGTAGCACAGGATGCGAAAGCTGCCGTCCTCGAAGTAGCCGGTGCGATCGATGCCGCCCTGGTCAGACTCAACGCCCAGGGTCTCAATCAGGCGATCGGCCCGGGTGAGACAGCCTTCCACATCGGTCTCTAAAAGCTGGTCACCGCTGGCAATTTCAGGACGAGCGATCGCGGGCAGGGTGAGGGCAACCAGGCTTAGGCCGGTTAGAGCGATCGCGCCGAGATACCGATGCAATAGATGCCGTTTCATAAAAATTACACTTAGCGTCACAACAGAGCCGCTTCCCTTGAGGGCGCACCGCCACTGGCTCAGCCAGCGGCGGGCTTTTGCGTCACGGCCTATCTATGTAATACGAGGCGGTACCCCTGTTTCCGGATGCCTTAGCGATGCCCAAACGCAAAAAAAGCGCCGAAGGCTTGCCTTCGGCGCTTTGGGGTGTTGAGGAGTGAACGATTAATAATTAATGTACGGGTGGAGTATGTCGCTGAGGTAGCCTCGGTATGTCAAGGCTGTGACATTTGTCATCCCCGTTTTCAACGCCAATAGTCTAGGCTAATCTTCTCAAGCCAGCGTCTGGCCCTGTCCTTTACCCTGCTCCTGTGCCTCTGTGACTCAGCCCGATGCCCTGCGCGCTTTGCTCAACGCTGTCTCTCAGGGGCAGCTCAGCCCCGATGCCGCCTTTAGTCAGCTCAAATATCTCGACTTTGAGCCCATTGACGACTTTGCCAAGGTCGACCATCACCGCAGCCTGCGCACCGGCTTTCCTGAAGTGATCTGGGGGCCGGGCAAAACCGTGCACCAGATTGTGCAGATTATGCGCAGCCTGCATCAGCGTAACCCGGTGGTGATGGCCACCCGCATTGAACCCGAGGTCTATGCCCAGGTGCAGCAGCAGATTCCAGGGGTGCTGTACTACGAAATGGCCCGCATCTGCGCCCTGGTGCCCTTAAACCGCGCTGCTCAGCACCCCGGCAAGATTGGGGTGCTGACGGCGGGCACCGCCGACCTGCCCGTGGCCGAAGAAGCCGCCATTACCGCTGAGCTGTGCGGGTTTACCGTCAAGCGCCTGTGGGACGTCGGGGTGGCTGGGCTGCATCGCCTGCTGCACCACCGCCACCTGATTCGCGATATGGATGTGCTGATTGTGGTCGCTGGCATGGAGGGAGCGCTGCCCAGCGTGGTGGCAGGCCTAGCCGACTGCCCGATTGTGGCGGTGCCCACCAGCGTAGGCTACGGCGCTAGCTTCAACGGTCTTTCGGCCCTGCTGACTATGCTCAACTCCTGCGCGGCAGGTATTGGCGTCGTCAATATCGACAACGGCTTTGGGGCCGCAGTGCTGGCGGGGCAAATTTTACGAACCGGGGCACGGCTGGGTAGCAGGGGAATGGACAAGTAGGTGGGTGCGGTCCCTGAGCAGAGTCGAAGGGAGGGGAGCGTAGGTGGGCGGCAGTCCCTGAGCGAAGTCGTTTGTCCTGTGGACAGGCTTCGCCAACGCGCTAGCGTCTCCCGCAGGAAGAAAGGGGACGAGTAGATGAACAAGCTGGTGGAGAAACGGGATGGGTTCCTGCCAGTCTATTGCAGCTCGTTGGGGAGGGCGGCTGGCTTGACGGCAATGGTTTGATCGCGACCGTCGCGATGAATTTCAAGGTTGAGGGTGTCGCCGATGGCGCTGGCCTCAACCCTGGCCTGGACATCCGGAGGACTTTCGACAGGGTCACCTTCGATGGAGCGGATAACATCGCCAATCTCTAGGCCAGCGGCTTGAGCCGGACTGTCGGGCAGTACACCGACAATGAGCACGCCGGGCTCATCGTCGTCTAGCTTGAGGTTGAGCTGCTGCTCTTCGTTGATGCGCTCCACCATCTCCGCCGACAGCTCTACCATCTGAATGCCCAGAAAGGGGTGCTGCACTTCGCCCGTGGCAAACAGCTGGTCGGCGATGCGTTTGGCGGTTTCGATGGGGATGGCGAACCCGAGCCCCTGGGCGTTGGCGCGAATAGCTGTGTTCATACCAATTACCTCGCCCCGGTCGTTAAGGAGGGGGCCACCGGAGTTGCCGGGGTTGATAGCGGCATCGGTTTGAATGAACTGCACCCGCTTGTCGGGAATGCCCACCTGGTTGCTGCTGCGGCCCAGGGCGCTGATAATGCCTGCGGTGACGGTGTTGTCGAGGCCGAGGGGGTTGCCGATGGCGATCGCCCACTGACCAGGGGCCAAATCTTGAGTGCTGCCCAACTGCACTGAGGGCAGATCGGCGGCGTCAATCTTAATCACGGCCACATCGGTAACTGAGTCTGTCCCTACTACCTGGCCTTCGAAGTCGCGCCCGTCGCGCAGAGTGACCCGCACGGTTTTAGCGCCCTCAACGACATGGGCATTGGTAATAATGCGCCCATCGTTGGAGAGAATAAACCCCGAGCCGGTGCCCTGCTCCAGGCGATCGGGCAGTTCAGAGGGGGGCAGCTCTCCTTCTTCTTCAAAGAAACGGCGAAAGAAGGGGTTATTAAAGGCATCGGGACTAATGCTGGGCACGGTGCGTTCGGCATCAATACGCACTACTGCTGGCCCTACCAGCTCGACCGCCTGGGCGATGAAGTTTTGGTCTTCGCCTCCAAACTGACCGATCGCTGGCGAGCCTTGTGCTGGTTCGGCTGCCCGAGTCAGCGCAGTCGCTAGGGTGGAGGGAATTTCTTCTACGGCCTCGCCCGTGGCCTCGGCAGAGTCTTCTGAACCCGCCTGAGAGACGTAGTAGTGGCCTGCCCAGCCTGCGCCGCCGCCCACGACCAGAGCTGCGGCTACCCACGCAACTGGCTGAGAAAACTGCTTTGGCAACGAATCCATGCCGATGACCTCTGCTACTACTATGCCTGTGCTTACCCAGCCTGGGCCCCCGGTGGCCAAAATCACCCACTTTTGGGGGTGATCATACTCTAGCGAATATTCTTTAGCGAAAAAGAACTGGCATAGCTGACCCCAGTAGCCAGAAAATTTTAGCGCTAACTCTAGGTGTAGCTCTGGATACTACAGGCCAGCAACACCTCTGGCCCCTACCTCTGAGCAATTTAGCCTGTCTTGCCTATTATAGAGGCTGTACCCTCTGGACGATTTTTGATCGCCTGTAGGGCCAGCATTCGATGGGGCTAAAGCGCAGAACTTATATGGTGTTGCACGTTTTACGTACGAGTTGGGGATCGCGCCCGTGGCTCTATAGTCTACCCTTGAGCCCGGGGCGCAGAGTCTGGGTATCTGGCCTGATAGCCGGGCTAGCGATGACTGGATTGATGCCGATAGGACTGTCGCCTCGGGCGATCGCTCAAACCAGCTCGACCGCCTGCTCCCAGCCGGTGCTGTCACGGCTGACTCGCCATCGGGTCGCCCCAGGTGAAACCCTGGCGGCCATTGCTCAACGCTACAGCCTGCTGCCAGCCACCATTATGGGTCTCAATGCCTCTGCCCAGGGGGGCACCGTCAGCCCCGGACAAGAGCTGCTGATTCCGCCCTACAACGGCATTCGCGTGGCTGTAACCCCAGGGCAAACCTGGGAGCAGGTGGCCCAGACCTACAACAGTCGGGCCGATGTGCTGTTCGAGGTCAACGGCTGCGTGGGCACAGTGCCCTCAGCGATTTTTGTGCCGGGGGTGAACTGGTTTCCGGGAGTGCGGACTACGGCTGCAGCAACTCCGGTCGAACGCCAAAGCCCGCTCCAGGGTTATCCGCTGCCGCAGCGATCGCAGGTGATTGTCAACTATGGCTGGCAGCCCGATCCGGCCCAGGGCAAGCTGGTGTTCAACACCGGAGTGGCGCTGGCCAGCCCGGCCAGTGCGCCGGTTTTGGCGGTTGGCCCCGGCACGGTAGCCTTTGCTGGCCGCGACTCGGTCTACGGCAATTTAGTTGTTGTCAACCATCCCCAGGGCCTGCAAACCCGCTACGCCAACTTAGACACCCTTGAGGTGCGGGCCGGGCAGGCGGTGCGCCAGGGCGATCGCCTGGGTCCGGTAGCCCCCCAGGCTGGTAGGGATGAATCGTTTGTATTCTTTGAGGTGCGGCTTAACTCCACGATGGGCTGGGTGGCCCAAGACCCCCAAGATTTTGTGCCCGCTATGGTGCTGCGTTAGGGGGACTGCCGGTCTGGGCAGTATGATCACCACGGCTGGGCTAGCATACTGGCGCGAGCGGGTAAGACCGCCTACAATTGGCCGTAGTAGGGCACGGGTAGCGATCGGTATGTGAACCAGTGGCCCCAGGTGGACGCCCTAGGTAAGCTTTATGGCACAGCATTTTTCTCAGCGGCCCTTGCGTACTCCTCCAGCACCATTTTCTGAGGCCCAAGACCCGACTCTAACCTCAGGCTTGTTTTGGGCGCGGCTGCTCACCTATCGCCCGCTGTTTTTGCTGGGCGGGCTGTGGCTGGCTCTGGTCTGTGTCTCTGCGATCGCCTACCACGGCCTGATGTTCAACGAGCCGATTGAAGAGACGGTCTACAGTGAAGCGCCTCTCACGGTCGTTGAAGCGTTGCCAGAGTCTCTACCGACACCCTCAGCTGATGCTGCCCCCGTCGAGGATGCTGCCCTTGCTGCCGCTGTCTCCGGGGCTGGCCCAGTGCAGTCTGGCTCGATTACACTGTGGGCGCTGTTTAGCCTGGTGGGGCTGTGCGGCTTTGGCTGTTTTGTGCTGACGCAGCAGATTCGGGCATCGGCCCGACCGACCAAGCGCAAAAAGCCTCGTCCTCGCCCGGTGGTCAAGGCCCCTGCCCCACCGCCCCAGCCCAAGCGCCTTGCTCCCTACTCGCCCCAGCGCGACGGGGTGGTTGTACCGGGGCATAGAATTATTGAGGCTCCAGCGCCCACGTTATCGGCCCCTGTAGCGCTCCCTGGCTCGCGGGTTCGGCCTCAGCCCCAGGGCGCACCTCTTCCTCAGGCGGCGCAGCAGCTGACGGCGAACAGGTTACAGACAGTCCCCAGGGCGATGTCACGGTCAAACCCTTCGCCTCAGCCCAGTCCTCAGGCGGCTGCGCTGCCCTCTCGCAACCCGTCGGTGGTGCCCGATGAGGCCGACCTGGCTCTAGACTGGCCAGAGGGCAGCGTCGCCCACGCTCTGGATGTGCGCCAGCGGCGATCGCTGTCATCCTTTATGTAGGCGCTTTCCTGTAGGGGCTTTGAGTCAGCTTCCCGTTATCTATCACCCCGACTATGTGGCCCCCCTGCCCGACGGGCATCGTTTCCCGATGCCTAAGTTCCGGCTGCTGCGCGATCGCCTGCTGCACGACGGCGTCATTACTGCCGACCAAATCTATCAGCCCGGCGAACCACCCCCGGCCTGGCTGGAGTTTGTGCATCACCCGGCCTACGTTAACGCCTACCGCCAGGGCACTCTAGATGCCAAGGCCCAGCGCCGCATTGGTTTGCCCTGGAGTAGCGCCCTGGTTAAACGCACCTGTACGGCGGTGGGAGGCACGATTCTCACCGCCAAGCTGGCGCTGGAGCGGGGGCTGGCCTGCAACACCGCTGGGGGCACCCACCACGCCTTCCCTGACTACGGTTCTGGCTTTTGCATCTTTAACGATCTGGCGATCGCCACCCGCGTGCTGCAACAACAGGGCCGAGTGCGGCGGGTGCTAATTCTCGATTTGGACGTTCATCAAGGGGATGGCACTGCCTGGATCTTTCGCGACGACCCCACTGTGTTCACCTTCTCCATGCACTGCCATGAAAATTTTCCCGCCCGCAAGCAGGCCAGCGACCTAGACGTGCCCCTGGCCCTGGGCATGGAGGATGAGGCTTACCTGGATTGTCTAGCGCAGTACATTCCCGATCTGCTGGCCCAGGTGCGGCCCGACCTGGTGCTCTACGATGCCGGGGCCGACCCCCACAAAGACGACCTGCTGGGCAAGCTGGCGCTGAGCAATACGGGAATTTTTGGGCGCGATCGCTACGTGCTAGAAACCTGCGTCAGGGCGGGCTACCCCGTCGCCTGCGTCATTGGCGGCGGCTACGGCAAATCGATGGATGACCTGATCTTTCGCCACTCGCTGCTCCACCGGGCCGCTGCCGAGGTATACCAGGCACAGGGCTTATAATTGAGGCTTTGCGGCTGGGTCGAACGATGAATTGGGTGATCGCCACCTTCTACAAATTTGTGCCCCTGAGCGAGCCAGCGCTGCTGCGGGTCGAGCTGCTAGAGCGCTGCCTGGGCTGGGGGCTGCGGGGCACAATCCTGCTGGCTAGTGAGGGGCTGAATGCCACGGTGGCAGGCGATCGCCAGGGCATTGATCAGCTCCTAGCCTGGCTCCACGCTCATCCTGAAATTGGGCCGTTCACCCAGCAAGAATCCACTGCTGAGCAGGCTCCCTTCGAGCGCATGAAGGTGAAGCTCAAGCGGGAAATTGTCACCCTGGGACGGCCCGAGGTTAACCCGGCCCAGCAGGAGGTCGGCACCTATATCCAACCCCAGGACTGGAACCGGGTGATCGCCGATCCTGAGGTTGTGCTGATCGACGCCCGCAACGACTTTGAGGTGGAACTAGGCACCTTTAAGGGCGCAGAAAATCCTCAGACTCACTCGTTTCGAGAACTGCCCGACTACGTAGCCACCCGCCTCGACCCGGCTCAGCACAAAAAAGTAGCGATGTTTTGCACCGGCGGCATTCGCTGCGAGAAAGCGACTGCCTATCTGCGATCGCAGGGCTTTGAGCAGGTCTACCACCTCCAAGGCGGCATTTTGAACTACCTCAAAACCGTGCCTGAAGCCGACAGCCTGTGGCAGGGCGACTGCTTTGTCTTTGACGATCGCGTTGCCGTGGATCACCACCTCAACCCCACCGACCACGAGCTTTGCCTGGGCTGCGGCCATCCCGTCAGCCCCGCCGAACAGGCGTCTCCCGAGTACGAGGCGGGCATTTCCTGCCCCCACTGCTACGGCGAGCTGACCCCAGAGAAGCGATCGCGGCTAGCCGCCCGGCAGCGCCATCGCTAACCTATTTTGGCGATCGGGCGTGGCAGCGCTGGTGAGATCAAGATTGTAGCCAGAATTAATGACGCGCCCTAACCCGCCCTGGCCCTGCTCGCCAAGCCTGTCAAAGCCTTCTCCATCCAAAATCGCCAATCGTTCGACAAGCTCACTACAAGTCCAAAATCCATGTCACCCACCCATTCATCTCTGCAAGCGCTCACCTACGGCCCCACCGATGGCTCCGCCGACTGGTGCCTGGTGGCGCTTCACGGCTGGGGGGCCAATGCCGCCGATCTGGTGGGGCTAGCGCCCTATCTGGGCCTGGATGGAGTCATGATGGTCTTTCCCGATGCGCCCTGGCCCCATTCCCAAGCGCCGGGAGGCCGCATGTGGTATGGCTTTCCGGCCGGGTATGACTTTCGCCGTCCCCACGATTTTACGGTTCAGGCCGATCTGAAAACCAGCCAGGAGCGGCTCAAAACCTGGCTGCTGAATCTGGCCAAAACAACCCAAATTCCCCTGGAACGCACCATTTTGGCCGGGTTCTCCCAGGGGGGTGCGATGACGCTCGATGTGGGGCCGCAGCTACCCCTGGCGGGGCAGATTGTGCTCAGCGGCTATCTTCACAGCCCGGCTCAGGTTCCCGTCACTCCCCGCCCGGTAGTAATGGTTCACGGCACGTTTGACCCCGTGGTGCCGATCGCGCTGGCTGAGCAGGCTAAAGCGGCTCTGGTGGCCCAAGGCCAGCCTGTCACCTGGTACGAACTAGCGATGGGGCATGAAATCCCGCCCCAGGTTATGGGTTTAATTGCCGGGTTTTGCGAAGATTTGAGGCAGGGCCGCGAGAATACCCTGGCCAACCCTTTAGGATAAAGGAAGGTGAACTGACCCCAGACTGTGATGGTCAAGGACCGGCCCCAAGGGGAAATCGCGCAGCAGCAGGGCAGATGTCGCTAAGGGGGAAAAGACTATGCAAAGCCTACATGTTTCGCAGCAGGCTGTCTCAGATATGACACCGGATACGGTGGCTGAGCTGGCTCGTCGCCTTGAAACCGATGCCTACGACAACGCCTTTGAGGGGCTGCAAGACTGGCACTTGCTGCGGGCGATCGCGTTTCAGCGACCCGAGCTGGTAGAATCTTACGTCTATCTGCTCGACCTCGAACCCTACGATGAGTCGTAGCGGGTTTCGCCCCAAATCCTAGCTGCACATCCCCGATTGGTAGGGACGAACGGTGTTCGCCCTGGCTTGCCTGTGGTTAAATCGAGGTTTCCGCATTCACATTGGGCATGACGGACAGGTCTACAACTGGGGAAGCTCGTCGTGTGCTGGTGGGCATCAGCGGCGGTATTGCTGCCTACAAGGTGTGCTCGGTGATCTCATCGCTCGCCAAGGCAGGCGTGGCGGTGCGGGTGGTGCTAACTCAGCAGGGGCAGGCCTTCATCCCGTCGCTGACGGTGGCCACCCTGTCGCGCCACCCCGCCTACACCGACGAAATGTTTTGGCAGGCGACCCAGGGTCGCCCGCTGCACATTGAGCTTGGCGAATGGGCTAAACTGCTGGTAATTGCGCCCCTGAGCGCCAACACGCTGGGCAAGCTGGCCCACGGCCTGGCGGATAATTTGCTAACCAACACTGTCCTGGCCTCGACCTGTCCGGTGCTGCTGGCCCCGGCTATGAATACCGACATGTGGCAGCAGCGGTCGGTGCAGCGCAACTGGCGCCAGCTTTTGCAGGACGATCGCTACCACGCCATTGACCCTGGTCGTGGGGTACTGGCCTGCGATCGCGTTGGCACCGGGCGTATGGCCGAACCCGACGATATTCTTACCCATATTCACTCGCTGCTGCACAGTGGGGGCAAGCGCGACCTGGCGGGCCAGCACATTTTAATTAGCACCGGCAGCACCCGCGAACACCTCGACCCGGTGCGCTTTATCGGCAACCCGGCCAGCGGCAAAATGGGTATTGCCCTGGCCCAGGCGGCGCTGCACCGAGGGGCGGCTGTCACCCTTGTTCACGGCCCCCTAGACAACTCCCTCAAAGCCCGCCTGGGCGGAATTCAGGCTGTAGGCGTCACCACGGCGGAGGACATGCACCGGGCCATGCTCACCCACCTGCCCCAGGCCGACTGGGTGGTGATGGCCGCAGCGGTGGCCGATGTGAAGCCCGCCACCCAGGCCACGACCAAGCTCGCCAAGGCCGATCTGCCAGAGTTGCTGCCCCTGGCCCCGGTGCCCGATATTGTGGCCGACCTGGCCCAGAGGCGATCGCCCCACCAGCGCCTGATTGGCTTTGCGGCCCAGACCGGCGACATCGTGCCGCCCGCCCTCGACAAGCTCCAGCGCAAGGGGCTAGATGCGATCGTGGCGAACCCGATCGATGTGGCCGGGAGCGGGTTTGGGGGCGATCGCAACCAGGCGGTTTTGCTGACCAAATTGGGCGACAAGCTCGTCATGCCCCCCTGTACCAAGCTTTCCCTGGCGCACCAGCTCTGGGATGCTCTGCTGAAGGCCAAGTTTTAGGGCGGCTACCCTGTTCATGCCGCTATCCCTGAACCTCTACAATGGGGCTGTTCTAACTCTGCTGGTTGCTATGACTGCCACCCCTGCGCCTAACCTGCTCTCTAGCGTGGTTAACCAGGTGCTCGCCATCAAGCCCCTGTGGAATTTTGCCAAAAGACGCGCCCGCCACATGATGGTCACCCGGGCCGAGGCCATTGGCGTGCCCTGGCGAGAGCGAGTTCAGGCGCTGCGGAGTCGCCAGATTGCCTCTAATTCCGATACTGCGGTATCTGTGGTTGGGGTAGAGGAACTCTCGCCCCTCTGGCAGGCTGAGCTGGACTCGGTGCAAAACCCTCACCTCGTCTACCCCGACTACTACACCACCAGCTTTCACGCCTACGACGAAGGTAACTTGGGCTGGCAGCCCGCGATGGAGGTCGAGGTGGCGGCCCAGGCTGTACATGCCAAAATTTGGCCCGAGGCCGGGGCCGCTGGCGACGATCGCCTGCGCCAGAGCTACCACGACGTGCTGCTCGCTCACCTGCCAGAGGCTCCAGAGGCCATTGTCGATATCGGCTGCGGCATCGGCATGAGCACCGAGGCGTTTCAGGCGACATTTTCCCAGGCCCGGCTGACCGGGGTCGATCTGTCGCCCTACTTTCTCGCTGTTGCCCAGTATCGGCAGCACGAACGGCGCGAGAACGGCGAGCCCTCACCGGCTACCCCCATCACCTGGCACCATGCCGCAGGTGAGGCCACCGGGCTTCCGACTGCTTCCTACGACCTGGTTTCGGCCTGTTTGATCTTTCACGAGCTGCCCCAGTCGGCGGCGAGAGCCATTATTCAGGAGGCGCGTCGGCTGCTGCGCCCGGGCGGGCACCTGGCGATTATGGATATGAACCCGCGATCGGAGGCGATTCAAAAGCTGCCGCCCTTTGTCTTTACTCTGTTGAAGAGCACCGAGCCCTACCTAGACGACTACTTCACCCTCGATCTTGAAGCTGCCTTTGTCGCCGCCGGGTTTGAGCGACCGATGGTGACTTTTAACAGCCCCCGCCACCGCACCTTTATTGCCAAGGCCGTTTAATTTCGCCCTGGGGTTGCGTGGCGTGGCCCATGCGCTTAGCTCTGGCCTGGCTGATAGAACGGAGCTGGGTGCGATCGCAGGTCTCATGCGTTTACCTATAGCGCCCCTGGACCGTATCGCTGCCGATTCAATCAACTGTTTGACTTGGTCAGTGGTCAACTTGGCATTCTGCCCAGGGCAAGTACACTTGAGCGGATGGTGTGGGGCATAATCTGGGCATACGGTGCCGCTACCGCTTCCATCCCTCTGCCCAAAGCTAAGGTCTATGAAACAAGCCAGTCCCGCCTCGGGGGAAACCCTAGAACGCCTCAAGCTGACGATCTACCTGGTACCTATCTTTGGACTGTTGCCAGCGGCCTACAGCCTGTGGCAGAAACAAGGTAGTCGTCAAGAACTGGCCGTCAGTCGGCTGGTGGTGACCCTGGCTTTGACCTGGGTTGTTACCTACGGTTTGCTGAGCGCGGGCAGCCATCTGGCTCCAGGGCTGTCGCTGCGGCTTTTGATTACCAATACCCTGGTGACTACGGGCTATACCCTCACTAACCTGGTGCTCATGGTGCGTCTGCTCCAGGGAAAATCGGTCAATTTGCCCGGTTTCAGTCGATTGAGCAGGCGGTTGCCCTAGGTAATAGTTACCGATCGAGCTTTGCTTTGGGTTTAGGCCGACCCTGGGGCGATCGCTAGAGAATCGTGCGTATTCACGTAATTTTTCCAGCGCTGACGTATATTACGTGGGTCGGTTGTCTAAATTGCTGCTAACATGCAGCTAAAAATTTTGCAGGCTCTTGCTCGACTGAGCGACTGGGTGGGCCTGCAAGTTATGCAGCGTTCACTTTTATTGCCCCTCGAGGTCCCTGGTGTCTCAACGTAACCCTCAGCATCTCAAAGCCCATCCACCCCAGGGTCATCCTCAGAAAATGCCGGTTCAGAAGCGGCGGCGCATTCCACGTATGCTGGGGGTCGGCATTGCCCTGGCCGGAGTTGCTGCCGTATCCGGCGTAGCGGGCGCGTTTTTGGCGGTCTCCCTATCGGCGGCCCCGCTACAGCAGCAGCAGCTCAGCGCTGACGAAGCTGGGGCATTTAGCCAGGAGACGCCCATTTCGTCGAGTGGCAACCTGCGTCTGCCGCGCCTGACCCGTCCCGTCAACATTCTGGTGTTGGGCGTTAAGGTGCTGACGACCGATGTTAACGAGGTGCCGCCCGAACTGCAGGATGTGGGTTATCACGCGCTGGTCAACTCCTTTGATGGCCTGTCAGATTCGATGCTGCTGCTGCGGTTTAACCCCCAAACCGAGCAGCTGGTGGTGCTGTCGCTGCCCAGAGATACCCGTACCTACGTGCGCGGTCGGCTGACCAAGCTCAACGAGGCCAACCGTGACGGCGGCCCGGCTCTGGCGGCAGAGTCGGTGAGTGACCTGCTGGGCGGGGTGGCGATCGATCGCTACGTGCGCATCAATGTACAGGGAGTTGAAAAGCTAATTGATGCCCTGGGCGGGGTCACAGTCAACGTGCCCCAGGACATGAAGTACCAGGACGACAGCCAGCATCTCTACATCAACCTCAAGGCGGGCGAGCAAACCCTTGACGGCAACAAAGCACTCCAGTTTTTGCGCTTCCGCTACGACTCCCAGGGCGATATTGGCCGCGTTCAGCGCCAGCAAATGTTTATGCGCGCCCTGGCCGAGCAGACCCTCAACCCAGCCACGATCACCCGCCTGCCCAAGATTCTTTCGGTGGTGCAGTCCAATGTCGATACCAACCTCACCGTCGAGGAGCTGTTGGCCCTGGTGGGCTATGGCGCACAAATCAATCGCTCCAATGTGCAAATGCTGATGCTGCCCGGCACCTTTAGTCGTCCCCAAGACTTCAAGGCCAGCTACTGGCTGCCCAGCTACAACGATATTGACGGCATGGTTGATCAATACTTTGGGTTTGGCACCCAAACCGTGACCACCACTAGCGACCCCAGCCGCGTACGGGTGGCCATTCAAGACAGTACCAACAACCCAGTGGCGGTGCAGGCCCTCACCAATGCCCTGCGCGACAGCGGCTATTCCAACGTGTTTGTCGATAAATCCCTCAACGAGCCGCTGCCGATTAGCCGCATTGTGGCCCAGCGCGGCGACGGAGCCACGGCTGAAATGGTGCATCGATTCTTGGGCATTGGCGAAGTCCGAGTCGAAAGCACCGGGGCTCTCAACTCGGATATCACCATTCAGCTAGGGCAAGACTGGAACCAGGGCTTAGGCGAGTCGCTGTAGTCAGTCGCTCTCAGGAGGTTTTGACGCGCTAATGATGTGAGAACGCTACCGGAGGACGTAGACTGGCTGGGTAGCGATCGCATTGGACGAACCTCTATGGCGCAGTGGGTTTGGGGCGCAGCCGCCCTCGCCGGGCTCAGCACAGTCAGCATCCCCTCGCTGGCCAGTGCTCAAACATCTCTGCAGGTGGTATACCCCCCTAACGACCATCAAACTACGGCAGCACAGATTTTTTTCATCGGTACAGGTGCCCCCGGCCAGCCGGTGTTGCTCAATGGTGAAGCGATCGAGAATCGCAGTGAGGCCGGTCACTTTGCCCCCTCGCGGCCCCTGGCCCCTGGCCCCAACACCTTTACCCTCACCCAGGGCGACCAAACCCTGTCGATTACGGTGACGCGGGTGGCCAGCGGGCCAACCCTGCCTACAACCTTGGGCTTTGCCGAAGGCTCGCTGCTGCCGGGGGTCGATATTGCACACCAGCCCGGCGACTGGGTCTGTCTGGGGGCCGTGGCTCCAGCCAATGCTACGGTGACCGCCGCCCTGGCAGGACAGACCTATACCCTGCTGCCCCAGGGCGATCGCGCCGATTTGCCCCCCAACTCGGCTGTTCTCACCGACCAGACTAGCCCTATCGCCACCGCTGGCCCCAGCCGCTACGAAAGCTGCTTCATGGCTGAAGAACCGGGCAATTTGGGCCAGCCCGTCTACCGCCTCACCCAGGGCGGCTCTACAGTGATGGATGCCGCCCCCGGTTCTGTGAGTATTTTGGATCCTAATGCGATCGAGGTCGTCGAAGTCACCGCTGCCGCTGGCGTCGCCCGCACCGGCCCCAGCACCGACTACTCACGCCTGACGCCCCTGCCCCAGGGCACCCGCGCCCGTGTCACCGCCCGCGAAGGAGACTGGCTGCGCCTCGACTACGGCGGTTGGATTCGGGCCAGCGAGACGGTGGCTGTAGCTGGGTCTGGACTGCCGCGATCGCTGATTCGCGGCGTTACCTCCCGCCAGGTGCCGGGCTGGACCGAAATTCTCTTCCCCCTGCAAGTTCCTGTACCGGTTGACGTGCAGCAGGGCACCGACACCTTGACTCTGACGCTGCACAACACCGTGCCCCAGACCGACACCATCTACGTCACCGACGACGGGCTGATCGATCGCTTCGACTGGAACCCCGTACTGCCCGACCAGGTACAGTACCGCATCAACCTGAAACCCGACCAGCAGTGGGGCTACAAGCTGCGCTACGAGGGCACCACCCTGGTGCTCTCCCTGCGGCAGCCCCCCTCAATTCAGGAGAATCAACCCTTATCGGGCACCACCATCCTGATTGACCCCGGCCACGGCGGCGACGAACCAGGCTCACGCGGCCCCGACGGCACCCCTGAGAAAGCCCCCAACCTCAATGTTGCTCTGCTGCTGAAAGCCGCCCTCGAAGCCCGTGGGGCAACCGTCATCATGACCCGCACCGACGACAGCACCGTCGCCGTTAACGATCGCCCCGCCCAGATCAACCAGGTTGAACCCACCCTTGCCCTCAGCATTCACTACAACGCCCTGCCCGATAGCGGCGATGCCCTGAATACCGCCGGCATCGGAGCCTTCTGGTTCCACACCCAGGCCCACAGCCTCGCTCAATTTCTCCACGACTACCTGGTGAGCGAACTCGATCGCCCCTCCTACGGCGTCTTCTGGAACAACCTCGCCCTCACCCGCCCCCACGTCGCTCCCTCCGTGCTGCTCGAACTCGGTTTCATGATCAACCCCACCGAATTTGAGTGGATCGTAGACCCGCAACAGCAGGCGAGACTAGCCGAAACCCTGGCGGAAGGGGTGGAGATGTGGGTGCGGCAGGCGGTGGAGAAGTGAGGGCGTGAGGAAGGTGGGGAGATGAGGAAGGTGACGAAGAGTTTTTGAGGTGGAAACATGGACAGGGGTTATGAACCGCAGGGTTGAATGTTGCCTACCAACCTATTTGCAGAACAGAGGTTTAAACCGATGATCAGCCAATCCTTTCCGTGAGGTCCAGGACGACGGAACGTCCTGGTCGATGGGGGTCTGGGGCCAGCGAAATGGCCCCAGCGGTAGGTTTGGCTTTCGACCCCAACTGTGCGCCGCCTATACCAGTACCTATAAACAGGACTACTGAAACTGCTGAACCCAGCGCCTCCATACGCTTTCTATAATTTGTGCAGAAGCCCTTCATTAGGCAGCAGCCCATGTCCTACAAAGACTTCACCCTCGAAAAAGTTAGAAAACAATTTGGGCTTGCGATCGAGAGCAACCAAGAACTCTTTGTCAGAATCAACCAACCCTTGCCGCTATCGCCAGAATTCACCTCGTACCTCAACTACAGCGTGCCCCTAGCCCTATCGATCAACACCGAAAAGGCCCGCTCAGAAATGGTTATTGCGCCCATGCTGGTGCAGCTAAAACGGCTGCTGAATGACCAAATCAGTCTCTTCTCAGGGGTCGAGTTCTCGGTAGACCCAGCTCAAGACCTGGTAGGGTTTTGCGACTTTATTATCAGTCTGTCGCGGCAGCAGCTCTACGTTAGTGCGCCAGCCCTGATTATCTTCGAAGCTAAGAACGAAAATATAAAGGGTGGCCTGGGCCAGTGTTTAGCGGCCATGGTGGCAGCGCGCATTTTCAACGAGCGAGAAGGCCAGCCCCTATCCCAAATATACGGAGCTGTAACCACCGGCAACCAGTGGAAGTTTTTACGACTGAGCGACCAGACGGCCTACGTTGACCGGCGAGACTACTATATTGACCAGCTAGAAACCCTCATGAGCATTTTGGTCAGCCTGGTACAGCCCCCTCTGCCCGTGGTGACTGCTTGAGGTTTTGGAGACTTCTCTAAAGCATTCTCCTGCCGTTGATACCCAGAGCGATCGCTAAAGACTATCCTTGAGGGCCACCCCCCCACACCCTAAAATAAGGGTTTGTCGAGAGTGCAGGTAACCCCATGACTGTCCGCGTTCGTCTTGCCCCCAGCCCCACCGGGAGTCTGCACATTGGTACCGCCCGTACAGGTGTGTTTAACTGGCTCTTTGCCCGCCACGAAGGCGGAAAGTTCATCCTCCGTGTTGAAGACACCGACGAAGAGCGCTCCAAGCCAGAATTCACCGACAATATTCTCTCCGGACTGCGCTGGCTCGGTATGGATTGGGATGAAGGGCCATTCTTTCAGTCGCAGCGCCTCGACCTCTACAGTCAGGCCATTCAAACCCTACTGGACAAAGGTCTGGCCTACCGCGCCTACGACACGCCCGAAGAGCTAGAGGCCATGCGCGAGGCCCAAAAAGCTAAAAACCAGGCCCCCCGCTACGACAACCGCCACCGCGATTTGACCTCCGATCAGCAGGCCGCCTTTGAGGCCGAGGGCCGCCCCGCCGTCATTCGCTTTAAAATCGAAGACAGCCGCACTATCACCTGGAACGACATGGTGCGCGGTCCCGTCACCTGGCAGGCTAGCGACCTGGGCGGCGATATGGTGGTCGCGCGAGCGTCTTCCAGCACGACCATTGGCCAACCCCTCTACAACCTGGCCGTCGTTGTCGACGACATTGATATGGCTATCACCCATGTCATTCGCGGTGAAGACCACATTGCCAACACCGCTAAGCAAATCTTGCTCTACGAAGCCCTGGGTGCGGCGGTGCCCGCCTTTGCCCACACGCCGCTGATTTTGAACCAGACTGGCCAAAAGCTCTCTAAGCGCGACGGTGTTACCTCTATTTCTGACTTTCAGAAAATGGGCTTTGTCGCCCCGGCTCTGGCCAACTACATGACCCTGCTGGGCTGGTCGGCCCCGGACGCCGCTGAGCAGTTTACCCTCGAAGAAGCCGCCAAGCAGTTCAGCTTCGATCGCGTCAATAAAGCTGGAGCCAAGTTCGACTGGGACAAGCTCGACTGGCTTAACAGCCAGTACCTCCACGCCATGGAGCCTGCCGCCCTGCTCGAGCTAGCGCTGCCCTACCTGCAAGAGGCGGGCTACCCTATTGATGCCGACGCCGACCACAGCTGGCTGCTGCCCATGATGGCGATGCTGGCCCCCAGCCTGACCCGGCTCACCGATGTGGTAGAGCAAAGCCGCTTTTTCTTTACCGAAACCGTTGGCTTTACCGACGATGCCAAAGCCCAGGTGCAGCTCGAAGGCGTTCTCCCCGTGCTGGAGGGTGTTCTGAGCGGTCTGACCGCCCAATCTCCCGCCACTATCGACGACCTCAAGGCGCTGGTGAATGATGTCACCAAAGCCCAGGGCGTCAAGAAAGGGCTGGTGATGAAATCGCTGCGGGCGGCGCTGATGGGTGCCCTGCAGGGGCCAGACCTGATGGAGTCGTGGCTGATTTTGCGGCAGCGCGGGTTTGATGTACCGCGCCTAAAGGAGGCGCTGACGCTGAGCTAGCCTGCGCCAGTGGGCCATTACGCCCAAGGTAATGGCCCCCAGCAGCAGCATGAGCCCTCCGGCCAACCCGTAGGTGGCGGCTAAACCCAGCTGCTGGCCGAGGGGCTGGCTCACCAGCGGCGATATAAACTGACCCAAGAAAAAGCTGGTGGTGAGGCCGCCCAGAATGCGCCCCCGCAGGGCCGCTGGGGTAGCTGAGGTGAGGCAAACGGTCATGTTGGGGGTAAAGAGGCCCAGACCCAGGCCTGCGATCGCCAGCCCCACCAGCACGCCTCCATAGCTCGACGCCTGGCCGATGATCACATAGCCTATCCCCATCAGCCCAAAGGCCAGGGCGTAGATGGCGGTAAAGGTGAACCGTGCCCTGAGTCTTTGGTAGCTGAGCGAGCTGCTGGCAGCGGCCAGGGTGGCCAGGGCGATCGCCAGTCCGCTCTGCGACCCCGTAGCCCCACTCAGCTGCTGCAAATAGAACGGAATCTGCACCGGAATCATATAGAACACGATTTGGGTGAGCAGCGCGATCGCAAACGTTGCCCCCAGCAGGGCCCACGGGACGGGTTCAGGGTTGGCGGCAGACATAGCCAGGGCCTCGGCACGGCTGACCCGCACCGGCTCGGGCAGCACCAGCAGCACCAGCGGCAGCAGCAGCCAGGCCGTCACATAAATCAAAAACGGAAAGCGCCAGCTAAGGTCGGCCAAATAGCCCCCCAGGGTGAGAAACAGCACGCCGCCCAGCCCCATAAACGCCGCCTGCACTCCCAAAAACTGGGCTCGGGCCGCCCCCAGGTAGTAGTCAGCCACCAGAGTAGTCGCGGTGGTCATAATGCCCGCTACGCTCAGGCCCAGCACCAGTCGCCCGACCAAAATCCAGCCAATATCATTCAGAAAAAAGCCTGAGCTGCCGGCCAGACCGTAGGCAAACACCGACAGCGCCAGCCAGCGCTTGCGCCCAAATCGATCGATAATGGTGCCTGCGATCGGTGCCCCCAGGGCAATGAATAGGGCTGGCACCGTCAGCACCAGCCTCACCCAGTAGTCAGCGTTGGGCACCTCGGCAAAGTGCTGGCGCATGGCGGGCAGCGAGGGCGCGATCGTGGCCCCAGCCATGACGGTCAGCGTGCTGACCAGCAGCAGCGTCGCTTTTACCCCAACGGTCTCGGAATGGCGAGGTTGCATCTAGTCGCGGCTCCTGGGGCCTCAATAAAGTTTCTAAGACGGTTCCATTGGACAAAACGGCCTGGTCAAGAGCACGAACTCAGTGCGGTAGTTCTGTTGCGGTGAAAGCCCGGCCAGGTTTAGGCGAAGGCACCTAAGCCCGATAACCCGCTAAAGTAAACAGTAGAGGAGCAGCCAGGCAAACGCACATCCCTGTGGGTGAGTACCCGGTGCCGCCAATTCCAGCATGGGTTTGCCCGAGTTCCCCAGCTTACGTTACATTAAGTAAAGATTTATCTCATAATTTCCCGCCGATTTTTGGTTCTACCACGCTAATACCCGGTAACACCTTGTTCCAGGCATCATAGACGTAGGGCCAAGCTCGGTCAAAAACCGTTAACTGAAGATCTGTTAACGAAGCTCCGTTAACACTGTGCACGTTAGTCAATAGAGGCCATAGGTATGAAATTTTCGTGGCGAGTAGCCTTACTGTGGACCCTGCCCTTGTTGGTAATAGGGTTTTTCTTGTGGCAAGGAGCGTTTTCGTCAGCCCCCGCTGACATGGGGCTAAATGCGGCCAACACCCGCCTTACCTATGGTCGCTTTCTTGACTATCTCGATGCCGGGCGGGTGACGGCGGTCGATCTCTATGACGGTGGCCGCACCGCTATCGTCGAAGCCGTTGACCCCGACCTCGACAACCGGGTCATGCGCTGGCGCGTCGACCTGCCCGGTAACTCTCCCGACCTGGTCAGCCGTCTACGCACTGCCAACATCAGCCTTGACTCTCACCCGCCGCGCAACGACGGTGCTCTGGTCGGTGCCCTGGGCAATCTGCTGTTTCCGCTGCTGTTGATCGGGGGCCTGTTCTTTTTGTTCCGCCGCTCGAGCGGTGGCATGGGTGGTCCCGGTCAGGCGATGAACTTCGGCAAATCTAAGGCTCGCTTCATGATGGAGGCCAAGACCGGCATCATGTTTGACGATGTGGCCGGTATTGACGAAGCTAAAGAAGAACTCGAAGAAGTGGTCACCTTTTTGAAAAAGCCCGAGCGCTTTACAGCGATCGGTGCGCGCATCCCTAAGGGAGTGCTGCTGGTCGGGCCTCCTGGAACGGGTAAAACCCTTCTGGCCAAGGCGATCGCAGGCGAAGCGGGCGTCCCCTTCTTCAGTATCTCTGGCTCTGAGTTTGTGGAAATGTTCGTCGGCGTAGGGGCCTCCCGCGTCCGCGACCTGTTCAAAAAAGCTAAAGAAAACGCTCCCTGTATCATCTTCATCGACGAGATTGATGCTGTCGGTCGACAGCGGGGCGCAGGCATCGGCGGCGGCAACGATGAGCGCGAGCAAACCCTCAACCAGCTGCTCACCGAGATGGATGGCTTTGAGGGCAACACCGGCATTATCATCATCGCGGCCACCAACCGAGCCGACGTACTCGACTCGGCCCTGCTGCGACCCGGTCGCTTCGATCGCCAGGTTATGGTCGATCCGCCCGATATCAAGGGTCGCGTCGAAATTCTCGGCGTTCACGCCCGCAACAAAAAACTGTCCGAAGACATTTCCCTGGAGACGATCGCCCGCCGCACCCCTGGCTTTACCGGCGCTGATTTGGCTAACCTGCTCAACGAGGCCGCTATTCTCACCGCTCGCCGCCGCAAAGAGGCCATCACTATGGCTGAGGTCGACGATGCCGTCGACCGCGTGATTGCTGGCATGGAGGGCACGCCTCTGGTCGACAGCAAGAGCAAACGACTAATTGCCTACCACGAAATTGGCCACGCCATTATTGGCACCCTGGTTAAAGACCACGACCCGGTGCAAAAGGTAACCCTGATTCCCCGTGGGCAGGCCCAGGGCTTGACCTGGTTTACCCCCAGCGAAGAGCAGATGCTGATTTCTCGCGCCCAAATTCTGGCCCGCATTACCGGTGCTCTGGGTGGACGTGCCGCTGAAGACGTGATCTTTGGCGACGCAGAGGTGACCACCGGAGCCGGTAACGACCTGCAGCAGGTCAGCAACATGGCGCGGCAGATGGTGACCCGGTTTGGTATGTCTGACCTCGGCCCCCTATCGCTCGAAAGCTCCCAGGGTGAGGTATTCCTAGGCCGCGACTGGCTCTCTCGCTCAGAGTATTCTGAAGAGGTGTCGTCGCGTATTGATGGTCAGGTGCGCACTATTGTCGAGCACTGCTACTCCAACGCCAAGCGCATCATGGAGGAAAATCGTGCCCTGGTCGATCGCCTGGTCGATCTGCTGGTCGAGCGCGAGACCATCGACGGTGACGAGTTCCGCCAGATTGTCTCTGAGTACACGGTGGTGCCCGACAAGCAGCAGTTTGTGCCCCAGCTGTAGGGTGTTGCCCTGATGCTGTTAGGGCGTGCCATCAACTCTGGCTACAATCATGGGCTTACTAGCGTTGCCACGCCCGACTCAAACACCAGGCTAGGGGCTGTAACCGATGATTCTCTGGCTATCGGCCGTTAACTGATGACAGCCCCTAGGGCTCGCCTGAGTAAGGCGGGCCTTTTTGACTTTTAAAATAAACGCTATGTCCCGTCCTACCCTTTATGTCGCTGTTACCAACCACGGCTTTGGCCATGCGACGCGGGCTGCTGCTGTCGCGGCGGCGGTCAAAGCCCAGTGGCCGGAGGTAGATCTGGTAATGGCTACGACGGCCCCCCAGTGGCTGCTCGATGAATACTTACCAATAGAGTACGAGTACCGGCCAGTCGCCTTTGATATTGGGATTATTCAGCCCGACAGTTTGAGGATGGATTTGGCCGCTACCCTGGCCAAGCTGCGGGATATTCAGGCTCACCAGCCGGAGACTGTAGCCGCTGAAGCCGCTTACCTCAAGCAGCGGGAGGTAGATCTGGTGCTGGCCGATATTCCGCCTCTGGCGACCGCGATCGCCCATGCCGCCGACATCCCCTGCTGGATGATGAGCAACTTTGGCTGGGATTTTATCTACCGTGACCTTGGCCCCGAGTTCACCGCGATCGCCGACTGGATTGGCGACTGCTTTGGCCAGTGCGATCACCTGTTTCGGCTGCCCTTTCACGAGCCGATGGCCGCCTTTCCCACGGTTGAAGATGTGGGCCTCACAGGCGGCACCCCCCGCTACGAACCGGACGACCTCAAAACCCAGTGGCAGCTCCAGACCCCTCAATCGCGCACCGTTCTGCTCACCTTTGGCGGGCTGAGCTTGCAGAGCATTCCCTACCATCACCTGGCGCAGTTTCCAGACTGGCAGTTTCTCACCTTCGATCGCGACGCGCCAGAATTGCCCAACCTGTTCAAGGTGCCTCGGCAGGGGTTTCGCCCCGTAGACGTGATGCCCCTGTGCAGTCGGGTGGTTTCGAAGCCAGGGTTTAGCACCTTCTCCGAAGCCTGTCGCCTCAACCTACCGATTATCACCATCACCCGCAACGACTTTGCCGAAGGCCCGGTATTGGTTAACGGTATGCAAGACCACAGCTGGCACCGAGTCCTGACCCCAGAGGAATTCTTCAATGGCGAGTGGGAGTTTTTGCGCCAGCCCCTGCATCCGCCCCGCCGAACACAGGCGATCGCCAAACATGGCAATGAGCAAATCGCCACCGCGATCGTTAACTACCTGGCCAGCGTAACTTAGTATTTCCCTCACCCACCCACTTACCCACTGACCCATCTACCCATCTACCCATCTACTAATCTGCTCGCCTCTGCCCCACCGGCAGCGCTGGCGGATTCTGGTAGGGCATCGGAATATACTGCACCGTCGGTCGCCCCATCATCGGTTGCGGATAGAGATCCATCAGGCCGTAGATCTCCAGCGGTAGGCCCACCGTCACCGGCAGGCCCATGTCGGTCGCCTCTTCCACGGCGATCGGGTAGTCGTGGGTGACCTGGCCAGTGGTCAGGCGATCGATAATTTTGTCAATGTTGGCCGGGTCAACCTTTTGCTGCGGAACCGCATCTTCTAGCAGGGCGCGCACAAACCGCTGCACCTGGGCGATCGCTTTGCGGGCTAAATCGGCTGTAACCAGGGTTTGGTCGTCAATTTTTTCGGGGGGCTTGGCCTCCAGCACCGCCAGAATGCTGGCTGCCGCCACGTTGCCCAACTGTGGATCCACTGGCCCTAAAACGGCGTTTTCGTCCATGACAATTTCGTCGGCGGCCATCGCCAGCATGGTGCCGCCGCTCATGGCGTAGTGGGGCACAAACACCGTCACCTTGGCACTGTGGCGCAGCAGCGCGCGGGCAATCTGCTCGGTGGCCAGCACCAGGCCGCCGGGGGTGTGCAAAATTAAGTCAATGGGTACGTTCGACGGCGTGAGGCGAATGGCCCGCAGGATCTGCTCCGAATCTTCGATATTGATAAATCGCGAGATGGGAATGCCCAGCAGGCTGATCGACTCCTGGCGATGAATCAGCAGAATCACCCGACTGCCCCGCTGCTGCTCCAGATTGCGAATGGCGTTGACGCGGCGCGACTCTACCAGGCGGCGCTGAATAGCGGGCTGAACGAAGGAAAAAATCAAAAAGATAAAAAACAAGCTGATCATGGTCATGAGCTGAGGAATAGATACAGCACCGATGCCAACGCCCTGACTACCGTGCTTGCCGCGATCGCAGGCCCGCCAAAATCGGCAGCAGACTGTCGGTTATGTAGAGCGTAGTGCTTTTAGCATCTCAAAAACCGAACGGCGCCGCTGGTTAGGACACCCAAACTCATGGCTCAAATCGATCGGCTTAGCAGCCGAGACGTAGCTATGATCACACATGGAATGTTCAAGGAACGTGGAACTGTGATTAAACCCTCTGTGGCGGTGCTTACCACTGGGCTCATGGCCTTTGCCGTAGCGGCGGGTCAGGCTGCTGACCTATCGTTTGCGACCCCAGAGGGGCTGTTTCGCCTGGAAACCGGGGGCGGCGATCGCCAGTCTCTGCTGTCTGGGGGCGATCGCGCCTTTAACGCCCTAGCCTGGTCTAGCGACGGGCAGCGGCTGGCGGTGGTCCAGAACTATGGCGAAGTTTACCGGCTTGAGCCTGGCTCTAGCGAGCCAGAGCAGGTGTTTACCAGCGACTGCCAGCGTCCCCCTACCCTCGATCTCGCCTGGCAAAGCGACGGTGATTTGGTCATTCTGGAGCGTTGTCCGGCCTCGATTGCTGGCGGGGCGGGTCAGGTCAGGCTGTTTCTCAGTAACCCTGCCGGAGCGCTCACTCCCCTGGAGATTTCGCCTGAAACTTTGGAGTCTGACCTATTTCTAGCCCCCGATGGTAGCCAGGTAGCCTACGTGACGGGCCAGCATATCTTTGTCGCGGCTCTAGACGGCAGCCGTCCTCGTCGGTTGACCCAAACCCCTGGTATCTACGGCGCTGCCGGTAGCCCTCTGGCCTGGTCACCCGATGGCACGCGCCTGGCCTTTTACGAAGGCAGCTACCCATTTCAGCGGCTAAATGTGGTGGGAGCTGACGGGGGCGATCGCCGTGTTCTTACCCCCGCTGATAACTTTCAGATCTATCGTAGTCGAGTTCTGTGGTCGCCCGACGGCCGCTACATCGCCTTCTACCAACCGTTTAATCCGCCCTTCAGCAATCAAGAAGTCATTGCCCTGGTCAATGTCAATACGGCTGAGACCCGAGTGCTGACTCGGCCCGGCTTTTACGATGCCCTTAGCTGGGCACCCAACAGTCAGCAATTGGTGCTGGCTTCGGGGCCACAGGCGGGGCAGCAAACCGTATTTCGGCTCGATTTGGTCGATCAGGAGTTTACGGCTCTTACCGACCAGCCCCTGCAAAACGTTTTAGAAAGCCAGTGGTCGCCCACAGGTGACTGGGTCGCCTTTACCGCCACTCCGCCCGACGACCCTATGGGCACCCAGGTGCTGTATCAGGTGCGCCCGGATGGTACCGAGCTGACCTCCCTAACCAGTACTGATGAGTATGTCTACCCGTTTGCCTGGCTCCCCGCGCCTCTAACTACAGAAAACCAGGGGGTGACCGAGGCTCCCTAGAGCCTGTCGTTGGCTCTGGCCAAAATCCTTAGAGACACCAGCTTTACCAGGTCCCCAAAACATAGGGATGGGCTATTAGCAGCTAGTGGACAGCAGCCCCTAGCTGGGTTTGAATGTCGCTCTGACGCTGTACCGCAGCCATCGCCTGCTGCACTACCTCTACTCCGGCCCCTGGTTTACATGATTCCTCGGTTAAAATTTGCTTCCACAGGCGACTGCCGGGCTGTCCGGCAAACAGCATCAGCATGTGGCGGGTAATTTTGTTGAGCTTTAGCCCCTGGCTGACCCATTGGTCAACATAGGGCAACAGCGCCTCAACCACCTGCTGACGACTGAGGGCAGGCTCGTCTGCGGCAAAGAACCGTTGATCAACCGCTGAGAATAGGTAGGGCTGGTCGTAGGCAGCTCGCCCTACCATCACGCCGTCTACCCGATCGAGCTGTTCGCTCACCTGATCGAGCTGGGTAAAGCCGCCATTGATTTCGATCCAAAGATGCGGGAAGTCTTGCTTGAGGCGGTGTACATCGCCGTAGCGCAGGGGCGGAATGGTGCGGTTATCTTTGGGGCTCAGCCCTTGCAGCCAGGCCTTGCGGGCGTGAACGGTAAAGTGGCGGCAGCCGGTTTGAGCCACGGTATCGACAAAA
Source organism: Nodosilinea sp. AN01ver1 (assembly GCF_050565655.1). NCBI lineage: Bacteria > Bacillati > Cyanobacteriota > Cyanophyceae > Nodosilineales > Nodosilineaceae > Nodosilinea > Nodosilinea sp. AN01ver1. The sequence continues at coordinate 55,840 of NZ_JBNXVS010000002.1, read as the reverse complement.
TTCGCCATATCTTCGTAGCGATCGCGATCGTCTATCCCAATTCGGTGCTTAACGCTGATCGGCAGCGAACTGGCCGCCATCATCGCCGCCACACCCTCGGCTACCCGCTCCGGCTGGGCCATCAGGCAAGCGCCAAAGTTGCCGCTGCTGACGCGATCGCTGGGGCAGCCTACGTTCAAATTGATGGCGTCGTAGCCAAAGTCGGCGGCGACGCGGGCGCAGGTTGCCAACATCTGTGGGTCGTCGCCGCCCACCTGCAGCACCAGGGGTGATTCGCTGGGGGTAAAGCCCAGCAGGTGGTCGCGATCGCCGTGCACGATCGCCTGGGCGGTCACCATCTCGGTGTAAAGCAGAGTGCGTCGAGTGATCTGCCGCATAAAGTAGCGGTAGTGGCGATCGGTGCGATCCATCATCGGCGCAATGCTGATCGGCACCTCAATGACTGCCGCAGCCCCCGATTGGCGGCGATTAAATGTTGTTGATACGGTCATAGAACCGAGTATTTCGGTCATCTTTGCCTACGTAGCTTAGCATTTCGGCTCTGGGCACTCGGCGGCTTTAAACGCGCTGCGACAGACCGAGTCTTGCGATAGATTGAAAGCGAATCCGTACCGTTCTACCCCGTTTTTCTACCCCGTCCCAAAGGACTTCCCTATGACCACTGCCACCAACGTGCTGGGCACTGCCCTTGCCCCCTGCTGCACCTCGCCGATGACCGGTTTTTACCGCGATGGCTGCTGTAATACGGGGGCAGGCGATATGGGGGTTCACGTCGTGTGCGCCCAGATGACGCCTGAGTTTTTGGCTTTTACCAAAGCCCAGGGTAACGACCTGTCTACCCCGGTGCCCGCCTTTCAGTTTCCGGGGCTCAAGCCGGGCGATCGCTGGTGTCTGTGTGCCCCCCGCTGGCAAGAAGCCCTAGAGGCTGGGGTTGCTCCCCCGGTCATGCTCGAAGCCACCCACGCTGCCGCCATTGAGCACGTGGCGCTGGCCGACTTAAAGAATCATGCCCTGGATCGCTAACTCAGGCACCCGCTCCCTCGGCTAAACCTCTGGAATCAGCCTAGATCGTGGCTAGGGACCGGGGGCTTAGGCAAAAGACCGCTCACGCCAGCCGCACCGCTGTGCCGCTGGCGGCCACCATCAGCATGTTGCCGCCGTTGTTAATTTCCAGCGACTCGTAGTCAATATCGACGGCGATAATGGCGTCGGCCCCCAGTTCTTTGGCAGCCTGCATCATCTCTTTAATGGCCGTGTTGCGCGCCTGACGCAGCGATTGCTCGTAGGCCCCCGATCGCCCGCCGACCACATCGCGAATGCCCGCAAAGAAGTCTTTGAAAATATTAGCCCCTAGAATGGCCTCGCCATTGACCAGGCCGCAGTATTCAATGACCTGGCGACCGTCAACGTTAGGTCCGGTGGTTAAGATCATGGGTTGCCTCGGGTTAAACCGCTTTAGAACTCACCTGCATACTAATATCTAGCCACGGAGCCCGTGTAATGGGAGCGCTGCTGGAGATAAAATCTACTCCCGTCGCCGCAATGGGCTTGAGAGTCTCTAGTGTAACGTTGCCAGAGGCCTCGATTTTGACCGCTGGCTTTTGCGCCCGAATCCGCTCAACCGCCGTTTTCATCAGCTCTGGAGGCATGTTGTCGAGCATGATGATGTCCACTGGGCAGGCGATCGCCTCATCGACCTGTTCGAGACTGCTGGTTTCAACCTCCACCGTCATCGGGTAGGGAATGGCCGGCCGAATTTGAGCTACCGCCGCCCGAATACCCCCAGCGGCAGCAATGTGGTTGTCTTTAATCATCACCGCATCATCCAGGCCCAGGCGGTGGTTAATGGCCCCACCAACCCGGCTGGCATACTTTTCCAGCTGTCGCAGGCCGGGGGTCGTCTTGCGCGTATCAACCAGCTGGGTCGGGCTGTCGGCCAGCCGTTCAACGTACTGGCGGGTAGCGGTGGCAATGCCGCTCAGCCGCATGACCAGGTTTAGCGCTACCCGTTCGCCTGTTAGCAGGGCCGCTAGATTGCCGCTCATTCTAGCAATAGTCGTATCTGCGCCACAGGCGTCGCCTTCATCGACTAGGGGCTCAAAGCTGAGGTCGCCATCAAGCTGCTGAAACAGGCGGCGAGCAAAGGGCAGCCCAGCAATCACGCCGGGGGCACGGGTCACCCACAGGGCCAACCCCGGCTGCTGCGCCAGGTTTCCTAGCCCGATTGTGGTCCAGTCGCCGCGGCCCACATCTTCACGCAGCCAGGCTTGTAGGTACTCATCCAGGCTGCTCTCAACGAGCGGTACAGAGGTATTGAGGGGCATCAGTAAGGTGTTTAAGGTACTGGAATAGCGCTGCGGCTGGCGATCGCAGACCAAGCCGCTTAACTAAGACCGCAATTTATGCCACAGCTAGAAATTATTGTGCTAACTTACGAGTAATGCCGCTGTTACGGCAGCTAACTCTACAGATTTTACCGTTTAGGATTCAGGAGGTGATGCCCATGCAAGAAAGTAGTAAACGTGTGGGTCTTCAGGTTGAGATCAGCCGGCTGTGCGCCGGGGCTGTGCTCTAGCTTCAGTGTTAGTTGCCTTGGCAACTAGCTAAGCTTTCGAAGCTGGCTGAACAGGGTTCCTCCCGGCAGTCAGGTTCAACCTAAGATCCAACTAGACCGCCCCTGCTTCGGAAGCTTGTCTTCCCCTGGCAGGGGCGGATAGCTTTTAAAGAGGCTTATGGTTCTTGCAAAGGCTTAAAACAGCGACCGCCGCCCTAGCTGGCGCTCCACCCTTAAGATAGAAGGGCAGCCCACCTCTTCACACCTATGGCCTCCCTTCTCAGCGATCGCGACATTCAAACTCACCTCGGTCAGCTCTCCGACTGGAGCCTGGACGGCAAGACGATTACCTGTACCCGCACCTTTAAAGACTTTGTTGCCGCTATTGACTTTGTTAATCAGCTAGTCGAACCTGCCGAGGCCGCTGGGCACCATCCCGACCTGCAAATCTCCTACAACCGCGTAACCATTAGCCTCTCCACCCACGACGCTGGCGGGCTAACCGAGAAAGATTTTGCTATGGCCCAAAAAATTTCTGCTCTAAGTTGACCGAAAATAACGCTCGGCCTTAACTTCCTCGGTGAAGACGCTCAACTGGGTGTTTCATCGGTCAATTACCTCAGCTAGATGGTCATGCTGACACCCCCTTCTTGTTGAGGGTTATTACGAGATCCTCTTCAATCAGTACCTAACCATTACCCCTGCGGTAACCTACGGTGACACTGGCTTGGCTAGTGTCGCTGGCCAGACTGGTTGCTGGGGTGCTTTGCGTGCCGTCTTCGGGTTTTAGATAGTCTTATGGTCAGCCTACACTGATCAGCCTAAACGATCAGATCCAGCGGTTTTAGGTCCAGCGGCGCGCCTTTTCAGAGAGCTACCAACTTCCTGTTCACATTGGTCTATAGATAGGGAACCTTACACCAGTAGAGTGCGTCTGGGTTGGGTAGATATCGGTCTGTACCTTATTTGGTCAAACCGATCTAGCCGATACAGAGTATATCTGCTACTATCGGTTTTGGATGTACGTGAGGTTCAGCAACCTTGCCTCATTTTGGGGTCGGGTCTGCACCTGTTAAATAGGGATGGTTTAGGCCAAACCTGCTTTGAGGTACACGATAAGCCTTGTATAAGGTGTGAGGAGAAAATACCGAATGGCTAAGTTATTTTGGCAATCTTTGCTGGCTGTGCCCGCTGCTCTGGGTGCGGCTGTCGCCGTCTCTGGCTCTGCGATCGCGGCTGAAGCTGCTACCCCTCAGGTCAGCTTTGATCAAGACTCTGTTCAACTGGCTCAAATCACCAGCGTTTCCGAACTGACCGACGTTCTACCTTCCGACTGGGCCTTCCAGGCTCTGCAAAGTCTGGTTGAGAACTACGGTTGTATTCAGGGCTACCCCGACCGCACCTTCCGCGGTCAGCGCAGCCTAACTCGCTACGAGTTCGCCGCTGGTCTCAACTCCTGCTTGGATGTAATCGCTACCCTGATCGCTCAGTCGGGCATCAACCCCGACGACCTGGCTACCATTCGTCGTCTGCAAGAAGAGTTCCAGGCTGAACTGGCTACCCTGCGCGGTCGCGTTGACGCCCTCGAAGCTGAAACCGCTACCCTGCGTGCCCAGCAGTTCTCCACCACCACCAAGCTGCGTGGTCAGGCTGACTTTAACCTGGTTACCCCCATTGACACCGTTGCTGGCGAATCTAGCACCAGCTTCGCCGGTCGGGCTCGCCTCAACTTCGATTCCAGCTTCACCGGTAACGACCGCTTGCGTATTCGCCTCCAAGGTGGCGATGGCAACGCTATCGTTCCTCTGGGTGGTCTAGCCAATGCTGGTGGTGCTGACTACGACATCACCATTGACGACTTCTACTACAGCTTCCCTGTCGGCAATCGTCTGACTGTAACGGCTGCTGCCCGTGGTCTTCAGGGCGATGACTGGGTTACCAGCACCATCGTGCCCTTCGACGGTCCCTCTGTGGCTGACGCTGGTGGTCCTCAGTTCTATGACTTCGGTGGCAGCACCTCCAACGGCGCTGGTGTTGGTCTGAGCTTTGCTCTAACCGACAGCATCGTGCTTGACGCTGGCTACACCGCCTCTAATCCCGGTGGTGCTACTACTCCCACTGTTGGTATCTTCGCTGCTAACAACCAAAGCTACATCGCTCAGCTGAGCTACCTCAGCGACGGCTTCCTGGATGCTGGTATTGCTTACCTGCACAGCGATGGCGTGGCGGCTGGGGTTCCCGGTTCCACCGATACCTTCGCCGGCTTGTTGAACCTTGACTTCGGTGGCTTCTTTGTCGCTGGTCACGGTGCTTATACCACCTTTACTGGTGGTAACGACTTCAGCTGGACCGCTGGTGTTGGCTTCAACAACTTCCTGGCTGAAGGCACTCAGCTGGGCGTCTATGGTGGTCAGCTGCCCACCACTGTTGGCGAAAACCCCTTCATCATTGAAGGCTACTACGAGATCCCCTTCAATGAGTTCTTGACCATCACTCCTGCCGTCATCTACGGTGACGTCAACTCTGGTCTGGCTGGTGCAGATGACACTGGTTTCTGGGGCGCTCTGCGTGCCACCTTCCGCTTCTAGGTTGATTTAGTCAACGGTTTAGTTGGCTAGGTTGCTCTAGCAATTTAAGGCTCTGTCAGTTTTGGCAGAGCCTTTTTTGTTTGAATTCAAGTGTTTGAGTTTAAGGGGCTGTAGTTTCGCTCCAGTAGCCCTGGGGTAGCCATTGCCCTCCCAATGCGGTGATGCGATCGCGCCTCATGGTATAAATCCAGGCTGTGCCTAGGGGCTGTCGCTGAAGATTGAAGACCAGGTGGCGATCGCGCTGATATTCGCTGCTCTCGGGGCGATCGGGATAGTGCTCTTCAAAGTCGTCAATGGCGCGTAGACAGTCAGAATTTGAAAACGTGAGCAGCACCCCCTGCACCCAGCCGCTTTCCAACGTCATGGCAGGATAGCCCAGCGGTAGATGGTAGAGCCGACCCATCGCTAAGGCCGGTTGGCTAGCCACTAGGTACGGTGCGCAGAAATCGGCAAATGCTCGTTCTCCTGGCTTCAAAGTGCCGTAGACAAAGAGTGGGCAGAGGTAGTCCATAAACTTTGGGGCCAAATAAGCAGCCTGCTAAGAGCTCCTATGCTATGAATGAAACTTCATAGAGAATTAGCAAGTTCATCAAAACTAAAGCGACCGGCTTGTGATCTCCGGATACTTTACCCTGGGAAAAGTAACTTGAATAGAAAGCTGCGCCTCGTTGTCCGTAACTATTGCCCTGGTGAGATTGCCCATGAGAATCCTAGTCACTGGTGGAGCCGGGTTTATTGGCTCCCATTTGATTGATCGTCTGATGACCGCCGGAAATGAAGTTATCTGTTTAGATAATTTTTACACCGGCCACCGCCACAACCTGCTGCACTGGCTTGACCACCCCTATTTTGAGGTCATTCGCCATGACGTAACGGAACCCATTCGGCTTGAAGTTGACCAAATTTACCACCTGGCCTGCCCTGCCTCGCCCGTGCATTACCAGTACAACCCGGTAAAAACTATTAAAACCAACGTGATGGGCACGTTGAACATGCTGGGCTTAGCCAAACGGGTAAAAGCTCGATTTTTGTTGGCCTCTACCTCTGAGGTCTATGGCGACCCCGAAGTCCATCCCCAGTCTGAAGACTATCGAGGCAACGTTAACCCCATTGGTATTCGCAGCTGCTACGACGAAGGCAAACGTGTTGCCGAAACCCTAGCCTTCGATTATCACCGCCAAAACAATGTAGATATTCGGGTAGCCCGTATTTTTAATACGTACGGTCCTCGTATGCTTGAAAACGACGGTCGTGTGGTGAGCAACTTTGTGGTGCAGGCACTACAGGGAAACCCGCTCACAGTTTATGGCACTGGCGCGCAGACCCGTAGTTTTTGCTATGTATCTGACCTGGTAGAGGGGTTGATGCGGCTGATGAACGGTGATTATATTGGCCCGGTCAACCTGGGTAACCCCGACGAGTACACCATTTTGCAGCTGGCCCAGGCCGTGCAGTCGATGGTCAACCCTGATGCTGAGCTGGTTTATAAGCCGCTGCCTCAAGATGACCCCCAGCGGCGCAAGCCCGACATTACCCGCGCCAAAACCTTCCTTGACTGGAGCCCAACGGTACCTCTACAGGAGGGACTAAAGCTCACCATTGACGATTTTCGCGATCGATTCAGTCAGCAAGGAACAACTGCGGGACTGCCGTCGACCCTACACTCTGTAGTAGGTTGACCGCAGGCTGCCCACAACCGCGCTGCTGCTCGGCTGTGGGGCCAGCCGTAATTAGGTATGGGCTATCTAGCCTGCCAGGGACTATCGAAAGTACATAAAGTAAGGGGTATTTTTCTATGCGCGTATGTGTGATTGGCACTGGCTATGTGGGTTTGGTGACCGGTGTGTGCCTGGCCCATGTGGGCCACGATGTTGTCTGTATTGACGTGAACGAGGAAAAAGTTAAGCTCATGCAGTCTGGGCAGTCGCCCATTTTTGAACCGGGTCTGTCTGAACTGATGAAGTCATCAATGGCGGCGGGCCACCTTCAGTTTTCTACTGACTTGAAGGCGGGGGTTGAGCATGGTGAAGTTCTCTTTATTGCGGTGGGCACGCCAGCGCTGCCCACTGGCGAGAGCGATACCCGCTATGTTGAGGCCGTGGCCAAGGGCATTGGTACTCACCTTAACGGGGGCTATAAGGTCATCGTCAACAAGTCTACGGTGCCGATTGGTTCGGGCGACTGGGTGCGCATGATTGTGCTAGATGGGGTAGCAGAGCGTCAGTTGGCCTCCGTACCCGCTGGTGGTATTCCTGAAACTACTCATCCTGAGGTGGCTGCTGATTTTGACGTGGTCAGCAACCCTGAGTTTTTGCGGGAGGGTTCGGCGGTGTACGACACCTTTAACCCCGATCGCATTGTGCTGGGTAGCAACAGCCCTCGCGCCATCGCCATGATGAAAGAACTCTATACTCCCATTGTCGAGCGGCGCTTTGCCGAAGACACCAGCGCTGCCTCCGTGCCAGTGCTGGTGACTGACCTCAGCTCGGCAGAAATGGTGAAGTACGCGTCTAATGCCTTTTTGGCTACCAAGATCAGCTTTATCAATGAAGTCGCTAACATTTGCGATCGCGTGGGAGCTGATGTCACCCAGGTGGCCCAGGGCATCGGCCTTGACTCTCGCATCGGCAAAAAGTTCTTGCAGGCGGGCATTGGCTGGGGCGGCTCCTGCTTTCCTAAAGACGTAGCGGCCCTGATTCACACCGCTGACGACTACGGCTACGAAGCTCAGCTGCTCAAGGCCGCTGTGGATGTGAACAATCGCCAGCGCCAGATTACCCTTGAAAAGCTTCAGCAGGTGCTCAAGATTCTCAAGGGCAAAACCGTGGGGCTGCTGGGGCTCACCTTTAAGCCCGACACCGACGACATGCGCGATGCGCCCTCGCTGATTCTAATTGAGCAGCTCAATCGGCTGGGTGCCAAGGTTAAAGCGTATGACCCAATTGTTTCGCAAAGCGGGCTGCGTCACGGGTTGACCGGGGTCATTGTGGAGACTGACGCCACCCATCTGGCTGACCACTGCGACGCGCTGGTGCTGGTTACCGACTGGCAGCAGTTTCAAGACCTCGACTACGCCGAAATGGCGCAGCGGATGAACAGCCCCATCTTGATTGATGGCCGCAACGTTCTCGACCGAGAGAAGCTGGTGCGGGCTGGATTCCAGTACCACGGTATTGGTCGCTAGTTGTCCTGACTAAGCCGTCGATTGATTCAGCCCTGGGGAACCTTAGCGTTTCTCAGGGCTGTAAACTGTAGGTAACGAGCCAGTGTATTGAGCTAGTTTACTGGCTCTGCGATCGCATCACTGCGCAAGCTATAGTCGTCGCCACGAAGGCCAGGATATATTACTGCAACCCGAGAGACGATGACTTAATACCTCGGTTCGCTGCCCGAGTTTGGGCTACAGGTGGTCTAGTCTTGTCTTAATTGCACGGGCCAGCGCTACAAAACCTTATAACCTCAAATTTACAGTCTCTATCCCCCTTTGGCGTCTGTTTGCTATGACCTCCTATCAGGCTTCCTCTAGCCCTGCCTACGCCCTCGAAGATGAAGCCTGGTGGGTGCAGCGCTGGGTTGAGCTACTCAATACCTATCGGTTTAAGAAGCGGCTGGAGCGCGGTCGTATTTACGCCCGAGAAGGCCACATTCTCAGCCTGGAGTATAAGGGGTCTAAGGTGACGGCCCTGGTGCAGGGTACGGCCGAAGAACCCTATAAACTCTCCATCTGGCTCGACGCTTTTAGCGACGAAGACTGGAACTACGTCATTGATTCCCTTTCAGAGCAGGCCATTTATTCGGCGCAGCTACTGGCTGGAGAAATGCCCGCTGAAATTGAGGCGGTTTTCACGGCCAATGGGCTGAGCCTGTACCCGTTTAACCTGTCAGAGGTGCATTCTAAGTGCAGCTGCCCTGACCCTAAAAACCCCTGCAAGCACATTGCGGCAGTGTATTACCAGCTGGGCGATTTCTTTCGAGAAGACCCATTTGTGCTGTTTCAGCTGCGGGGGCGCAGTCGCGACAGCATTTTGGATGCGCTGCGGCAGCGGCGACAAAGTAGCGCTGTTTCGTCAGAAATACCCTTGGTCGACGAAGACATCGACACCTCAGAACCAAAATTTGTCTCTAGCGGCCTTGATATACAGCAGTTTTGGGCCTACGGTGAATCGTTAGACCCAGAACTGGTTGTGATCACCCCGGCTGAAACCACGGTGCTAGATGTACTGGGCCGCATACCGCTGCCGCCAGAAGACGCTCCTGTGGTGATGGGGCACCTGAAGGAGATTTACCAGGCAGCGGCTCAGCAGGCGATGATGCAGGCCCTAGGCTGAGCGGGTCAGCGACAGCAGCCGCCGCAGGCCTAGCCAGCCAATGATGGAGAAACCTGCTGCTAGCAGCAGGCTAATGACCGAAATACGGATGGCGGATCGCCACGCTTCTGTCCTCACTCGGCGCTCGGCCTCGGCGCGACGGGTGCCAATCTCGGCTTCAATCTGCTGTTGGGCCTGGTCGGCACGCTGCTGCAAAAACTGAGTCAGGCCGTCAGGGTCGTCGCGGTACTGCTCAATGTCGGGCGGTAGCTGACCGCTTTGAATGGCCTGGTTCAGGAGCTCTTCATTTTGCAGGACTGCCCCCAGCTGGCTTTGCTGCTGGCTGAGCTCGGTGGAGAGCCGCTGCTGAAGCTCAGTGGCGGCCTGGCTGGCTTCGGTGCCAACCTGAGCTAAGGCGGTTTGGCTGGAAAGGCGCACGGCGTTGAGGTGCAGCAGGGTGAGTAGCAAATAGACCAGCCCCAGTACGCTTGCCAACGCACAGGCCCAAAAACGCAGATCGGTGGTTAAACTCTTGCGCTGGGCCATACGACCAACGGAGCTATCTACCCATAGACCAACCAGCAGCAGGGCGATGCCAATGAGAGGCACGATGCCCCGATCGACCAGTTGCGTGGTCGTGGCTAGCTGCCACTGCACATTGGTGGGATTGGGGGGAATGAGCAGAATGAGAAAGTCTAGCAGGGCTGACAGAATGGCGATCGCGCCAGCTACCTTGAGGGCGATCGCGGCCAGGGGAGACGCCACCGGACTGGTAACAGCGGGTTCTGAAGTCATAGAGTTGGTCACTTGCTACAAGTAACCATTCTGCCTTGGCTAGTCCAGAAAACCACAAAATCGCTACAAAAGATTGGGGCTGGCCCAACCTGTGCTCTGTCGTTTTCAAGGCAGGGAGCGCGTCTATTTAGAATCGCTGGGGATAGGTTTCCAGTCTTTAATCGCCCAGGTGCTGGCATCCCAGGGGGTAAACTCGACAGCGGTGAGGCGATCGCTGACCGCGTTGGTCATCGCCCTATGCACCACCGGAATGACTGCCACATCCTCAGCCAGTAGCTCGTTCATTTGCTGAAATAGCTCAGTTCGGCGCTTGGGGTCGAGTTCTTGTTTAGCTTCTTGCCAGAGGCGATCGTACTCGGGGTTGCAGTAGCGGGCGTTGTTGGGCTGCTGCCACTGGTTGGCCTGAGAGGCAATTTTGGCGCAGGTCCACCAGCCCATATAGGTAGTGGGGTCAGGGTTTTCGTTGCCAATTGAGTACACCTGCATGTCGGCAAAGAAGTGGTTGAGGCTCTGGGTATCTTTGGGGTCGGCGGAGAAAAACTCGTCGAGGCGCACCCGCGAAATTTGTACATCGACGCCCAGTTCTGCAAGGCTGTCGCTGACAATAGTCTGGGTTTTTTGGCGCACCGGGTTCACCGCCGCCTGAAACAGTACCTCCAGGGCAACTCCGTCTTTTTCGCGCAAACCGTCGCCGTTGGTATCGACCCAACCGGCTTCATCCAGCAGGGCTTTGGCCCGCTCTAGGTCGTAGGTATAGGTTATCGACTTAGATTGATAGTCGAGGGGAGCTACTAGCAGCTGGGCGGTGGGCTTGCCAGCGGTACCGTAGAGTTCTTTGGCAATGGTGTCGCGATCGATCGCTAGATTAACAGCCTCGCGCACTCGCAAATCACTGAAATAGGGGTGCGGAATAGTTGGGCTGGAGCGCTCTCCATCTTCCGTGCGGGCAAAGGGGTTGGCAAAATTGAGCATGATGCGCTCCACCTGGGAGCCAAACAGGTGCGTTATATGGCCGCTAGCGCCGGTTTCCAGCTCGTTGAGCGCTTCGGCCTCAACCTGAAGATTGTGGGCAAAATCGGCCTCGTTGGTTTGCAGCACCTCGCGAGCGGCAGCGTAGGGGGCCAGGCCGCCGACGAGTTCTACGCGCTCAAAGGCGGGCCGTCCGCCCCAGTAGCTGGGGTTGGGCTCATAGATAACGGTGCCGCTTTCGAAGCCTACCGCCTGGTACGGGCCAGTACCCACGGGTTGAAGATTGGCCAGGGCGTCTCGGGCCTTGGGGCCGTTGTGTTCTTCAAAAATATGGCGGGGCAAAATTAGCCCAGTTTGCCCCGTAAAGGGCACGGACCAGGCTGGGGTAGGGGTGGCAAAGGTGATTTTTACGGTGTATTTGTCGATCGCCTCGACGCTCTTGACCCCCTCGTAGTACTGGGCCGTAGCCGCTGCCACCACGGGGTTGCGAATGAACTCAAACGTAAATACCACGTCGTCGGCGGTAAACGGTTCGCCATCGGACCAGGTCACGTCGGGGCGCAGAGTCCAGGTGACGGCGGTGCCGTCGGCGGCGATGCCACCATTTTCTGCAGACGGAATTTCATCGGCCAAAAAGGGCACGAGTTCCCCGGCCTGGTTGTAGCTGGCCAGGGGTTCATAGACAATGCGGGCGGCTTCAAAATCTTGGTAGCCGGTGGCCAGGTGAGGATTGAGGGTAACGGCAGAGCGGCTGTAGAGCAACCGCAGGGTCTGCGGATCTCGCTCTGGGGTTACTACCTCGGTTGCAGTGGTCGGCGCGGTGGCGAGATCGGTCGATTGGCTACAGGTGACGGTGGTAACTAGGGCCATGCCAGCGGCAGCCACTAGGAGTGCGGTGCGAAACCCTGATCTGATCATTATCTAATGCTGTTTAACCCAAAACGACAGTACTGCCAGCTTCACCCCCGCACTTATAGTAGACAATTTAAGTGTCTCTGAGGTCGGCGGCGATCGCGGCAGCGGCGGGTAGTTTCTTCATCTATCACCTATGTCTATCAAGGGTGGGGGCCGGGTTCCCGGAAACTTTAAAGCTGCCCTGGAGTTCGCTGGTGGTGACCGCAATGTTGGAAGCTCGGTATGGCCGACTAAACAGAGCAGACGCGTTCGTCAATGGCTCACCTATGACCTTAGAAGTAAATAAAAAGAAGAGGTAAAAGATAGACTGAGGGTATAAAGCAGACATGTTGTAATCAAACAATCAATAAAAAAGTGAATAAATTGGCAAAATTAGCTACTCTTGGGGTCAGCAGCCCCCTTAGTGGTTGAGTGTTGAGTGTGAGACTACGCGACCAGGATCAGGCACCATTATGACTGACACTACGGCTTCAAGTGCTTCCCCAGAGCCCCAAGGCAACCGCTCGGTAAATAGCGGTGAGGAGGTCATAATTTACCCCCCAGCCCGGTCAGGGGATGGTTGGGAGACGGTAACCTTGCCTGGTCAGTTGCCCCTGGCAGATGACTCGGGGTTCGCCGCCGAAGCTGACGATATCTCTGCGGTTTTGCAGCATGAACTGGTGCCGACGGTAGCTCAAGCTGAGGCTGAGACTATGGCTGAGGCCGTTGAACCCGACCCAGAAAACCTGGTGCAGCTCATTCAAGACCTCAATCAGTGCAACGATGCGCTCCTGCTGCGCGTGACTGAGCTAGAAGACGATCTGGAGCGATCGCAGGTGGCTCTTCAGGCCGAAATTGAGCGCAACCAGGCTCACCCCGGCGCGCTGCCTGTTGCCGCCACCCCTGGCCCTGTGCAGCAGCAGATCGCCCAGCTGCTCAGCGAGCTGGATATTGCCAACGACGGCCTCAGACGCACCACGATCCACAACGAAACCCTGCAGGCTGAGCTAGAGGTAAGTCAGCAGCGGGTGGCCCAGCTTGAGCGCGAATGCACCCTACTTCAGCAGCGTTTCAGCGAGAAAAACACCGCTCTGCACCAGGCCGAAGAAACCTGCCGCGACCTCAAGGCTCGGCTGCACCGTCAGCAGCGCTACACGCTACAGTTCAAGGCCGCCTTAGAAAAGTGTTTGAATATGACGCCTGGGGCCGCAGCAACCAGCTCTGCCGCTGTGCAGGGGCAGCTTTTAGCCTCTGTCGTAGAAACCCCAGGGCAGCCGGTTGCCATGCCGCGATCGCAGCAGATTCAGCCCTGGTCAGCCGGACCGGAAGCCTCAACCAGTAACCCCAGCCTAACGCATCTCCTGCGCGGCCTGCGGGGCGCGGGGCCGAGTCCGGTGCCAGCGCCCCAGCGCGACTTGCCAGCGCCCCAGCGCGATTTGCCTGAGGCCCCAGCGCCATTGATCGATAGCGCTGAACCGCTCCCTCCGCTGGCCGCTCAGCTGTCGTCCCAGCCCGAGCCTGAGCCGACCCCAGTTGCGCCTGCGGCCTCGGCTGCGCCCGACCCGTGGCTAGAGCCATCCTCGCCCCTCGAGGTGGCGGCCCCGGCTGCCGCGACACCCTCTCTCTTTACCGAACCGTCTCCCTGGGGTGAGCCCATTGCTCCGGTGGCACAGCCAGAGCCAGTTGTTAAGCCCGTGCCGGTCGAGCCGGTACCCGTCGTTGATCAGCCTCCCGCAGCCCCGATCGCGGCGACCCCGGCGGCGGCTCCAACGACAGCGATGTCTACGGCAAAGGCAGCCTCGTCTCCGGTGGCTTCAGTGGCGACTGCAGGACCTGCTTTACCGGCCTACCTCAGCACCAGCGGCAAGGCGTCGCCTTCGCCCCTGGTCTACCCGCTGCGATCGCAGAAAAAGATCAAGACAATCGCGGCGGTGGAGCTGCCCAGCTTTGGGCGTACCGTGCGTCGTCGGTAGGCTCAGAACAATAGTCTAAGGGGCTGCGATCGCAGCCCCTTAGAGCAGGAGTATGGCCGTCAGCGGCTTTTGGGTAAACCTAGAAACGGTCTACCCCGATGGGGGAGACAGGCATCGCGGCTATTTAAAGTGGTGACCAATGACCATTTGCAGTAGCGTCGGTTCACCGCCGGGCTGGTGATATTTATCGGCCCAGGTGCGAACCACCTCGTCTAGCTCTCGCAGGGCGGCTTCTCGATGGGCGGCGGGAATGTCTAATTCTTCTAGCACCCGCATGGTGCCTGGAATGCCGTTGGCCCACTCGCGCATCATGCGAAAGTACTGGGCCGTATCGTCTACCATGGCGTACATGCGCTCCTGGTCATCGACCGGCGCATAGGAGGCCCGGGCCAGCCCGTAGTAGGACGCTCCCCAGGAGGCATCGATACGAGCTACGGTGCCTGAGTAAATCAGCCGCCGCCGAATGTGTTCGGCCAGCGCTTCACTCAGCGGTACGCGGTGATCCTCGGGCAGATCATCCTGCGACTTTTCGTGCAGAATCTCAATCAGCTCTAGAAACTGAAACGAATTGATAATGCGGGCATCGGGGCAGGGAGTCGGCAGCTTGCCTTCCAAAATGGTTTTCTCTTCGGCGGTGAGCGAGGTGCCCGCCACCCGTGACTGCCCCGGCTGCCACGGGTAGCGCCGCAGCCACATATAGGGAAACTGAATCAGATAGCGGGGCTCCTGGGAACCCAGCATTTTGAGCAGTTTGCCCTCGGTTAGGGCCTGGCGCATTTCTTCGACAATGGCCTTGACCCGCTTGGGCTCAATGTGGTGTAAGTGACCCGTCATGCGCAGGTTTTCGCCCTGCTCCAGGTAGGTCATATAGATGGCGCACTTGGCTGCGGTGGCCGCCGCGTCTAAAAAGGCACCGTGGCGGTGGCCACCAGTGCGCATGGCGCTAAAGGCGATATACAGCAAAATCTGGTCGATGGCGCTAGGGCTGAGGCGGCGAATAAGCGCTTCGTCTTCTACCGCCAGGGAAGACAAGGGCATAGAAACAAGAGGTTCAGCCATCGGACTTGGGAAAACTCAAAACAACAGGCGGTAGCGCAGCCCACGCTGCAAAGGGTGCGAAACCGTTGAAAATCGCCAGAAATACGCAAATACAGCTTAGTCTAAAAGCTAGAAAAGAATACGTAAGCTTATGAACTTGAAGATAAATACTTTGAGTTTATAAAGCTTTGCATCTGGCTCTGCTGACGTAGGGCCGGGGCCAGACATAACTGGATGTTGATCGGCCCTGGCGAATCTCCCTGATTAATACTAAGTGTGACGCAAAAACCGGCCATTTCAACCAATACAAGAGGCTGATTTAGGCAAGGGAATCGGTCGGAGAGCAGGCTTAAACGGCCCACCGCCTTTGGGGGCGCAGCTGGCTAGGCATTGGTGGTGCCTGGCTCAGCAATTCTGCCGCTGCCTCGGTAGGCTAGGTGGGCAGACCGGGCCGCAGAAGAGGTGGGGGGAGTCGGATCAACCCGACCACTGCCGCGAAAGCTGAGTTCGTAAGCAAGTGCGGGCACCCGGCTGAGTCGACCGCTGCCGCGATCGTCCTCGGTGCGAGTAGTGGCGCTGAGGCTGACTTCAGCGTAGGATTGCAGTACGGCAGACAACCCAAGGGGGGTGGCCGCAATTAAAAGGCCCAGGCTAACGGCGCAGGCCAGATGAGTCATCAAGGAACAGTTGGAGGAAGGGTGCATAGGACGTGGCCTTGTTAGCGCTTCTAGTCCTAGTTACAAACCTGTGCACCGTCAGTCAGGAAAATCTTTATCAGTAAATCTGCGGATTTTGAAAATTTAGTAGTCCCAGTCACGGATTTATCCTAACAAGAGGGTTTTGCTCAAATGGCTGTGTTCACTGTTTTCAGCGGCTTGAGGATGAACTTTAAGCCGGGCTGAGGCCGCCAGTGAGAGCTAAAAGTCGCCCTGGCGATCGCAGAATGTTTACTAAACCTTCATAGAGAAAACTGGGCACGGCTGAGGCAAATGTCTGCGATCGCGGAAAAACCTCTCGCTGCAATAGTCATAACCGACTAAACGATCTAATCTATGGGGAATATGTTTGTGTAACTGAGCTCAGACCTCCTTGCAGGCCCGAGTTTAGATATGAGGCATGGTCTCCTGACGCGCCGTTAGGGGGCAGCCTGTAGCCAATGTTCGTTGAGGTGTGGTCGTGCCCCCATTAGCCCTGGCAAACCGGATAACCTGCGTAACCCCTTCCATGACCCTGGCGATTTCGGCCCGGGCCAAGGCCATGAAGGCCGAGGGTTTGCCGGTGTGCAGCTTTAGTGCCGGAGAGCCCGATTTTGATACCCCCGACCACATTAAAGCGGCGGCCAAAGCGGCCCTCGACGCGGGCAAAACCCGCTACGGCCCTGCGGCGGGGGAACCGGCCCTAAAACAGGCGATCGCCCACAAGCTCCAGCAGGACAACGGCCTCTGCTACGGCCCCGAGAATGTCATTGTCACTAACGGCGGCAAGCACTCTCTCTACGGCCTGATGATGGCCCTGATTGAACCCGGCGACGAGGTGATTATTCCGGCTCCCTACTGGCTGAGCTACCCCGAAATGGTCAAGCTGGCGGGGGGGACGCCGGTGCTGGTGCCCACCACGGCTGAGCAAAACTACCGCATTACCCCAGCGCAGCTGCGCCAGGCGATTACCCCCAAGACCAAGCTGTTTATTCTCAACAGCCCCTCCAACCCCACGGGGATGGTCTACTCTCCAGACGAAATTGCGGCCCTGGCGGCGGTGGTGGTTGAGGCCGATATTTGGGTGGTGTCGGACGAAATCTACGAAAAAATTCTCTACGACGGGGCCACCCACCTGAGCATTGGGGCGGTGTCGCCCGAGGCCTTTGAGCACACTATTGTTAGCAACGGCTTTGCTAAAGCCTACTCCATGACCGGCTGGCGGGTGGGCTACCTGGCTGGGCCAGCGGAGTTGATTAAAGCGGTGGGCACGCTTCAGAGCCACAGCACTTCTAATGTGTGTACCTTTGCCCAGTACGGGGCGATCGCCGCCCTCGAAGGCCCGCAAGACTGTATCACTACCATGGGCCACGCCTTTGCCGATCGTCGACAGGCCATTATCGATCGCTGCCGTGCCATCAGCGGTCTTAGCTGCGGCGAACCTGAAGGAGCGTTCTATCTCTACATTGACGTCAGCGCTCTAGGTATACCCTCCCTCGACTTTTGTACCCAGCTGCTAGATGAAAAATACGTAGCGGCTATTCCCGGCATCGCCTTTGGCTCTGAGGGCACTATCCGCATTTCCTACGCTACCGGCATGGAGACTATCTTGGAGGGTATGGATCGGCTGGAAGCGTTTGTAGCTGCGCGTTTGGGCCAGCGCTAGGAGGGTTGGGCAGGGCCCGATTGTGTTCCTTTCATTAAATGTGATGTCGGGGGCTTAGTTTGAGCCTCAGGTAGGAATACTAATAGAGTTGTTGGTATTACCGGCTACATGGGGCATCGTTTTCCTGCCGTGCCAAACCGAGGTGCGTTGAGTCATATTCCGCTGCGGCTGCTGATTGTGGTGCCCTTTGTGCTACAGGTGTCGGTGGCGGTAGGGCTAACGGGGTGGCTCTCGATGCGCCAGGGGCAGCGGGCGGTGAACCAGGTGGCGAGCCAGCTGCGCGATGCGGTCTCACACCACATTGATCACGAGCTGGAATCGTTTTTGGCCACTTCCCACCTGGTCAACCAGCTCAATTACGATGCCATTGCTCTGGGGCAGGTCGATCCAGCCAATCAAGCAGACCTGTTTCGCCACTTCATGCGGCAATCGCAGCGATTTCCCTACATCGACTCAATTTTTTGGGGACAGGCTAACGGCGAGTTTGTGGGCCACACTGTTTTGGGTCAGCAGGCTCACCAGCTGATGCGCGGTGGGCCTTCGCTGGATAACCACGTTCAGTTTTTAGAGATCGATGTGGCCACGGGGCAGCCCGCCGAACTGGTGCAGTCAGCGCCCGACTGGGATACGCTAACCCGCCCCTGGTACCGGGCAGCGGTGCAGGCCAAAGGCCCGGTTTGGGGCGAAATTTTCCCGTACCACGCGTTGCCCATGCTGGCGATTTCGGCCTCTAGGCCGGTGTACGACGACAGCGGCAAACTGCTTGGCGTGCTGGGCAATAACTTTTTTCTCTCCCACATCAGCCGCTTTTTGCAGGAGATGCCGATTAGCGAGCACGGGCAGGCGTTCGTCATGGAGCGATCGGGCCTGCTGGTGGCCACCTCCACGGTCGCCCCCTACGAGGTGGTTGACGGTCGCCCGCGGCGATCCTACGCGGTGACGAACTCAGACCCGCTGATTCGAGCCAGTGCCCAACTGCTGCTCAACCAGTCGGGGGGCGACGGTCGCCGCATTCAGCCCCAGCAGACTGAGTTTACGCTCAACCGCAAGCGCCAGTTTATGCAGGTAGCTACCGTTAGCGACGACTACGGACTTGACTGGCTGATTGTGGTGCTCATGCCTGAAGACGACTTTATGGCTGAGATTCGGGCCAGTCGCCGCAATACGATCGCCCTGTGTGCTCTGGCGCTGGTGGGTGCGATCGCCTCGGGTCTCTACACCAGCCGCTGGATTACTCGACCCCTGAGCGCCTTTAGCTCGGCCTCGCAGGCCATTGCCGACGGCGATCTCAACCAGGAGATTGGTCCGACGGGCATGCAGGAGCTGGAAGGGCTGGCCCAGGCCTTTAACAGCATGGCCGCGCGGCTAGAGTCATCGTTTGGCGACCTACAGCGCTCTAAGGCCGATGTTGAGCGGGCCAACGCCGAAATTCAGCAGCAGGCGGCCCTGTTTCGCCTGATGGCTGAAAACATGAGCGATTTGGTTTGTCTGCACAGCCTCGATGGGACCTATCTCTACGTCAGCCCCTCGGTGCAGTGGCTGCTGGGCTACACCCCTGAATCGCTAATTGGTCTACATCCCTGTACCCTGGTGCACCCCGATGACCTCTCGGAATGTCAGCGATACCTGTATCCGTCTGCCGCAGGCCAGCCCCTGACCTTACGGCCCGTGGTCTGCCGCATGCGCCACCATCAGGGCTACTACATCTGGCTGGAGACGTTTACACGGCCCATTGTCGATGCCACAGGTGCGGTGGTGCAGCTCCAGACCGCCTCCCGCGATGTCACCGACCAGGTGAGAATGCGCCGCCAGCTTGAGCACGACGCCTGCCACGACAGTCTGACGGGGCTACCCAACCGCAAGCAGCTCCAAGAGCGGCTAGATACCGCCCTGCGGCAGGCCCAAACCGATAGCAGCTACCGCTTTGCTCTGCTGTTCTTAGATATTGACCACTTCAAGGTGGTCAACGACAGCCTGGGCCACCTGATTGGCGATGAGCTGCTCATGGAGGTAGCCAGTCGGCTGATGGCCGTGCTGCGGTCGACCGACCTGGCGGTGCGCCTGGGGGGCGATGAATTTATGGTGCTGCTAGAAAATATCGACAACATTGATCAGGCCCAGACTATGGCCGAGCAAATTTTGGAGATGCTGCGCCAGCCCTTTCAGCTCAGCAGTCACCAGATGTTTGCTACGGTTAGCCTGGGGCTGGTGATGGGCAGCGCTCACTACCAGTCGGCCTCCGACCTGATTCGCGATGCCGATACGGCTATGTACCGGGCTAAAGCCGGGGGGCGCGACGGCTATCAAGTCTTTGACAGCAGTATGCACGATCGCGCGATCGCCCGACTCACCCTTGAAACCGAACTGCGCTCCGCCCTGCTGAACCACCCCGAAGAGTTTGTGCTCTACTACCAGCCCATTATTGACCTGCAAACGGTCGAGGTCAGAGGGTTTGAGGCGCTGGTGCGCTGGCAGCACCCCCAGCGGGGCCTGGTGATGCCCGGGGAATTTATTTCGGTAGCCGAAGAGACTGGGCTGATTGTGCCCCTCAGCTACTGGCTGCTAGAGCTAGCCTGTAGCCAGATGGCCACCTGGCAGCGCACTTACTCCCAGGCGCTGGGGCTGACGGTTAGCGTCAACCTGTCGGCGCTGCAGCTGCACAGCCAGGGCCTTTTAGAGCGAGTCGATGCGGCGCTGCACAATGCCGGTCTCTCGCCCCGCAGTCTGGTGCTAGAGATTACCGAAAGCATGCTGATTGACAACATTGACGACACGATCGCGGTGCTCAACGGCCTGCGCCAGCGGGGGATTGCCCTCAGCATTGACGACTTCGGCACCGGTTACTCGTCGCTCAGCTACCTGTACCGCTTTCCCATCACCAGCCTCAAGATCGATCGCTCCTTTGTCAGCCAGATGGAGACCAGCCTCAGCCACGAAAAAATTGTGCACACCATTATTAATCTGGGGCGGCAGCTGGGCTTTCGGGCGATCGCCGAAGGGATTGAAACCTCGGAGCAGGTCAGCGCCCTCAAGCGGCTCGGCTGCGACTACGGCCAGGGCTACTGGTTTGGCCGTCCCCAGCCTGCCGTCGAAGTCGATAGCTGGCTGGCCCAGGCTACCGCCTACTACCGGCCTCACCCGGTGGCTTAAGCCGGCGGTCGACCCAGCGCTTGGCCTTGTAGATAGCCTCGGTGCGGCTGACGACGCCGGGTACCGCTACGGCACAGCCGCGATCGTGGGTAGCCCAAACGGCGTACAGCGGCAGCCCGTCTTCGGTGCTCTGATCCAGCTCCAGGAAAAAGCCCCGGTAGGTAAACGACAGCACGACGTGGGGATAGTCTGGGTCGGCAAACAGCATAGGGAGAGGGGGTAAGGTTCAAGGCTTGAGGTTCGAGGGGCCTCGTATAAACCAAGAAAGAGGCGAGCCGGAGCCCGCCCCTGTGAGTCGCGGAGCACGACTGTTGACTGTCGCCAACCTATGCAGCGGCGAGGTTGCTGGCGGCAAAATCCCAGTTCACAACGTTTTTAAGGAAGGTATCGATGTAGTCGGGGCGCTTGTTCTGGTAGTCGAGGTAGTAGGCGTGCTCCCAGACATCCATCGTGAGCAGAGGCACCTGATTGGCGGGGAGGGGGTTATCGGCGTTGGCGGTTTTGGTCACCTTGAGGGTGCCGTTGTCGAGCACCAGCCAGGCCCAGCCGCTGCCGAACTGAGTGGCACCAGCTGTCTTAAACTCCTCGGCAAACTTGTCAAAGCTGCCAAAGTCGGCGTCGATTTTGCTGGCCAGATCGCCCGAGGGCGTACCGCCACCGCCGGGCTTCATCGAATTCCAGTAGAAGGTGTGGTTCCAGGCCTGGGCACCGTTGTTGAACAGAGCCTGCTTGGAGCTATCTCCGGCGATCGCTTTGATTACCTCTTCAATGGGCTTACTGTCGTAGTCGGTACCTTTGACGCCATCGTTATACTTGCTGACGTAGGCCGCGTGGTGCTTGTCGTGGTGAAACTCCAGCGTGCTCTTAGAAATATAGGGATCCAGAGCATCGTAGGCATAGGGCAGAGGGGGCAATTCGTAGGCCATGGGGCTCCTGGGGGTAAAGGCCGAGGGCATCATAAATCGCTTGGCCTATGAAAAACTATCCCCCTGGGGTGGAGGGGGATAGGATAAACGGCCCCTTTAAATAGGCCTTTAGACAGGCTTTGGCCAGTATTCAGCCCTGAATTGACACCAGTTCGATGTCGAAAATCAGGGTTTCTCCTGCTAAGGGGTGATTGGCGTCGAGGGTGACATCGGCCTCTGAGAGGTCAGTCACCATCACGGGCACAATCTGGCCCTGAGGCCCTTGAATTTGCAGCTGCTGGCCGACATCGAGCGGAATGTCATCAGGAATGTGGTGGCGCTCAACGACCATAACCATTTCCTCCCGATGAGGACCGTAGGCCTTTTCAGCTGGAATTACCTCGGTTTTGGCGTCACCGGGGGTCATGCCTACCACCGCCGCCTCGAAACCCGGAATCACCTCGCCACTGCCGATGGCAAACTCTAGGGGGTCGCGATCGCGCGAGGAGTCAAATACGGTGCCGTCTTCGAGTCTGCCGGTGTAGTGAATGGCAACGCTGTCGCCTGATTTAGCCTGGGTCATAAAACTATCCTTGCAGTGCACTAGGGTTTTCGCGTGGTTATATAAGCTGCCTGTTCACGCTAGCGGGCATTTTGGCGCACCCCGGCAATACTAGAGATTTTCCTAAGGTTTCGGGCCAGGGCGTACCGGGCAAAAGGGGCGGAGGGTGAACCTGCGCGATCGCTAAACCCCTTGATATGCTGTAGGTAGAGCATTGCTCCCAGTCTTAGAGCCGAGATCTCCACGATGGCTACCTCCATCGACAAACCCATGCCCCAAGCCGAGGCCAACATCTGGCTAAGCGAGTTTCAGGCCATTCTGCAAGGGGCGGTGGGCGGTTTTTTGTTTGGCATTCCCCTGCTGTACACCGTGGAGGTGTGGTCGATTGGGGCCGCTACCGACCCGCGCTGGCTGCTGGCGGTGCTGGCGGCCACCCTGGTTGGCGTAGGGCTGCTCACCCAGGTCGAAGGGTTTCGCCAGACCCTCAGCCTGCACCCCTTAGAGACCTTGCTCGAAAGCATTGAAGCGGTTGCCATTGGGGTAGTGTGCGCAGCTCTGGCCCTGGTGCTGCTGCGCCGCATTACCCTCGCTACGCCCCTGGCGGAGGTGCTGGGCAAAGTGGTGTTTGAAGCCGTGCCCTTTGCCCTGGGCGTAGCCCTGGCGCGATCGACTCTGCAGGGTAAGCGGGGGCGTGTCAGGGCAGAAACCAGCCCTGAGTCGGAGGCTGAACCCGCTGCTAACCGCCGCACGACGGCTCCTCTATCGCGGCGGCTGACCTTCCCTACCCGAGGCAATCTGGGCGATGCCCTGGTCGACTTTGACGCCGCCCTGATTGGCGCAGTGCTAATTGCCTTTAGCATTGCCCCCACCGAGGAAGTGCCTCTACTGGCCGCCTCCCTGCCGCCGCTGTGGCTGCTGCTGATTATGGCGGCTTCCCTGGGCCTCTCCTATGCGGTTGTGTTTGCCTCTGGCTTTGCCGATCGCGCCGAGCGGCGGCAGCGGGGCCTGCTGTTTAGCCCCATCACCGAAACCCTGGTGGCCTACCTGGTGGCGCTGCTGGCCTCGCTGGCCATGCTGGTGCTGTTTCAGCAGCTCAACCCCAGCGACCCCTGGTCAGAATGGCTGAGCAATATCTTAGTATTAGGGCTGCCAGCCTCCATTGGCGGAGCCGCAGGCCGTATCCTGATCTAATGGACTTGCCCAACCCCCCCAGCCCAACCTCGGCTGATGCCTCTAAACGCTTCACCCAGCGCTCTGCCGCCGAGTGGGTAACGTTTATTGTGGCCTCGCTCATTTTGCTGGGGCTGGTGGGGCTGATTCTTTTCGACTGGCAAACTAACCAAACCCAGCCCCCCGCTTTTGCGGTAACGGTGTCTGAGGCAGTGCGTGTCACGGATGGCCGCTACTACGTGCCCTTTGCTATTACCAATACCGGCGGTCGCATTGCCCGCATGGTGCAGGTAACGGGTGAACTCAACATTGAGGGGGCCGACGACGAGACGGGCGAGCAGCAAATTGACTTTCTCTCGGGCCACGAGACCAAGGCGGGCAGCTTTGTCTTTACCCACGATCCCCAGGGGGGGGATTTAGTCGTGCGGGTGGCCAGCTACCGTCTGCCGTAGAATGCTTTGCAGTGGGGCGCAAGACAAACGGCATCCCTAATCTAAAGAAAGGGGGATGCATGCTCGGCTACGTCTTAATCTTGCTGGCGACCATTTGCTTTGGGGCCCAAAATCTGATTACACGGGTGCTGTTTACGCCCTCTGACCTGCTGGGCGTGGTAGAAACCGGCGGCTTTGTGGCACCGACCCTGCCCAACTCATTTTTGCTGATGTTTATGCGCATGCTGGTGGGGGTGCCGCTGATGGCGGTGCTGCTGCCGCCGGTATACCCGGCTATGTGGGCTGACCTGCGCCGCTTAGGCTCGGCCAGCTATCGCCGCGAACTCTACCTGGCCCTGGTGGGGGGAGTGCTGATGTTTTCGTACCTGGCGCTGCTCTATGTGTCGGTGGGACGCATCGCCGCTGGCATTGCGCTAACCCTGTTCTTCACTTTTCCGGTTTACACAGCCCTGCTGGACTGGTACTGGTTTGGTCATCGGCCTAGCGCGAGTCGCTGGGCTATTTTGGCGCTGATTTTGCTGGGCAGCGCGCTGACGATTCCCATGACGGGGGCGGCGATTGAAAGTTGGCTGGGAGTGGCCTTCGGCCTGGCCTCGGGTGTGGTCTATGCCTTTTACACCGTAGCGGCTCAAAAAGCCTTTGAAACCTTTCACCCGGTGCCGTTTACGGGCATTAGCTTTGCGGTAACACTGGTGCTGTCGGCGGTGTGCCTGCTGCTGTGGCCGGGAAATTTGGCGGGGCTGCTGTGGCCGGCGCTGTGGATGGGAGGCCTGCTGTCGGCGATCGCGACCCTGACTGGCCATGTGCTCAACAACCTGGGCATTCGCGTGGTGGGGGCTACCGCTGCCTCTATGCTGGGCGCGGCCAACCCCGCTCTGACGGCGGTGCTGGCCTGGGGCGTGCTGCAAGAGCAGCTTTCCCTGGTGCAGGGGCTGGGGGTGCTGCTGGTCACCGTTAGCGTCGGCCTGCTCAGTTTTACCAAGGCGGCCTAGACAGCCGCCAGGGGCTGAGCCCGATCAGCTAGCCGGATAAATAGGGCGCACTGAAGTCAAATTCGACCAGCGTCTCATCCCCATCTAAGGCCAGAAAATCGTCTAGAGCAATGTAGTACCAGCGGATCGACGAGGCTGGATCCGCTTTCAGCGGCTTAAAGCCCAGCGCCATGGCAAAGGCCTCTAAATTGGGGTGAATCGTGATGGTGTAGATATCGGATAGATTGGGAAACTCCTGCTGCATCGCCCTTAAGGTGGCCTGGGAATCGGCTAGAAACTCGCACACGTTGGCATAGCACCAAAACTCAGGCCTAAACTGCCAGGCGCGCACAAACACGACGTAGCAGTCTGGATCGCCTGGCGATGCCAGCTGAATGGGGTCGGTATCGTCCAGGGTAACCAGATGAAGACTGGCACTGGGCGGACTGTGGAACATGGCCTCAGAATCGGGATGGGCGGGGTAAAACGCGGCAACCGCCACCGGCGACTGGTCTATAACCTGCCTCAGCACCCTCAGCCCCTGGGGATATTGGGTCGCCCATCGCCTCAAGACTCGGGTAATTTTGAACGACGCATTCTCGGTGCGCTGACTAACCCAGCTGTAGCTTTCATCCATAAATGACGCCACCAGGGGAGCATCCCGCCGGGGATCGAAGGCATTAGCCTCCACCTGAACCAGTCCTTCTGAGGCGGTTTGGGGCAAAAAACTAGGGGGAATTTGCAGGCTCAGCTGAGAGGGATAGCCTTCACAGGTCGTTCGCTTCACCCAGTGCTTTTTCACCAGCTGATTGATCATCAGACCGGCCGCCCGTTCGCTACCGCGCGGCTGGTCTGAATAGAACAAATCGGCAGCGGTGCTGTGGGGGCAGATGAGTTGATGATGCTCAGGACTCAGCTCTCGCAGGGGGTGGGGCTGGGGGGCCTGTTGATAGCAGGCATAGGCCCACAGCCGGACAAAGCAGATCGCCTGCCGCCGGGTCAGACCAGACTGCCCCGTTACCTGATCGACGTAGCGGCGCTCAACATCTGGTGGGAACCACTGATTGACCTTGCTGGCGGTAGGCATCAACATCTCCCAATTAAGGCTGTACAGGACGCTGCTAAATGGGTGCTGTTATGAAGTAAATTGTGACGCTGCTGGGGCGATCGCGTGAAAAAACTTCACCCTACTTCACGCTGCTTCGGCCCTGTTCAGAACCCTGTAGCCCTTATACCGTCTACTTTAGAGCCCTGCTTGCTGGTCCTGGGCAGGGGTCAGGTTTGACGGCATTGTGGTGTTTAGATTGAGTTGCAGCCCCCAAATTCATCGTCCCTGTAGATTCCCTTCCCTGCAATTCACTGCTGATGCTTTTTCACTGTGAGGTCAGAAGGGTGTTTAGTACTACCAACCAAGGTCAAAGTCAGGCTACGTTACCGCAGCTTTCCTCCAGCCCAGCGCCCTCCCTCAGATCGGTCCGTCCGGTGGGTCAGGTGGCTTCCATTGATTTTTTGTCAATGTTGTTCGAGACCATCCTGGATCAGCTGTTCCCGTCGCAAGGGTTACTGCTGGTCAGTCGGCTGGGCCACGTGATTCAGAGTAGCCCTAAAGCTAGGGAACTTTGTCAGGTTCTACAGGCTGGTGCTGGCCCTGCATCACCGGCAGACCGAGTGGAATGGCGTGATCTCTGGTCACTGCCCACCCAAATTCGGACGCTTTGCAAGTCCATGATTGAAAGCCGGGAGGACTTTCCCAATCAGCGCCTACAGCTTCACGATGAAATCGATATTGAGGGTCAATGCTGTGTTCACCTAACCGGTGACTGGGTTGACTGGGGCGAAGTTGAGCCCACTTATCTGTTGATTTCTATCGAAAATCGGCAGGAAGTATCAGCCCAGCGCGCCGCCTTCGATACCTATCGCTATCAGCTAACGGCACGAGAAAGTGACGTTTGGCGGCTAGCTATGCAGGGCTGCTCCTACAGCGCGATCGCTGAACAACTCTTTATCAGTGTGAACACCGTCAAGCGTCACATGAAGAGTATTCACGAAAAAAGACGGCAGTAGAAGCTGAACTATATCGCCGACAGCCAGACACCCCGTCTGGCTGTCGGTTTTCTGTTACGGTGCCACGGTAGCGGCCCTCTACGGTGCTGTTGAACCACAGCTCCAGGGGTCAGCTATTGATAAAGACGGATGATGATGGGATGGTGCGATCGCCCCTCAAACTACCTCAGCATCGCTGGAGGTTGAGACTTTAGCCAATGCCTGAGTGACTGGAACCACCCTGGCCGAGGGACAGAGATCCGCCAGATCACATCGACTGCACTGGGGGTTGCGGGCGTTGCACACCGCCCGCCCGTGGTACACCAGACGAATCGACCAGTTTTCCCAATCGGCCTGGGGCAATAGCTTCATCAAGTCGCGCTCGATTTTGACCGGGTCGGCGTGTTTGGTCAACCCCAGCAGGTTAGTAATGCGCTTAACATGCGTATCGACCGTGACGCCGCCGTTGATGCCAAAACCGTGGGCCAGCACCACATTGGCGGTTTTGCGCGCCACGCCGGGCAGCGTGACCAGGTCATCCATGCGGGCGGGAACTTCGCCATTGAAGTCGGTGATGATTTTTTGGCAGGCGGCGCGAATATTCTTCGCTTTGTTGCGGTAGAACCCGGTGGATTTGACCAGACGCTCCAGGTCTTCTATGTCGGCTTCAGCGAAGGCGTAGACATCGGGGTAGGCGGCAAACAGGGCTGGCGTGACCAGATTCACCCGCTCATCGGTACACTGGGCCGCCAGCATGGTGGCGATCATCAGCTGGAGCGGATTCTTAAAATCTAGGGAGCAGGGGGCTTCGGGGTAAAGCCGCTTGAGGCGAATCAAAATCTCAAGCGCCCGCTGTTTCTTAGAGGCTCGCCGCTGGTTGGGCATGGAGAGGTGAGGGGTGGATTGGTAGTAGCCTAAGAATTACCTGGCGCTATTGGTCAGAAAATCGTAGGGTGCATCCGCGCAGCGATGCACCATTTTGGGGTCTCAACATTCCCTACCGGAGGTTTTGGAAGAATTCGAGCTGGGTGGTGTCGCGCACGATCAGAAAGACGCCCAGGCCGAGCAGCAGCACCAGACCGGTCTGCATCACGTTTTCTTGAATGCGATCGGGCAGGGGCTTGCCGCCGCGCAGGGCCTCGATCGCAAGAAACGCCAGCTGACCGCCATCCAGGGCGGGCAGAGGCAAAATATTGATGATGGCCAGGTTAATGCTGATGATGGCGGTAAAGGGAAACAGCATGGCAGCGCTCGATTTGGCCAACCCTGCCCCCTGCTCCACGATTTTGACCGGCCCGGCCACCTGACTCGCCATTTCGCCAAAGTTGGTAATCAGCATGACGAAGCCCTTCACGGTACGCACCAGGGTGTCTTGAAACTGCTGGGCGGCCAGGGTAAAGACTTCTATGGGGTTTTTGGGGCGGCGGTAGCCAAAGTCGCCGTTGGGCTGTAGCTGTACGCCAATGACCGCCGAACCGTCGCTGCCAATTTCGGGCGTGACTGAAACATCTAGCTGGCGATCGCCGCGCTGCACGGTCAGGTCTACGGGCTGGTTAGCGCTTTCTTTAATCAGCTGAATGAAGGCGGGAATGCTCTCTTCCCCAGCTCCCAGCGGTTCGCCGTTGGCGGCGACCAGCACGTCGCCGGGGCGAATGCCCGCCTGACCCGCTGGTGAACTCTCAGAAATTACCTGGGGCACCAGAATGCCGGGCTGGGGGTTGAAGGTTTCGGGAATGCCGACAGCGGCAAACTGGGCCACAAACACCAGGTAGGCAAACACCAGGTTGGCGATCACCCCAGCGCTGATCACAATGGCGCGATCGAGAATAGGGCGATTCTTGAGCAGGTCAGGATCGTTGGTGGGGATGTCGCTGTCGGGGTCGTCATCGGGGAAGCCCACAAAGCCGCCCAGGGGAATCGCCCGCAGGGAGTATTCGGTTTCGGCTCCCTGAAATTTCCACAAGATAGGACCAAAGCCGATGGCAAAGCGATTGACGTGAATGCCCTGTAGCCGAGCGGCCATGAAGTGCCCTGCCTCGTGAACGGCTACCAGCAGGGCTATGACCGCGATCGCAGCTAAAACCGACATAGACAAACCCGATAGGTTAAGAACAATTTACTCATTCTAGCGTTGCTTCTCGCCCTGCACGGTGGGGTATCCTCACCACGGCGTATTCTCAGCCTTTTGGTTAGCCGCCCATCTGCACGCCGCCCGACACAAACTGCGCCGTCCATACGCCCAGATCGGGGTCGGGCAGCGCCGCCCGCAGCCGAGTAGCCAGCGATTCGGCCTCAGCCTCCGATTCGGCCAGGGTAAACACTGAGGGGCCAGAGCCCGACATCAGCGTGCCCAGCCCACCCAGGCTGGTCATGGTTTCTTTTAATGCAGCGGTTTTGGGATGAGCGGGCAGCACAATTTTCTCAAAGTCGTTGCAGAGATGCTGGCCGAGGGCCTTGGCATCGCGCTGGGCCACCGATCGCACCATCTCGCCCGATCGCACCTGCGACTGCCGCTGCTGCCAGCTCTGAGCATCGGTTAGGTAAGTGTCGCCGTACTCGGCCCGGTAGGTTTTATAGGCCCAGGGGGTGGAGACAAACTCCGACTCGTACTTGGCTAGCACCAGGTGCAGGTTGTCAATACCGGGCAGGGGGTCGAGCTGCTCGCCTCGGCCCGTGGCGATCGCCGTACCCCCCGACACACAAAACGGGATGTCTGACCCCAGCTCAGCCCCCAGTTCCTGCAGCTCAATGCGGGTGAGCCCCAAATTCCACAGCAGATCTAGCCCCACCAGCACGGCGGCGGCATTAGATGACCCCCCCGCCAGCCCCGCCCCAACTGGAATTTGCTTTTCAATGGTAATTTCGACGCCGCCCAGCTTGGCCATCACCCCAGGACAGCGATCGCTCACCAGCGCCGCCGCCTTGTAGGCCAAATTCGTTTCATCGGCGGGCACCAGCGGGTGGTCGCAGCGCACCCGAATCTCATCGACGCCAATGCTGCGCACGGTGATGCGATCGCACAGGCTAATGCTCTGCATCACCATGATCAGCTCGTGAAAGCCGTCGGGGCGGCTGCCCACAATTTCGAGATACAGGTTGATTTTGGCGGCGGCCAGCAGGGAGTAGAGACGCATCGAGCGATCCTTGGTGAAGTGGCGAGTGTCCGTAGGGCAGACGTTTTGTCTGCTCGGTTTGCCGGGGTTTGTCGTAGGGTGGGCGATGCCCACCAGCCGTTCATCAGCGCTTGTAGATTAAGGTTAGCGCCAGCGAACCAGCGCCCTTTAACCCAACGTTGACGACTGCTTCAGGATTGTATTACTCAGCGCTACCCACTGCTCAACGCTGAGGTCTTCAGCGCGAGCGGTGGGTTCAATGCCGAGGGATGTCATGATGGTTTCTAGATCGTCGCGATCGATCACGCCTTTGAGATTGTTGCGCAGCATCTTGCGCTTGCTGCCAAAGCCCAGCTTGACCAGGCGATCGAACCCAGCCAGGTCGTTGGAGGGAGTGGCGGGCGATCGCGGCGTAATCTTCACCACCGCTGAATCGACCTGGGGCGGCGGCTGAAAGGCGCGGGCGGGCACCGGGCAGACCAGCTCGCAGTCGGCCAAATACTGCACCCGCACCGACAGCGCTCCAAAGGCTTTCTTCCCCGGTTTGGCATAGAGCCGCTCGGCTACTTCCTTCTGCACCAGCAGCACGATCGCATCGTAGGGCTCTGGGTTTGGCGCAGCCAGAGTGCCCAGCAGCTTCTCTAAAATTGGTCCGGTAATGTAGTAGGGAATGTTGGCGACAACTTTGTTGGGCAGGCCATAGTCAAAGTGTTTGTCCCGCGAGGCGGCAGCGATGTCTAGCTCAAGAATATCGCTCGGCACCAGGCGAAAGTTGTCGTGTTTGGCGAACTGATTGTTGAGTTTGCGGACCAGATCGCGATCGATCTCGACGGCAATCACCGCGTTGGCCAAAGGCAGCAGCCAGCGGGTCAGCACCCCAGTGCCGGGGCCAATCTCCAGCACCGTATCTTGCCGGGTAACGGCGGCGGCCTCCAGCATGCGGTGAAGCACCTTCTCATCGGTGAGCCAGTGCTGGCCAAAGCGCTTACGAGTCGGTTGAGAGAACATGGCGTCTTGCAATAAATTGAACGGTTAGGCCGCTTATTCTCCTCGACAGAGACAGGCATGTAGATGTTACAAACTGAGCGCTATAGTTCAACTGGTCCTAGGGCTGTCAGCCCAATCACCTGCCTAGGGAAACCTACAAATTAGAGAACCCTGACGAGGCGATTGCATGGCACCTGTTCCTGACAAAGGGCAACTGACTTCTTGGAAGGATGACAGAGGCTTTGGCTTTATTAAACCTGAAGGTGGGGGTAAAAATGTTTTCTTACACATCAGCGCTTTGCCAAGAGACTGTCGCCGTCCACAGGTTGGAGATACGATCCTATACGAGAAAGTGACTCAACCTGATGGCAAGGTACGTGCTGCTAAAGCCTCCATTCAAGGCATCATGCCCAACCCACTGAAAACTACTACACCTATCTCAACAACGCCTCGTCCCCAGACAGCTAAATCTATTGCCACAACGCCCCGCTCTCGGACAACTGGGCGTCAACCAAAACAAGATTTCTGGCTCGAAGCTCTTGTGGGTATTTTAGGCCTTACTACTGTTGCCCTGTTCGCCTTGTTGTTTGTCCATAGAATTTCCTTGCTATCGCCTGTTGCGAGTCTTCTGCCCTCCCCTGCTGCGCCGCCAAATACGACGACTCCGCCCTCCCCTGCTGCACAGCCCAGTAATACACCTCCACCCTCACCCGCCGCGCCGCCCAACACCACTATTTCGCCCTCACCCGCTGCGCCGCCCAGTAATACACCTCCACCCTCACCCGCTGCGCCGCCCAGCACCACGACTCCGCTCTCGCCTACTGCGCCGCCCAGCACTACGACTCCGCTCTCGCCTATTGAAGCCGTTACAGAACCTGCCTGTATGGTCAAAGGCAATATCTCGATTTCAAGCGGCAATAAGCTCTACCATGTTCCCGGCATGGAGGATTATGAAGGGACAGAAATTCATCTCGACAAGGGAGAGCGGTGGTTTTGTACCGAGGCTGAGGCGATCGCGGCGGGCTGGCGCAGAGCACCTCGATAGACCTGGTTTACAGCGCAGTAGCTTCTGACTCAGCTTGTTATCATTCTGATGTAGTTTTTGACCTATTTATGTCCGTTGCCTTGGCAACCCCTTTGAGTCAAATTGTGCTGTCTCCGGGCAGTGCCATAACCGTGTCGGGATTGAGCTGGCAGCACTACCAGCTGTTTTTATCGGAACTGGGGGATAGCCGAGCTACCCGGCTCACCTACAGCGATGGGAGCTTAGAGATTCGCATGCCCAGTAAGCTCCATGAGATTGTTAATCGACTGTTGAGCAAGATTATTTTTACGCTGGCAGAAGAATTGGGGCTAGAGATGGTCGACTTAGGCTCGACCACCTGGAACCGCGAAGACTTAGATAAAGGGATTGAACCTGATAGCTGCTTTTTTATTCAAAATGCTGGGTTGGTGCAGGGGTTGAATCCTGAAATTCCGCCAAATTTGTCGCCAGACCTGGCGGTGGAAGTAGATACTGCCAGTGCGTCGAATCAGAAATTGGTTATTTACAAGGTGCTTGGGGTGCCCGAACTCTGGCTTTACAGCAACGGCAGGGTCAAGATCTTAGACTTGCGCGGCGAGCAAATCCGTGAATTGGAGAGCAGTTTGGCCTTCCCTGGAGTATTGGTAGAGCAGCTGCAATCATGGGTTGCGCTACGAGAAACTGGGACTGATCTAACCGTGGTCAAAGCAGTCCGGCAGTTTGTCTCTAAAACCAATTAGCTTTCCCCGCCTTCATTTACCGACCTAAATAGTTCAAAATACCTCGGGCGATGCCGTCGGCGATGCGGTTGACGGCGGCGGGGTCGCGGAAGCGAGCAGCGTCTTGCGCCCCGGTGACAAAGCCGGTTTCGACCAGCACCGAGGGCATGGTGGTGTAGCGCAGCACATAGAAGCGAGCGGTGCGCACGCCGCGATCGCGCATATCCGTATTCCCTAAAACGCTGGCGTGAATGCTGCGGGCCAGCCGCTCACCGCTGGAGTAGTAGTAGGTCTCCAGGCCGTTGATGTCGGGGCGGTCCATGCTGATGGCGTTGGCGTGAATGCTGACGAATACGCTGGCCCCGGCCCGGTTGGCGTACTGGGCGCGGGCGTCAAGGTCCACAAAGACATCGCTGCTGCGGGTCATGAGTACGGTAATGCCAGCGGCCTGAAGCTGCTGCTGCACCCGGTTAGAGATGGCGGTGTTGATCTGCTTTTCTTGCAGGCCACCGATGCCGACAGCACCGGGGTCGCGCCCGCCGTGGCCGGGGTCAATGACTACTGCGATCGCCCCCTGGGGGATAGGCGGAATGACTGGGGTTGAGGCCACCGCTGGGGCCGAGGCAGAAACAATCTTGGCGGGCAGACTGGCGGCGACCAGGGCGTTGTAGACCTCATCGGCCCGCTGGCGATCGCGAAACAGACCCACCTGTACGACATCCTGGCCATCG
Organism: Nodosilinea sp. AN01ver1; assembly: GCF_050565655.1. Taxonomy (NCBI): domain Bacteria; kingdom Bacillati; phylum Cyanobacteriota; class Cyanophyceae; order Nodosilineales; family Nodosilineaceae; genus Nodosilinea; species Nodosilinea sp. AN01ver1. Next base: position 22,534 of record NZ_JBNXVS010000002.1, on the reverse strand, counting down.
ACGCTGGTGCGAAAGGCTTCGGGCTCTACGGCGCGCACCTGCTGTAGCGTGTTGTTGTTGACAATCGGCACGATGACGCGAAAGTGGTTGCCCGTGGGTGTGGTGCCGCTGGGTGGCGGTGGCGGCGTTTGGGCAATGGGGGTGCTGGGTACGGTGGGCAGCGCCGGGGCTGGTGCGCCCTGCGACAGGGGCGGCGCGGCTCCTGCGGCTAGGCGTACGTCCAGCGGCGCGTCGTGGGTGAGGTAGATGTGGCCGAGGGGCTGACCGTTGTAGGTGCGGCGGGCCATCTGCCAGCCGGGGTTGAGCTGAATTTTGAGAAAGCCGCTAGTGCCACTCTGAGGGCGGCCATTGGTGCGGCCAATTTCGATCGGCGGGGCGCTGCGATCGCGGGTGGGCCGCGCAAACAGCACCAGATCATTCTGCCGGTTAGAAATCTCCAGTCGGTACTGCACGCCCAGGTCCTGGCCGTTGACGCGCACCGAGTAGCCGTTGGCATCGGTCTTGCGATCGCAGGCTCCGGTAAAGTCGAAGTTGAGCAGCAGCGGGTCGATGGCCACTGGCCCACTCCCCTGGTTTTGCTCCTGCCAGCACTGCCGCTGGTTGGGAATCTGCTCCAAAATCATCAGGTTGTAGAAGGCCCCGTCGCGCACGGGCGTCGCGATCGCCACGGCCAGGCTGGGATCGATGGGCTGTTGCTCAAACTGCTGTGCCCTGGCCATCGGGGCGGCAGCTAGCCCCGCTAGCACCACGGCAGCGGTCGTAAATAACGTGTTCAGTGGACGAGACAGCAGGGCCATAGCGGTTGTGAAGCGGTGTGAAGAGTGGAGTAGCAAACGAGGTCTAAGGCTGGCAAGACTCCTAATGCTACTCACGATTGTGGCGATGGCAAGGGCAGATCGCGAAGTAACGTGTCGCAGTTTACCAATTGTCCTTAACGAAGACAAAACCGGCCCAGGAAAACCAGGCCGGTAATGGGGGCTAAATCGCCCCAGTAGAGACCGTCAGACACGGCTTTAGCGGTTTATATCCCGGAAGGTTTGGTAGGCCCGCTCCGGGTGATAGATATGACAGCGCCCCGTAATCGTTCGCATCAGATCGAGGGAGAACCTGGTCTCTTTCATCAGCGGAGCCCAGTTTTCTTTCAGCGCGGCGTAGGCAGGCCGCAGGTTGTAGGACGGTATGCCGACTGAGATATGGTGGGGAACATGGACGTTGATATCGTGACACAGCACTTCGATCCACTTGGGATAGTCGCAGTGGACGGTGCCGGAGAGCTGCGCTTCAGCTTCATTCCAGGTGTCGTCGTAGTGAAACTGAATTTCGGGAATGGTGTGGTGCACCAGGGTAAAGGTGCTCATCCAGAAGTGGTAGCCCAGCCAGGGCATGAGCCAGTATTTCACTACGCCCCAGGGGCCGGTGAAGTAGAACAGGGTAGGGAAAAACACCGCTGCAAAGATGACAACCGCCGCAATGGAGCGCAGTACTTTAGCGTGGTCGCGGGGTTCAAAGTTGCGCAGGTCAAAGTGCAGCGCCCCCCAGTGGGCCACCGAAGCCAGCCACCACAGCCAGCCCCGCATGGCCTGATAAACCGCCTGCAAGAAGCCGCCAGCGCCGGAGTATTCTTCCTTACTCCAGGGGGCCCAGGCGTTGTCGATCTCCATGTTGTTGGTGTGGCGGTGGTGAATGTCGTGCAGCAGCCGCCAGCTGTGGAAGGGATAGATAAGCGGCAGAAACATGATGTGCCCCAGCCAGTTGTTGACCCAGCGGCGGTTGGCAAAGGAGCGATGACCGCAGTCGTGGCCAATGACAAAAAAGCCGGTTAGCGCCGTGCCGGTTACAAACCAGGCCACCGGCAGCAGAAACCAGGGGGAGAGCGCGATCGCAATGTAACCCAGGGCTACCGCCCCGACGCTGAGCAGCACTGCAGTCCACGCCTTGCGGGAGTCTTTTTGGAAATAGGCCTTAGGAATAGTTTGAATAACCTGCTTTAGAGTCAGGTCGCCATACGGATTTGCATCCGCAGCTCTAGCGGAAGGCTCAAAAATTGCAGTCAAGGAATAGTCTCCAGAAAAGTTAACGTGCGAACATCGGGGCTGGACTATTTTGCCCAAAAAAAATCTGTTCACCCCGAAGGGAACCGAACAGAGCCTAAGCTTGATTGCAAAATCGAGATATCAACAAGCCGAACTAACTCAAAAACTCAGATAACCGCCGCAAACAGCTTAATGGAGCAAAGACTGGCCCATAGGGACGCTTATAATTCCTTAACAATCATATCATGCTCGGTTTTGCTTACTGAGTGAGTCAAGGGCTTTATCGAAAATTTCTGCAAAACGAGTGTTGATTTATAGCACCCAATGCCATATCAAAGCCGGGTTTTTGCAAGGGGCAATACCCCCCGCAAAAACCCGGTTGCTAGACGCTACCCAAGAATGGCAGCGAAGTTTTGGCTGACCTCCTCCCCAGTCAGGGCGCGGTTGTAGACGGCGACCAGGTGGTACTCACCCAGCCAGGGGCGGTCGCCGGTCAGCTCGTTACCGAGAGCCAGGCGAAAGGCCGCATCCCAGTTAGACAGATCGCCGTCGATGGTAGTGCTCTGCTGCGGTTGCCCGTTGATGTAAAAGGTGGCAACGCCAGCGCGATCGCGGGTGTAGACCAGGTGGGTGAGCTGGTTGAGGTTGACCTGGCCTGCTTCCAGCACCTTGGCGTCGCCATTGCTGCCGGTGGTGGTTGTGCGCAGGCGAGTCACGTAACGGTTATTGCCCTGCCCCAGGGTGACGTTGCGGTTGCCGGTGTCCACTGAGAGGGTGACGATTCGCGCTGGCAGCTGACTGTAGGTTAGCTGGGCCGGTTTAACCCAGGCCTCTACCGTCAGTGACTGGCTGCGCTTAATCGCCTGACTGAGTCGAGTGGCCGGGCCGCTGGTAGCCAGCAGGCTGGGCTGCCGCAGGGCGATGCCCTGGCCCTGGGGCAACCGCGCGATCGCGCCATTCACCAGCGTTAGATCTAGCGCTGGCTGCAGCCCAGACTGGTCGCGAATGGTGTTGCCCGCGCCCTCCCGGAAATCGTAAAGGGCCTGAATGCCGGTCACCACCCGCTGGGAGACAACGACTCGAACGGTGTCGCGCCCGGTCAGCCGTCCGTCGCTGGCGCTCAGCTCCAGCACGTAGGTGCCCGCCTGGGAAAACTCCGCCTGGGCGGTAGCCTGCTTGACATTCGTGAGCACCGCCGAAGTAGGGCCGCTGACCTGCTGCCAGAGCAGCGTCGGACTGCCAGCCGGAAGGCCGTCGTCTTGCACAGTGCCTGACAGCGTGGCGATCGCCCTGGGCGATGAGCCATCGGTAGTCACGGGCAGACTCAGCACCTGGTCGGCCCCGGCATCGACTACGGGGGGCTGGTTAACCCGAATGGTGACCTCGTCGTGGGCGGCGATCGCGCCGTCGTTGGCCGTTAGCCGCAGCACATACTCACCGCCCTGGGAGAACCGGGCCGTGGTGATATCGCTGTTGGCATCGGCAAAGGTGACCGTGCCGGGGCCGCTGACCCGGCTCCAGGTCAGGGCCACACGACCGGGCCGCAGGGGAAAGCCGTCGTCGCTGACGGTGCCGTCGAGTTCGGCCAGGGCCGGGAAATCGATGCTCTGGTCGAGGCCGGCCTCGACCACCGGAGCCTGGTTGGCGGTGATGGTCACCTCGCGACTGGTGGTGAGTTCTCCGTTGCTAACGGTTAGCCGCAGGATGTACTCGCCGCTGGTGTGGAAGGTGGCGGTAGTGGTGAGAGCCTCCTCCTCGCCAAAGTCAACCGGTTTGGGGCCACTGACCTGGCTCCACTTGGCGGTTAAGGTGCCCGCCGGATCGGCCAACCCGGTATCGACTACCTCACCCTGGAGCGCCGCGGGGGTGGGCAGGTTGATCAGGGGTTCAGCGCTGGCTCGGATGGTGGGCGCTTTGTTGGCGTGAACGGTAATATCGGCCACAGTGGTCAGCAGCCCGTTGTTGGCGGTCAGTCGCAGCACGTAGGTGCCGCTTTCGGAAAACTGAGCGGTGGTGTTGGCCAGGGTGCGATCGCCGAAGTCAACCGTACCCGGCCCGCTGAGCTGGCTCCAGAGCAGGGTGAGGCGTCCCTGCTGGGGGTTGCCCAGACCGCTCTGCACCTCGGTCGCAAGCTGTGCCCGGTTGGGCAACTGCACAACGAGGGAGTCGGCTGCGGTAATCATTGGCGCGTGGTTAAGAATAACCTGCACCTCATCGCTGATCGCCTGGACCTCGTCGCCCACGGTCAGCCGCAGGGTGTAAACGCCCGCTACGGTGTAGGGCTTGCCGTCGTGATCGCTGGTGCCGGGGGCGGTAAAGCTAACCGTGGGCTCCAGGCTGGCCGGGTCGCTAAAGATGACCGGGGCGGGGCCGCCGGGCTGGCTCCACAGCACCGAGAGATCGCCGTTGAGCAGCTGGTCATCGATCACAGTGCCCCTGAGCGAGAGGGGGCCGGGGAAGGTGACCACCTGGTCGGCACCGGCTGAGAGCACCGGGGCCAGGTTGGCATTGGCACCCACCTCAAAATTGGTGGCAATTTCGGCGGCGGTGAGGGCGCTGCTGTAGAGGGCCACCAGGTGGAAGTCGCCCAGCCAGGCACGATCCTGGCTCAGGCTGCTGCCCAGCTCATGGCCCAGCGCCAGGGCAAAGCTGTCGTCCCAGTTGGCCAGGCTGCCTGCGATCGCCCGCTGGGCCACTACCTTGCCGTCTATGTAAAGGCGAGTTTGGCCGCTGGCCTCGCGGGTGCAAACCACGTGGGTGAGGGTGCCGGGGGTAAGGGTACCGCCCGCCAGAGCGCGATCGCTGGCGTTGGCGTTGGTCTCGCTAGTGCGCACCCCAAGGTGGAGCTGACTGCCCGTTTGGCCCAAAATCAGGTTGCGGGCGCTGGCTCCGCTCGACAGAGTGAGAATGCGCCCCAGACCGGGCTGATTGGCCTGGGATGGGTTGATCCAGGCCTCCAGAGTAAACTCGCCGCTGGCTTTGATTGCCCTAGTCAGGCGGCTGGCGCTGGCGCTGGTCAGGCGAGCGGGTTCCTTGAGCGCCAGGGCAAAGGGTTTGGTGCTGCCAGGGGCGGTTAGCGCCACGGCGTTGCCCGTGACGGTGAGATCGGCGGGCGCTCCGACGCCTGCCACATCGCGCACGGTGCCGCTGGCGGCCAGTGGGTCAGCAAAGCTGTACAGGCTGAGCAGGCCGCGGTTAATGCGCGCCCCTACAACCACCTGGAGGTCGTCGCTGTGGCTGAGTACACCGCTAGCGGTGATAGTCTCTGCCGTCAGGCGCAGCAGGTAGACGCCGCTGGCGGTGAAGGTGGCGTCAGTGCGCAGGGCTTTTTCATCGTAGAAGGAGACAATGCCGGGGCCGCTGACCGCTTCCCAGCGGATAGTCTGGGGCTGGGTGGTTGGTTCGCCTCGGCCATCCCGCACCAGCTCGCCCACCAGCTCCAGGGGCTGGCCGAAGCCGATCTCCTGATCGTCGCCTGCTCGCACCAGGGGCGACTGGTTGACGAGAATATCGAGGGTTTCGGTCGCAGACAGAGTGCCGTCGCTGGCGGTGAGGCTGAGTCGGTAGCGGCCAATGTCGCTAAAGCTGGCGACGGCAACCGGGCTGTGGCGATCGTCAAAGCTGACGGTGGCCCCGCTGGGCAGCGATTCCACCGCCCAGGTGACGAAGATGGCGTCCGATGAGAGGCGATCGTCGGCCACCGAGCCGGGTAGAGTGGTTTGCACCACATCATCGACCAGGTGCAGGGTTTGGCTGCGGCCCACTCGCACTACGGGGGGCGCGTTGGGGGCGCGATCGCTCGCTAGCAGGGCGGTGAGTTCGGGGCTGTCGGCCAGGCTGGTGGCTTCGGCCACGCCGTAAAACAGCCGCATGAACTCGGTGATGGTGGCCGCGTGGGGCTGTAGCTCGGGCATGAAGGTGGCAATGGTGTCGTGTATCGCCTGCGAAAATTCGCCAAAGTCATCAACCTTATCGGCCACAAAGGGGTCGAGCCGCTTGATCAGCTCAAAGTTGCTGTCGATGCTCAGCTCCCGCATCTTGGCCTCTAGCGCTGGTAGGGGCTTGGTGCTGCCGATCGGGGGCAGCACCCGGCTGACAAAGGTGACCCGGTGAAAAATGCGCCAGCAGGGGGGCTTGGTGCCGGGGCCTTTGTTGGCGTCGCGCAGGCCGCGCAGGGCCAGAGCGTTGGCGTCGGTGCTTTGCTCCAGCCAGATCGGGTCAACCACCTGGCTAAAGAAATGGTCGAAGTGGTCGGCCTGGGGCTCCAGGTAAAAGGTCATGAACCGGTAGGCATCGACCCGGCCCGGATGGCGCAGGGCTCTGGGAATAAGGGGATTGCTGTTGTCAAACAGCACATTCCCAGCCGCATCGCGCAGAAAGACATCGCGCTCTACGTTGTCGACGCTGACATCGACCGAGAAAGCATTCTCAGACTGCACGCTCTTATTGGCCTGCACATTCAGCCGACCGCCAAACAGCGCCTCAAAGCCGAACTTGAAGCCAACGCCGCCGATCGCCACGCTGAGGTCAGCAAAAGCCCCGGCCAACCCTTTAAAGGCGTAGGATCCACCGTAGCTCTCCTGCAGCACATCCATAGTTTCCTGGGTTTCGGCGAACAGGCCGCCATCAGCGGTCCAGACGTAGGTGTTGGCCAGGTTGCGCTTTTCTAAGCGAGGCAGATTGTCGAGGACTTCCTCGCTGCCCAGGTCGCCCTCCTGGTCAAACAATACGTTTTGGCGACGGCCCACCGCTCCGGCATTGTACTGGTCGTAGTAGGCCCGCACCCGCTCCTCTTCGCGCTGAATGCGCTGCTTGAGGGCAAAGGCTTCGACCGGCTTGTAGAAGCTGCTGTCGTTGCTGTAGGTGAGGGCGTTGGGGTAGGCGGGGTCGGGCGTGAAGCCGACTTTGCCGTCGAGGGTGCCCTGCTTGGTGTACTGCGGGTTGAGGGGAAAGTTGATGATGTTGCGATCGGGCGGAATATCGGGGTTGGGCCGCATCTGGTACGACACCAGGGCGCTGTTGTGCTTGAGCCGGAGGGCAAATACATCGGCAGTTTGCGACTGCACCAGGGCGAAGCCCATGTTTTCAGGCACAAACCGCCGCCCCACATCGCCAAAGGCCACGGCGTCGGGGGGTTCGACATAGCCCTGGAGCTGCTGCTTGCTGGAGAGGTTGTTGGCCAGCTCCAGGCTGGTGCTACCAGCGCTGAGCCAGCCCAGGGAGTGCTCAAACTTGGCCTTGATGCCAAAGGAGCCGTCGGTATCGGCGGTATCAATGACCAGGCCGATGCCCGCTTTGACATTGATTTTTGTCAGCAGCCCGGCGGTCAGGTCAAAGGTAGAGTCAAAACCGTTCTCCTTCTCGGCAGAAAAGGTGAAGTTAGTTTTGCTGGCCTGCTTCAGCTCCACAGAGCTGGCTCCGTTGTAGTCGGCAAATTCGCCCAGCACTACGCCAGTACTGGTCAGGTTTTCGCCGGGGACCGGCGGTGCCCCCTCGATAAAGCCGATTAGCTGCGGGTCAAACTGCACCTGGCCGACCCACTCGGTGACCAGTTCACCCACCTTAAACCCGGTGATGAGCTCCCACTGGCCGTCTTTAATCAGGCCGTAGCAGCGCTTGTAGATGCCGAACAGGTTGCCATCGACATCGGTTTGCAGGTCGCCGTACTCCTGCACGGCGGGGGGGCTCTGGAGGCGATCGCTAAAGGGCGTTCTCACCCCGGCCAGGGCGCTGCGCACCTGGGGCGTGTCTTCGCCAATCGGGGCGGTGGAGAGCACGAACTCGGTGCGGTGGGTTACCAGCTTGTTGTTTAGCAGGGAGTAGTCAGCCAGGACATCAGGCTGGTTGGTGTCGAAGGGGTAGTAGGCGATCAGGTCTTCGCGGTTGTCGAGGAACTGCTCGTTTTCGCCCAGCAGGCGGCGGAACAGATTGTCCTGCACCTGCTCTAGCGTGCGGGCGGTGCGCCAGATGCGCACTTCTTCTAGCTCGCCCTGGAAGTGTTCTTGAATTTGGCCACCGCGCTGCAGGCCACCCAGGGTGAACTGGGCCTGGGGCGAAAGCAGGGCGGCGCGATTGCCCGCTGGCACCAGTTCGCTCGCCATCAGCTGCCCGTTGCGGTACAGCACCAGCTTCGACCCGCTGGGGTTGGGGTCTTTGACCCACTGCACGCCGCCTTTAAAGCGGGCGTGGCTGCTGCCCTTGGCGTCAAAGGCGAGGGTCCCTTCCGCCTCTTCAAACTGCCACCACGAGAGCAATCCCTTTTCGCCGCCCTGAATGGTCGGCTTGATGCTGCCAGTCTCCAGGGCCACGTTCCACAGGCGAATTTCGGCCAGAGTGCCGTTCAGGGGCGCGATCGCCTGCCCGTTTTCAAATACCCGACGGGCCTGGGTCAGCAGGGTACTATCCCGCTCCAGCTCGGCAGCGGTAGCCTCGATACCGGCGGCATGGGCAATCAAAACCGCCTGCTGGGACGCAAACAGCCTGCCGTTGCTCACCAGCAAAGCCGAGAACGGTAGCGCGACTCCGTTGATGCTGTCCAGATCGCTGCCGTTGTGGCGCAGGGAGGCCAGGGCAAAGCCTGAGCCAAACTCCAGGGGCGCGTTGCTGCTGCCAATATCCACCGGCTGCTGGGGCTGACCGGCGTTGAAGCCGGGGCTGGGGCTGTCTTCATTGCGGCTGTCTTCTACCCGGGGGCGGCCGCTGGTGTCGCTGCCCGGTTTTTTGTACTCAAACAGGCCGTAGGGGCGACCACCGGGGGTGTTGGCCTGACCGTCGACAAAGAACTGAATCACATCCCAGGAAACGATATCAACGCCGGTTTGCTGGTCGCTGTTGTTGCGCACCGGGCTGGTGATGCTGTGGCGCTTGCGGGTCACCGTCACCTGGTGGAACCCGGTGGGGTTGGCGATTGGCTCAGAGACAAACAGGTGCTTGTTGCCCTTGATATCTTCAAAGGCGAAGACGGCGCGCCCGGCGGGGTTGAGGTACAGGGCGTAGGGCACGTGCTGATCAGGATCCTCAGTGGTGCTAATTTTGCCCTTGCTGACCAGGGCCTGGGGCTGGCTGAGGTCGTTGACCTTAAAGGCCACCTCCAGGGTGAGGTCGCGGTTGAGGTCGAGGGTGGGGTCGGTGCCTGCATCTAAGAAGGTGGTGGGCTGGCCGTCGAGCTGTACCCCGTAGGACTGGTTAAACGCCACGGCCAGGTGGTTCCAGCTGCCCGCTGCTATTTTTTGCGAGGCCTGCACGAGCTGCTCGCCCACCCCGGCAAACACCGAGTAGGCGGGCATGGGTGATTCGATCGCCTGGGGGTTGCCCACCAGGGTGCCGTGGTGGCCAAAGCGGGAATGGTCGGTGGCGCGACGGTTGCCAAAATCGTCGAAGCGCCAGCAGCCGACCAGATCGGTTTCGTTGCCGATAACCTCGCGAGCCATATCGGTGGCGATGTCGCTCTGGCTGCGGCCCCGCTTCCAGATTCGGGCTTCGGCGATCGCGCCGCTCAAAATGCGGCTGCTGATCGCGGGGTGAGACCCCAGCCCCCAATCCGTCGCCACCTGAATGGCCCCCACCGCTGCGGCCTGCTCGCCAATGGCAATACCGTTGCGGTACAGCCGCCAGTGGCTGCCGTCGTAGACCCCGGCCAGGTGCACCCAGGCGACCCCGGTGCGATCGGCGGCGGGCATCACCACAGAAACCTGGTGAACGCTGCCGGTGCTTTGGCAACCGGCCTCGTAGCGACCGTTGTTGAGCCGCAGGTAGACCTGGTCGCCGTCGGCGTTGCCGTGCACGAGAAGGTTGCCGTTGTTTTCGTTCTGGGCGGGTTTGACCCAGGCCTCTAGCGTGATCACCCCGGCAAAGTTGAGGTGGGGGGCGCTGGGAATGCGAACGACATCGGTGCTGCCGTTGAGGGCGATCGCGGTACTCAGCTCTTCCCGCTTCAGACCCAGCAGGTAGGGGGTGTCGGACGTACCGGGCTGGGGCTGGTAGTGCAGCACCCGCGATCGCAGGTTGGCTTCAGTAATCTGGCTGGGGCGCACCCAGGCCTCCAGGGTGAGGTCGTCCTTGGGCGAGAGCTGGCGCAGCTGCTGGTCAAAGGCGGCGGGGGTATCGGCTTCGAGCTGAGCGTAGCTGTCTTTGCCATCGAAGGCGTAGGTGTGGCCCGGCGCTTCGGCTACCCAGCGACTGGTGAGGGTAACGCCGCTGCGAACCGTGCCGTTTTTGACGCCCTGCCCGGCCCCTTTGGCGATAAAGGCCAGCAGCCGCGAACCCGACGACAGATCGGCCCCGGCCTGGGTGGTGCTGGCGTGCACCTCGTAGTCGTACTCCAAAAAGAAGATCGGCAGCGGATCGGGGCTGGGGCTGGCCACGCCAGCGGCGCGAATGCTCAGCTCCGTTGCGCCCTGGTCGACGCCAGCGGTGAGAGTAGCCTTGAGGTCGCCAACAAACAGGGTGGCCCCGGCGGGCAGCGATCGCTGCATACCCCCGACCACCGCCACGGTTTCGGCTCGCCCACTGGTGACGACGAGGTGGCCCCGACCGACAAAGGTGCGATCGCCCGCCAGCCCGTTCAGCACCCTGGCAAAGCCCTGGGCCTGGCGCGGCACCTGCCGCCAGGTTTCCTCAATGGTTTGATCGCCCGCTTTCACCGCCAGGGTGACAGTGCAGGTAGAGGCGGTTTCTGAGTCAGCGACATCTACGCGAAGGCGGTCCATCTCGGCCTCGGTGGAGCGGGCAAAACCAGCCACGGCTTCTGCCCCCAGGGCGTCGTTGAGGGTGTAGCGAGCCCGCTGGGTGAGGGTTTTGTAGTAGGCGACAAAGAACTGGTCGTCGGCCCCGCGAAAGTACATCGCCACGTTGCCCACGGCGCTGTCAAACAGCAGCGGGGTATCGGTAGACCAGGCAAAGGTGAGCAGCCCGCCCGCGATCGATAGGCCGCTGGCGTCGCTGTGTACCACCGGCATGGTGGCGGCAAAGCCTTTATTGAGCAGGGTTTGCAGGGCAGCCAGGGCGGTGCGATCGCTGGTTATGGCCTGCTCTAGCTGTCGCCGCTGGCGATCGTGCTCGGCGCGCAGCTCGTCGATATTGGCGCGAATGGTGGTCAGCTCGCCCAGCAGCGTAGCGAGGTCGGCAGCTAGAGAATCGAGCGATTCCTGCAGCGTTTGGCGATGGATGCGGAAGTCTTTGTGTTCGGCAATATCCAGGCTGGAGATGCGATCGTTGTAGTCGCTACCGACAAAGTCGGTGGTTTCGCTAAATAGTTTCACAAACCCTTTTTCTTGGCCGCTGTTGCGGTTGGCGTGCTGGTAAGCCGTCACTTGCAGGGCCGGAATTGCCATCCGCCGCCCCCGATCGACCCGCACAAAGGTCGAGATTCTGATGCTGCTGATCCGGTCGTTGAAGCTGTGCTGGTTGAGCTGGGTATAGCCGACAAAGCGCGGCGAACCGGCATTGAGCCCAAAGGACACAGCCCGACCGCCAAAGTTGGCGTGCTCGTAGAGGGTAACCTGGGCATTGCTCAAAAAGTCTTGGAGCTGCTGCAGGTCGCGCTGGCCGTTGGCCTGCAGGTCGCGCAGCTCGCGCAGGCGGTTGAGCTTAGTCAGCAGGTTGAGGTCGTTGAGGCTGCCCGAGGGCACGCTGCTGGCAATGCGGCGGTTGGTGCCGATCGAACCGGCTGCGGCGATGGTCAGAGACCCGCCTACGGCGATCGCGTCATCTACGATCGCGAACATCTGGTTGAGATAGTCGATCTCGGCGCTCAGGGTGGTGGCCCGCTGGGTCTTTTGGGTGATTGACCCCTGTAGGGCCTGAATCCGCGCTAGCTCGGCGTTGACATCGACAGTGCGGGCGGCCTGCTGCTTCTGGGCAATGAGGGTCTGCAAGGCATTGATCTGGGCCAGATCGGCACTGACATCGGCGGTATCGTCGGCGCTGAGCGTCTGGTCGATCGCCTGCTGAAGAACCGCAATCTGCGCCAGTTCGGCGCTGACATCAACGGGGCCGCCGTCGCGCTCTACCGCCACGGGCTTGAGGGCGAGGTTGTCGGGCACCTTCGCCAATCGACCGTTGGCAGAGACGCCAAAGTCGAGGGTGGCAATCTCGTTGTGCTGGCCGCCCGCGCTCTGGGTGGCCACCGCCAGCATCACCCGCGCCCCCTGGCGCAGCGGCTTGGCCTGCTGGTCGTAGCCGGTGCGGGCTGCTTCCTGCTGAAAGTAGAGCAGCGAGGCCAGGCCCGATGCAATGGTGCGGCCCTCCACCTGAAAGCTGTCGCGGCTAAGGCCAGCATTTTCGCCAATGGGCGCTTCAGAAACCACCCAGGCGCGGCTGGCAAAGTCGGCGCTGAGCGTACCGGGGGCGTGGTTGCCGGTCTGGTCGAGCACGCCCTGGCTTGGCCCTTCGTCGAGCCGCCAGTAGGCCGCCAGCCCCAGCTCGTGGCCGGTCAGGCGCAGGCCGCGATCGCTGCGAATTTCTCGCTCTGAGCGGGGGCGGTTCCACAGGCGAATCTCGTCAACCAGGCCAAAAAAGCTGCGGCTGGGGGCTCCAATCAGGCGAACAGGGGCATTTACCGATCGCTTGCCCAGGCTGCCCGTGCCCTCGGCCTTCACCTCGACCGCAAGGCCGTTGACGTAGATGTGATAGCCGCCGTCGCTGTCGCGAAACACCACTGCCAGATGGTTCCACTGGTTCGATCGCAGCACCTCTCCAGTGATGAACGAATGGAACTCGGTGCCATCGCCAAAGCCCACCCGCACCCGTCGGTTCTCGACAATCCAGATCGAGGGCGGCGCATCGGCGGTCTTGTCGTCGCCCCCCAGCAGCACCTGCTCTAGCTCAACGCCTCGCTCGGGCACGCTGACGCGAGGAAAAATCCACGCTTCCTGGCTAAAGCCCTGACCCAGCAGCACTCCGGGGGCAAAGACAACATGATCGCCAGCCTGGCTGAAGTCCAGCGCTGTTTCGGCGGCCTCGGTAGCTGCGGGTGCCTGGGTGCCGCGAGTGTTAAACAGCCCCTCCGCCGAACGCTCCACGTTGTAGGCGTCGATCAGACCCGTTACGGCGTTGTAGGCAAAGATTTGCCAGCGCATTACCTCAGCAATGTTGGTGGGCAGCAGCACGATCGAAAAGCGACCATCCTGCAAATTGCGAATGAACGACAGTTCCTGGGTGGGCTCAAAGAAGGGCTGATCCTGCATGTCGCGCGCGCCCAGGCTGTCTTTGGTGCTCTGGGGCCGGGTTTTGCTGCGGCTGCGGCGAAAGCGCACCTCCAGATTGAGCTTGAGCTGCGGCACCGGAGCGGCCTGGCCGGCCTGGGCTGCGCCCGAGGCCCCCGACAGCACAAAGCGATCGACCAGCAGGGTCGAGTCAACGATGGAAATCGCTTGCTGCTGGGGGCCTTCTACCGTAATGCGGTCGGGGTGATTCGCCGCGATCGCCTGGCGAAATACGTACACAAACCGCCCGTCTGACATGGCCTGAAAGGGGGCATCCGCCGTCAGGCGCGCAGTTCTAGACAAAAACTTGTCTTCTTCGTTGTCGGCCACGACCACGCCGGGGCCGACCGGGTCGCGGCTGCCCTTCTTCACCGTTGGCAGCAGCAGCTGGTCGGCCACGCCAAAGCCCACTTCGGCAATTTCTTTGGGAAACTCTAGCTCTAAGGGGCGGTCGGCCCAGCCATTCACGTCGACAGAATTGTCCTGACCGTTGAGGTTGAGCACGGAATAATAGATGCGGCGCTGGTCATCCATAGCCAGCGCAATCACTGCGCCCTGGTGACGCACCAGCACGGGGTACTTGTAGTTGCGATCGCTGTAGCGCTTGATGAAGCTTTCTAAAACGGGGGCTTGAGCAGTCATGAAAGGTTCTCCTGGAGGGGGGTGTAACGTTTGGCCGAGAGCAAACCAGGGCGAAGCGCTGGGTTACTCTCCCTCGGTCGTTAGGGGGAACGCAGGGAGAACTACAGGGAAAATACGGATGGCTGCGGGATGGGTTTGGTGATCGTTCTCACCAGTCAGGATGATTGCGGCCCGTGCTTTGCCGTGGCCAATCGCCTAGCTCAGCCCTGTGCCCAGCCAAACCAAAACCTCCGGCGACCCGCAGTGGGGCTACCGGAGGTTTTGGTTTGAAGGATTCAAGACGAGCCGCTCAGCTCAACTAGCGACGGCGACGGGTAAACCCGAGCCAGGCCAGCGCGCCACCGATAGAAAAGACCAGCGGCATGAAGGCTCCGGCAGCGCGGTAGTGCACGTCTTCGGTCGAGTCGAAGCTAATGCCGTCGTAGATAATGCCTTTATCGCCGACGGGCACCGTCCAGTAGTCGGCGTGGCTTTTCATCTCGTCTTCGATCGCCACTTCCCAATCACCCGGAATCGACTCGTCGGGCAAAAAGGCAAACCGACCTTCGCTGTCGGTGGTGGTGGTCATCCAGGGTTCGTCGGGGTTGTTGGGGGCGTAAATGCTGACCGTTGCGCCCACAAACGGCTCGCCAGAACTAAACTGCGACTGAAACTCAAGCTGATTGTCGAGGGTGTAGAAGGTTTCGACCTGGTGTGCGCTGGCCTGAGCCGGAAACCCCACCAGAGCCAAACACATGACCAAAGCAACAAGCAACCGTTTCATAGCACAAGCGATCCGTAATGTTCTGTGTGGCTTTTATTGTAGCGAGAGTTGCCCGGCGCTGAGCCAGGGTGTAACGGTTCACCCATAGCTTATTAGCGCGATCGCTGTGTGGCCCGGTCACAGCTCAAAGCCACCCCATAAGAAGGCGATGCCAGGTGTTGACAAGCGAATTCTACCCTGTGACATAGCAATGCCAGTCAATGACATGCCAATAGCAGGCGGTGATAGGCCAATAGCAGGCGGTGATAGGCCAATAGCAGGCGGTGATAGGCCAATAGCAGGCGGTGATAGGCCAATAGCAGGTGGTGATATAGCAATATCAAGGGTTGCCTAGCTATTCAGAGGGGTGACACAGTCATGGTCACCAATGTCCGTCGCGCCACCTCTGCTGATGACTACATCACCGCCACCGTTTTGTCATCGCCATGCTTTTGAGAATAGGCTAGGCCCGTTGATCAACCGCATTAGACTGTGAACACGGTGGGTGAGCGCCTTTGCTTAGGCCTGTCGTTTGAATAAATGGCCATAGCACGGTAGCGGGGTGAACGCATGGGATGGAGAGCGGTAATGCTGGGGTTAGATGGGGTGCTGGCGATCGCGCTGGTGGCGATCGCGGCCTTTACCTGGAAGCTCACCCAGTCGCTGAAGGCGGCCCCTCGCCTGGAACCCGCTGACACTACACCGCTAGAAGCGTCGATTGACGTGATTATTCCGGCCTATAACGAGGCGGAGAATATTCGCGCCTGTGTGGATGCGGTGCTGACGACTGCCCTGCCGGGGGCGAAGCGGTTTGAGGTTTGGATTGCCGATGACCAATCCACCGATGCCACGGGGTCAATCGCCGCCGAACTGGCGGCGCAGCACACTCATGTTCACCACTTGCTGGTGCCGCCGCGCCCCGTGGGGGAAGTCTGGCACGGCAAAAACTGGGCCTGTGCTCACGCGGTGCAGTTTGCTAAGGGCGACTACCTGCTGTTTATCGATGCCGATGTGCGGCTGTCGGCGGGGGCGATCGCCGCTGCTCTGGCCGAAGCCCAGACCCACGAGGCCGGCCTGCTCAGCTGTGCGCCCAATATCATCATCAGCTGCTTCTCTGAGTGGCTGGTGCAGCCGATTATGATGAGCGCGATCGCGATCGCCTACGACTTTCAGGCCATCAACGACTCGACGGCGGTAGACGATGCCTTTGCCGCCGGGCCGTTTATGCTGTTTCGCCGCGCCGCCTACGACCAGATCGGCGGCCACGCCGCCATTCACGCCGCGATCGTGGAAGATGTGGAGCTGGCCCGCCAGATTCGGCGGCACGAGTTGACCCTGCGCTACGTGCTGGGCATTGACCTGCTGGGCGTGCGCATGTATTCGTCGTTTGGCAGCCTGTGGGAGGGGTGGACGAAGAACTACTACCTGGGCACCGAAGAAAATTTGCCGCTGACGCTGCTGTCGGCCTTCACCATTGCCATGGTGTTTGTCATGCCCTGGGTGGGGCTACTGGCCAGCCTAGTTGCACTTCTGCTCAAGCTTGAATTCTCCTGGCCTACGCTGGCTCTCTACGGACTGACGGCGCTGACGCTGGCGGCCTACGGGCTGCTGCGGTGGCTGAGCTACCAGCAGGTGAGGGTGCCTCTGCGCTACTGGTGGCTGAGCAGCGTGGGCGGCCTAATTGTGGTGGCGATCGCGCTCACCTCCATCGTCAAGACCAAAACCGGCTGGGGCTGGACCTGGCGGGGGCGATCGCTGAAAGCGTCCTAGAGCATCGGTACAGTTTGTAGGTTGGGTGGCGCGCCAGCAGAACCCAACAAGACTTACTGTATCGGTCCTCTAGCGTCTGGGGGCGTACATCATCACTAGAACGCCCAGCAAAATAATCCAGCCGCCGAGCAGATCAAAGCGATCGGGTTTTACCTGGTCAACCAGCCAGCCCCAGGCGATCGACAGCACAATGAAAACGCCGCCGTAGGCCGCATAGGCGCGGCCAAAGTGGGTCGGTTGCAGCGTGGGCACTGCTCCGTATATCCCCAAAATCGCTACGCCCAGCACCGCCAGCCACGGGCTTTTGCCCTCCCGCAGGGCCAGCCAGACCAGGTAGCCGCCGCCAATCTCGCACAGACCAGCCAGCCCAAACAGCAGCAGCGATCGCACCATCATTCAGCCTTGTCTAGCGCTCATCACCGTCGGGCTGGGGCTGGGCAGCCCTAGCTGCTGCCGCACGGCATCGATGGGCCGGTCCCACATGTCTTCAAAGCGGGTGCCCAGCAAGCACTGGGCCTGCTGCCCCAGGGCCAGCCCCAGGCGACGGTTGGCCAAGATGTCTCGCGTTTGCCCAGGGGCGAGAAGGGGGTATAGCGCACTGGCCAGCCACAGCCCGAGCCGCTGCGATCGGCTGTAGTTTTGGGCGACGGCAAAGGCCAGCACCCCCATTTCGCCCGCGTAGCTGGTGTCGAAGCCCAGCAGCACGTGAAAAATGTCGTGGGTGATGGCGTAGCGCAGGGCAAACACGTTGCGCCGCGCCACGTCATCCAGCGCCGGGCTGACGGTGAAGGGGCTGAGCTGGTTGGCCTGCATGTGGTGAGCGTACTCGTAGCCAAAGGTGCCCTTGGGCAGCCGGCTCAGGGCCTCCAGATCGATCGGGGGGTAGTAGCCCACCACCGGCTCAAGCTGGGGCATCACGGCGGGGTTGGCCCCGGCCCCCAGGGCATCGGCTTTGAGAATGGCGAAGTCGCCCAGCTTGGTCGCCTCTTGACTACGAACGGCTCGAATAGCCCGAAGCAGCTGTTTGGGTTTGAGCATGGTCACGTTTTTTGAAGACGACGTTGAGTCCTGATTTAGGTCTGAGGGTGGGGATAGGATTCATGGTGAGATCTTGATCGGGCCGCAGTTCCCAGGTGTAGTGGCGCAGCAGGTGAGCCGCCACCAGCTTAATTTCGAGCTGGGCAAAGGCCAGGCCCAGGCACACGCGGGGGCCGCCGCCAAAGCCCACCAGGCTAAAGTCATAGCGCTTGTGCTCGGCCCGCTCGGGGCCAAAGCGATCGGGGTCGAAGGTTTCGGGGTCGGTGTAGATGCGGCGATCGCGGTGGGCGGCATCAATTCTGTACAGCGCCATCCAGCCCTCGGGCACGCGGTAGCCGTTGAACTCAAAAGCCTTGATCACGCCGCGAAAGCCTCCGGCCACAGGCGGGTACAGCCGCTCCACTTCTTTGACGATCTGGTCAAGGTAGGGCATCTGCCGAATCTGCTCCAGGGCGATCGCGTTGCTATTGGCCATTAGCGCCGCCTGCTCCTGCCGCGCTCGCTCCCACACGTCGGGGTGCTGCGCCAGCGACATCACCAGCGAGGTCAGCATCGAGGTCGTCGTTTCGTGGCCCGCAAACAGCATCAGCAGGGCCTGGGCCTTGATTTCTTCCAGGCTGAGGCGGTTGCCGTCTTCGTCTTCGCTCTGCACCAGCAGGCCCAGGGCATCGTGGGTGGGGTGGGCCTGGCGCTCTTTAACCACTTGCTCGATGTGCTCTAGCAGGCGATCGCGCGCTCTAATTGCTTTGCCAAACGGTGTCCAGCCCCAGCGAATGGGCGGCGAAAACAGGCCGTTGGTCAAATCGGCAAACCACTGCGACATCTGGGCGCTCTGGTCGCCGGGTTCGCTGCCCAGCAGCAGCGTGCTGGCAATGTCAAAGGTGAGCCGCTTCAGCTCGTCAAACCAGGTGAACTGGCCCAGGTTCTCCCACCGCTGGGCGTAGCGATCGGTGAGAGTCTGCATGGTATCGACATAGCCAGCCAGGGCGGGGCCGTGGAAGGCGGGCATGAGCAGCTTGCGGTTGCGGCGGTGCTCCTCGCCCTCCTGCAAAAAGAGGGATTCGCCTAAAAGTTCTTTAAAGGTGCCGGGCCAGCCCTCGCGCCAGGAGAAACAAACCATGTGGCTAGAGAGCACAAACTGGTTGGCCTCTGGCCCCATCATCACCACCGTGGGGCGGCCCAGCAGGCGCGTTTTGAAGATCGCTCCGTACCTGGCCTGGCGCTTGCGGGCAAACTCGCGATCGAACAAGAAGCTGAGGGTTTCACCCACCACGGGCAGACCAAAGCTGCCGGGGGGCAAAGGCCTCGAATCTGGGACGCCCGAATTTGGGCCTGAATCTGGGATGGAGGTGGCCATATACTCAAGCAAGAAGGCGAGCGTTAAGTTTGGCCCCAAGGCCAACGCCCTCTAGAGTAGCGCAGAGCTATAACAGTAGGCTCTCAGGCCAATCATCCTGCCATCCCAGGCCGCCTTAGGCAGGGGCGATGTTGTGACCAGCGGCCACGATCAGTTCCTTAAAGGTTTCTTCTGAAGCTTTAGAGCTAATAGTGATCGTTTTGGCCTGGGAATTGATGTCAACGTTAGCATCCGGCTCAGAGGTCAGAATGAGTTTCTTTAGCTCCTGCTCCGACGTCTGATCGCCCAGGGTTGGTACTTTAAACTGCCACGCCATAGTAATTTCTCTGCCTATCGTTTTACGTGTTTACCATAGGCAGCGGGCAGGGGTGTTGTCGTCTACAGAAAGGCTGAATTTCCCAGGAAAACCAACCCCAATCGTGCCTGAACAGCCGTAGGCCAGACTTTAAGCTAAGTTTCATCGGCTAAAGCCAAAACTCGTTGCACAATCTCTTCAGATAACCACATCCCTGCATTGTCAAGCCGGTATACCAGAGGTTTGATGGCTGTAGTCAAACCCTGTGATTTTGCCTCCAGCAAAATTTTGAGCGTTCCCCAAACGCGAAGCCCAGCACTTTGGGCGGCTTGCCTAGCCAGCATGTCGTCTAAGAGAACAATTTTTGCAGGATGCTCAAGGGCTAGGGACATTGCTGCAATTTCGCCTAGGCCTAAATCCAAGGCTTGCCAATCAAGCGAAGTAACGCCAGGTTCTACTACTCTGAGCCAGGGATAGCGCTTTGGTCTCGGCACATCGTAGCCTTGCTTCTGACCGGCTGCGAGTTCGAGCGCAACTGCACTTGGAATCCAAATGTCATCAAAAAGCTGGGGTAGCCAGTTCAAGGCTTGTATGCGATACAAATAGAGCAAAGGCGACGTGTTGGAAATAGCTTCAGGCAAGGCTTTCTTCTAAGTCCACTAATTCGGACTCAAGCGGGAAAACCCTATAGCTTTTGAGGCTTAACAGGAACTCAACGCGCGACATGTCGGCCAGTTCCGCTGCCTGGCTGGAGGATAGCCGACCTAATTCGTACAGCTTGACTGCAGCCAGCATTCGCAGTTCGCGGGCAAAGGCAGCTTCATCAGTAGTTTCAGACAAAAAGACCGTCTCAGGAATGTCAATAACGATCTGTCGAGTTGTCATAGTTGACGTTCCTGATTGATGAATGAGCGCTTTACCAGCCCTCTCGATTTTAGCGCAGGTGCCCCACTAGCCAGCCCCAGCCCCAGAACATAGCCATGCCGCCTGCGATGGTGAGCAGCAGATTTTTGCGCCAGAGGGCGAGAAAGACGCAGGCGATCGCCCCTACCAGCCGCGCATTTTGCCAGCCCAGCCACAGCGTTTCGCCATCAGGGAAGACCACCGCAGGCACCACGATCGCGGTTAGCACCACCGGGGGCACGTAGCCCAGCGCCCGTACCAGAGTCGGCGATAGCTGAATGCGACCGCTAAAAGCTAACAGCACGTAGCGAATTGAAAACGTTACCAGGGCCATAGCGGCGACGAGAAGCCAGTCGTTCATAGAAAGTTTTGAGTTTCGAATTTTGAATCTTGAACTAGGCAGTCGTTATCCTTTCGCCTTAGGCTTGGGGGTGATCTGGGTTTCGAGCCAGAACCCGGCGGCGACGCCTGCGATCGCCGCCACCATCAGCCCCAGCTTGTGGGGTAGCCCATTCGCCAGCACCGCCACCAGTCCTGCAACGGCGATCGCCCCTACCATCGGTCTTGTCGTTGCGTAGGGTGCGACCATGCCAATAAACGTCGCCACCATGGCAAAGTCCAGCCCCCAAGCCGCCGCGTTAGGAATGAGCTGGCCCACCGTCAGCCCCAGCAGCGTGCAAAAAATCCAGTTGCTGTACATGGCTCCGGCGGCTCCCAGGTAGTACCAGTGCTTGTGGGGGCTGGGGTCGGGCTGCACGTAGCGGCGAATGGCCACGGCAAAGGCTTCATCGGTCAAGAAAAAGCCAATCACCGCTTTCCACCGCTGCGACGCGCCCTGCACGTAGGGCAGCAGGCTGGCGGCATAGAGCATGTGGCGCAGGTTAACCACCACCGTAGTGAGCACAATCAGGGGCAGGGTGCTGCCCGCCGCCAGCAGCCCCAGGGCAATAAACTGCGACGACCCGGCAAACACAAAGGCCGACATGCCCAGGGTGGCTCCAAAGGACAGGCCGCTGCCCTGGGCCAGGGTGCCAAAGATAATGCCGAAGGGGATGGCCCCCACCACCAGGGGAATAATGTCGCGCGCCCCGGCCAGCGCCTCTTGACGAGGCGATCGCATGCCAAAGTCTGATGCTGTAGCCAAAAGAAATCTCCGCAAAGCAGGATGACTCTTTCCATTTTGAGTTAGAAGGTAGAAGAGGTATCACAGCTTTTTGACATGGCAGACGCTCCCCAGCAAATTTGTATTCTCGGCGGTGGCTTTGGTGGCCTCTACACGGCTTTGCGCCTGAGCCAGCTGCCGTGGGAAGGCACTCCACCCACCATTACGCTGGTTGACTGCAACGATCGCTTTTTGTTTTTGCCGCTGCTCTACGAACTGGTCACCGATGAGCTACAGGCCTGGGAGGTCGCCCCGCCCTACGTCGAGCTGCTGGCCGGTACCGCCGTACAGTTTCGCCAGGCGGGCGTCACCGCTATTGACCTCGACCAGCATCGCGTCAGCCTCAGCGACGGCATGACGCTCCCCTACGATCGCCTGGTGCTGGCCCTGGGCGGCACCACCCCGATGGATATGGCCCCCGGCGTCGCCGAGCACGCCCTCGCCTTTCGCACCCTACAAGACGCCTACCAGCTCAAAGATCGCCTGCGCCTGCTGACCGCCTCCGATGCCGAAAAAATTCGCGTTGCGGTGGTGGGCGGCGGCTACAGCGGTGTCGAGCTAGCTTGCAAGGTGGCCGAACAGCTGGGCGATCGCGGTCGAGTGCGGCTGATCGAGCGCACCGATATGATTCTGCGCACTTCGCCTGAGTACAACCGCGAGGTGGCCCAAAAGGTGCTCTCTGACCTGGGGGTGTGGGTCGATCTTGAAACCGCCGTCGATAACATCACCGCCGACACCATTAGCCTCACCTTTCGGGAGCAGACCGACATTTTGCCCGTCGATCTGGTGCTGTGGACCGTGGGTACCCGCGTCAACGAAGTCATGGCCGACCTGCCCCTGAAGCACAACGATCGCCAGCAGATTGTCGTGCAGCCCACGCTGGAGTCGGTCGATCGCCCTGGTGTTTACGCCCTGGGCGACGCCGCCGACTGCCGCGATGCCGAGGGTCAGCAGGTGCCCACCACGGCCCAGGTGGCGCTGCAGCAGGCCGATTTTGTCGGCTGGAATATCTGGGCCAGCCTCAGCGATCGCCCCCAGCTGCCCTTCCGCTACCGCCACCTGGGCGAAATGCTCACCCTGGGCACCAGCCGCGCCACCCTGACCGGGTTGGGCATTCAGCTCGATGGCGAGCTGGCCTACGTGGCTCGCCGCCTGGCTTACCTCTACCGCATGCCCACCTTCAATCACCAGGTGCGGGTGGGGCTGAACTGGATGACCAAACCCCTGCGCGATCTGCTGGTGACGCAGTAAGCGCCAGAGTCTAGTGCAGCGTCAAGACTAAGAATTAGGGTTAGATGAAAGTCTGAGGTACCCTGTTCTGCATGAAGTTAGCCCGACTGTCATGCAGAAGAAGTACGTTGTTCGCTTGAGCGCAGACGAGCGCCACC
>NZ_JBNXVS010000029.1:0-76193 GCF_050565655.1 Nodosilinea sp. AN01ver1 | reverse complement strand
AGCGTTCATGGTTTTGAGTGGTATCTAAGCTTAGAACGCTGGCTCCCCCTTCTCCCTTCCAATCTCCGAAACTACCGCACAGTAGGGCACCCAGCGACCTGGACTCAGCTTTTGTCAGTCAACCAGGTCTGAAATACTGAGCACCGCCGAAACCAGAGAAATTAGAAAAGATATCGAGGCCATATAAACCGCGCAATGTTAGCCCCCACATGCCGTCACCGCTGGCACTGCCACCAATGCCTGTAAATGGGTTGCCGCCTAGAGCCTGAATGACGCCGGATCCCAGCTGAGAAACGGCAACAATGGTGGTTAAAACTACGGCTATCCACCATTCAACGGGCATGGTACGAAAGCCTTCCCAACTCATCCAACAATCAGAGCCGATCGCAGCAAAACCGGCAATGGTTAGACACACTAAAACTAGATTTACTCGCTCAGGAGAAACCCTCGGGGGTGTGGTTGAAATAGCGGTTGAGATGTTGGTTGCGCTAGGGGTTCGCTGGTCAGTATTGATTCTACGGGCTCTGCGTTTTGCCATTTTCTACATTTCCTCATAGCGGTAATAGTCGAGGCGTTTTGCAAACTCATCACGGCGACGGCGGGCGGCTTCATAGGCAGCGCTACGGCCTGGGGTGACGCCCCAGACCGACTTGATAATGTCGTTACCTTTGGGGTTGAGGCCGTCTTGATCGACGTGCTTTCGGTAGACGTCAAACTCTCCTTCTTGCTCTGGCTGCAGTGGGTCACAGGGGGCGGCAGCGTGTTTAGGTGGCCAATCGTGCGAATCGGCTGGAACCCCCGGAATTCCTAGCGAATTCGCATCTACCCCGTTTTGCGAATTCGCATGGCCGCTTTGCGAATTCCCCTCGAATTCGTGCGAATTCCGTGCGAATTCGAGGGGCTCAACGCTAGGAATTCCGTTGGTCGAATTCCCCTGCGCCACCAGGTGCTTTGGGCGGTCGTCCCCATCCTCCTCTACCAGCTCATAGCCGTCTGGCAGCTCTTCCCCGTCCTCTAGCTCGATGTACTCCACTTCATAGGTGGGAGTGGTGGCCAGACGAGGCAGGCTGATATCTAAGTCAGCGTGAGGGCTGTAGTTGGGGTCGGTTTGTTTGCCTCGGTTGAGGTAATACCAGACGCCAGCACCAGCGGCGGCGAGCAACACCAGAACGCCAAAACCACCATCGCTCATGCCACCTGTGGCAGCGTTTGCTTGGTTGTTAAATTGGCCTGCTGGTGGAGCGCTCCACTGACATAAACCACGGCTATAAATGACCTCGCCGGGGTTAGTAGTAGTGAAGCTCTGGCGGTCGGGAATTTGGTTGGAGAAGATGTAGTTTCGCCCTAACCAAAAGTGCTCCCAACTGCGCCCATCTGCATCTGTTGAGAGTGTTATTTGGGCGCTTTCGCAATTGTTGTTCATGGCTAATCCTTGGTAGTCCAAGTGTGCAAGCAATCACGGCAAATCCATACTTCGGTTAATATGTTTCCTCTGAGACGGCGGCTATTGCATTTGGGACAACGAATCTCTGAGACTTTCATAGCGGTTGCAATGACAAAGGTTTAAACAACAAAAAAGCGCCCCCCAGGAGAGCCGGGGGCGCGAAACTCAGCAACGGTTATTGGGTGGCGGCTAGAATGCGAACCGCTTTGATGTGGGCAGTCATCGCACCGATCGCGGGGTTATTGACCCTGACGGCCTGGGCCGTGGCGATCGCGTCGTCTTGGTCGATATGGTGCAGGGGCAGGTCTGCTGCCTGGTTGTCAAGGTGAGCAGACGCCAGGGTGTACGGATCTCGATACATAATAGAAATGCCCTTCGTGGGGTAATCCCAGGGGTTTGCAGTGCCAACCGTGGCCCCTGGGGTTTGCAACTTTAACTAACTGAACTGAACTCCTAACTCTGACCTGCTCGACCTAGATCGTCGGGCAGGTCATTTAGTGTTAGCCCGTAAGGAGCCAAGGCTTCTAGCAAGCGCTTAAACCCTCCAGGGGTAAAAGACGGCCTGCCTTTACCGTCCTCCCAACGGCTCACGGTGGAAGGGGTAACTCCCACCAACACTGCGAACTCAAACTGGCTCATACCAAGCAACATCCGTAATTGCTTCACGGGAGGATCACCTTCCGAATCAAACAACTTGTCATCAATCATTGCACATTCACATGCAATATGCAAGTATAAATGACATGCATATTGCATACCTCAAGAGACTACAGGGGGTTGCATCGCAAAATGCAACCCCTTTTCGTATTCTCTCAGTCATCTATCTCTGGAGATACCGCAAATGCCCATAGAACTTTTCCCGCCATTCCGCCCGCTGTTAGGGGCTCCGGCGTTCGACAGTGGGGGCCGTGAAGTGGTGGGGTGGCTCCACTGCCCACGATGGCGCGCCCTGCTGGGGTGGGTGCAGTTGCTGGTGGATAGAAACATCCACGGCTGCCTGCCTTTTGAGACCAATCCAGAACCGTGGCCCTGCTATTACGACGGCATCGAAGCCGCCGAAATGAGCCACCTGGCCGCGCCGTGGTACTGGTGCGGAGTGCAGGAGCAAGCCGCCCTGGTCGCCCTGGCCCACACCCTGCGAGATGTGCGGCGGGTCTACCCCCAGGCCACCCCCGAGCAGATTCACGATGTGCTGATGGAAATGGGGGCCATTTAGCTCACCCCTTCACCCCTTCACCCCTTCACCCCTTCACCCCTTCACCCCTTCACCCCTATGAAAATCACCCAAGTCGAATACCAAGCCCTCTACAACCTGGGCGACTACAACAACGAGCGCATCAGCCTCAGAGCCAACCTTGAGGAAGGCGAAACGGCAGAGGACGTAGTAGCCCAGCTCCGAGAGAAGGCGATCGCCCTCAACACTGGCTCTGGCGGCACGGCAGACGATCTGTATAGCCGCATCTACCGCTATAAGCGTGACCTAGGAATGCTGGAAGAAAAGATCAAAACCGCTGCTGAGCAGTGGAACCAAACCGCATCATTCCTCAAAGCTCAGGGCCTCAACCCCGATGCCCCAACACTAGAACCGTTTCAGTCGCTTCTGGCCCCAGCAGACGAGGGCGTAGTAGAAGCCGAGCTAGACGACGGTTGTTTCTGAACAGAAAGGGGCGGCTCCCTGAGAGTGGAGCCGCCCCTTTTTTGTTGTGAGACGCAAAGCGGGCCATCACCCCGCCACCGCATTCGTACCCGTATCAGAAATAGACTATGCCAGAATCTACACCAATTTTAACGGAAGCACACAACCAAGAGTGGCAGAACTCAGGGGTTTGTGACGGCATCATAACCCGCAACGTTTGGATCATAGACGACCCCAGCGAGGTCGATAAACTCCTCAACCGCAACACCGACAAACGGTGGAAGCACAGCACCGAGCTGGCACCAGGATGGGCCGTTGCAGGGGTCAGTCCCACCACCGGCGAACGCACATTTGCCGGGGCTCAATACAAGCCAGACAAACCACCCACCGACCCAGAGACCAAAAAGCCCCGTAAGTACTTCAGCCCCAGCCGCCAGGCCCTGGCCCCGCTGTTTCTCGAAATGGAGGAAAGCGACTATTGGAGCAAGCTGATCACCGACACCAGTCAGGCGATCGCCATCTGTGAGGGGGCCAAGAAAGCGGGGGCACTACTCAGCAAGGGCATACCAGCTATCAGCATCCCTGGGGTGGCCACCGGCGGCAAGCTGGGGCGACTACGGCCAGAGCTAGAGCTTTTTTGTGCCTATGGCCGGGTCTTTCACCTGTTCTTTGACCGAGACATCGTAGAGAAACGCCAGGTGAGGCGAGCACTGCACAACCTGGGGCGAATGCTGGCCGCCAAAGGGGCCATGGTCTACGTAGTGGAGTGGGACAACCGCTATAAAGGCATCGACGACGCGATCGCTGCTGGGGTAAAAGTTGCCGAAAGGATCACCGCCGCCCCCACACTGGAGGAGTGGAAGGCGGAAGCCGACGAGGCCGACACCGAAGCACCCGAGGGCGAGCCCTGCGCCCTGGCCCGCCGCTACACCATGGTCTTTGACCGCCTCAAGGGCCGTCTGCGGTGGAATGAGCTAAAAGCCCAGGTGGAACTCGACGGCGACCCCTGCGACTTTGACCAGCTACGCCTACAGCTCGCCCTTTCGTACAATATTCAGCTGCCCGATGTGGACTGCACCACCATTTGTAGCCACATCGCCCGCCAGCAAAGCTTTTCACCCGTGGCTGAATACCTCAACCACTGCGCCAAGCTCTACCCCGCCGACAGCGAGCTGCTGGATAGCCTGGGCGAGACCTACCTGGGCACCACCACCGAGCTGCACCGCGTCTACCTGCGCAAAACACTGATCTCTGCCGTGGCCCGCGCCTTCTGGCCAGGGTGCAAGGTCGATACGGTCTGCATCCTGTCTGGGGGCCAGGGCGTGGGCAAATCGAGTTTTTGGAAGGTGCTCGCAGGGGAAGAGTGGTTCGACGACACCGTAGGCAGCAGCAGCGACAAAGACGAGCGCCTGAAGCTTCACCAGAGCTGGTTTATCGAGTGGGCCGAGCTTGAGGCCGTCTTTAAGCGGAAGGACATCAGCGCGGTGAAGGCATTCATCACCACCCAAACCGACCAGGTGCGGCCCCCCTACGGGCGATCGGTGCAGGAGTTTAAACGCCCCAGCATCATCGTGGGCAGCACCAACGAAACCGAGTTTCTAGCCGACGCCACCGGCAACCGGCGCTACTGGGTGATTCCGGTCGAGATTCCGATGGTGCCCTTGCAGCAGCTGGCCGTCGAGCGCGATCGCATCTGGGCTGCTGTGGTTCACGCCTTCCGCAGCGGCGAACGGTGGGAGCTGCCATCAGAGCTACGCCAGGCGGCAATGGAGGATGCGGCGAACTACATCACCACCGACCCGTGGGAAAAGAAGGTGCTCGACTACGCCGAAGACTTCAAGGAAGTCACCGCCGCCGACGTGTTGACTATAGGGCTACAGCTGCCCTTCGACCGGCAGGGCAAGCGCGAAGAAATGAGGGTGGCCAACCTTTTAAGGGTCAACGGGTGGAGGACGGTCAGGAGGTTGGTCAATGGAAGGCGGCCTAGATATTGGATAAATCCAAAGTTTGATGATGAAGGTTGGTCAGGTTGGATCAATGAGGGTGAAACCTCCGTAAATCAAGGTGACCAACCTAGTGACCAACCTAGTGACCAACCCCCTGACCAACCTCAAGAAAACGACTCTACGAAAACTGAAACTGTCCACTCGACTGGCACACGATCCAACCTGACCAACCCGACCGACCAACTTCCTAAGAGAGGAAATAAGCAAGATGAATCTCTATGCTCCGAGTCAGAACCATCTATAGACCTCCCACCCATCGGCGCGAAGGTCGAGATTAAAGCCGGTCGATTCGATGGGGTGATCGCCTGGGTTGTAGCCCACCTGGATGGAAAGGCCGAAGTGAAGCGCGAAGGCTGGATGATCACCCGCTCCTACAGCCCTACTGAAGTGAAGATTCTGGAGGTGAGCAGCGATGCCAATGGATAGAAGCCGTTACCCCGAAAACTGGGAGGCGATCGCCATAGCGGTGAAAGAGGTTGCTCGCTGGCACTGTCAGCACTGTGGCCGACCCTGCCGCAAACCCGATGAGTCACTGTTTGAGTTTGTCGTGCGAATGGAAGGCGAGGACTGGCCAGAGCTTGACTGGGTGAACCACACCGCCGTCTCCACTATTTGCGACGCCCCTGGGCGATTCGTCCTCACCGTGGCCCACCTTGACCAAGACCCGAGTAATAACGACCCCAGCAACCTGCGGGCGCTGTGCTCCGTCTGCCATTTGCGCCACGATGCCCCCTACCGTGAGGCCAACCGCCAGGCCAAACGCGAGCGAGATGGGCAGTTATCGCTGCTGGGAGGTGCGATCGATGGGTAGATGGCTGAGCTGTATTCTTCAGGGCCATTTGCCCTACCTGCTACTGACGCTTGAATGGGATGTCTACGGGATATTCTTTGACGCCTCTCTTGATTGGGTGTGGTCGCCATACCTGCTAAACCAGGGCCTTTCCCCCTGGAGGCAGTACAAATTCCGTCACGATGCCGAATGGCTCCTTGGGGAGGATTGCGACCATGGGTAGACCATCTGAGTGGAATTGCCCCACAACGGCGATCCGCGTTCCCCTGCACCTGGCCGAGCATCTAAAAGAGATAGCCCGCCAGCTAAACAAAACCGATAACGTACAAAACCCCACAGAGGCCAATCACACGCCAAACGGCCTCCCCATCTGCAAACCCGCCGCCGATGCCGAGACCATCGCCCAGGGCCTGGCTGAAGGGTGGCTCGTACCGAAGGCTCAGGCGTCGCCGTTCATGATCACCAGCGAAAGTTCAAAAGGCACCTTTCAGTTAGTCGTTCGCCCCCAACCAGAGCCAGTGTCTAAGGTCTGGGCTGATCGTCTGGCCGAAGCTGAAGAGATGTTCGGAACGCTGACCACAGATGAACAGTGGCTCATGCTGGGCCGCCTGGTCGAAGAGTGGGGGCAAAAAGTCGATGGCTAAGAAAACCGTCACCCGCGTGTGGCTCCCCACCACCGAGGCCGCCGCCGAGCTGGGCTGCTCTGCCAAGTACCTGCGAGAGAACCGCGATACCATCTTCAAGCGTGGCACCCACTACCGCGTTCTCAACCCCAACGCCTGGCGGCCCACCTACCGCTGGCACGTCAAGAAAATTCAGAAGCTGATGGAGGCTTAAGCGTGTACAGATTAGAGATTTGGGTTGACCAAAACGACGCTGGAATGTGCGATCGCGTCGAAAGAGCCCTTCGCCTAACCCCTCCTGAGCTTGGGGTAGAGCTGGCGGCCATCGCGGTCACCGGAGACGACAAATACAGAAACTTTGTCGCCCGTGTTCAAGCCCCCGAGTTTATGGCAAGCCTTAGAAAAAGCCTTGAGGGTACCCAAGGGATTTGGATCAACGAATACCCGCCGGGCGTTGAAGAAAAGCTCAAAGCTGGGACTCTTTGGACTCCGGCGGTCGAGGCCGATCGCTCCGCTCCACCAGCAGGCGATACACCATCTCAATCTGCTGAGAGCTGATCCACCGCTGGTACGTGCGAGTGTGAACATCCACGCTATGGCCCATCTGTCGAGCGCTTAGCTCCACCGGCCAGCCAAACAGCAGCGTACGAATAGCCCAGGCGTGGCGCAAGTCATAGGGCACAAACGCCAGCCTGGGGCTTAAATACTTCGAAACCGAATGCCCGATCTTCTGGTTGCTCCGGTTCAAATCAACGGGCGGAAAGATGGGGTTAATCAGCCCCCATTCTTCCGCCCATTCTGGGTAGCAGGGCCACACCTCCCTGGCCCCCGTTTTCGTCGTCTCGCGCACCTTCACCCGAGGGAAGCTGCTCAGGTCAACGTGGAACACTTCGTGGTTTCGCAGGCCATAGGTCGCCATCATGCCAAACACCCACCGCCACGCCGGGTTTTGTACAGAATTCCTGGCCTCGACGATCGCCGCGTCGGTGGGCAAGTCTCGCGGGGCCACCTTAGTGGGGCTGTAGTTCCCCCGGTAGGGGCTAGCGTCGAACTCCACCCCGGCAAACTTGGCCAGGGCCGCCGCCGCCACGCAAACCCGAACCCGCGATCGGCTGTTGGGCGCGGTGTCCTCCACCAGATGGCGCAGCACCTCCGGTTCTACCGTGGCCCCTGGGGGCAACTTACGCAGCGGTTTGAAATAATCCCCCTCCCACGTGTCGGCAGTGCCACCGGCAGCGAAGTAAGCGGCCCGAAATGCCTCTATTGCAGCCTCACAGCTCCATGTGGGTACAGATGCCCCCGAAACGCCCCACCGCTCCCAATCAAATTCTCTGGCCGCCAATTGTGCCCCCAGCAGCCGCGCCTCCTTTTCGGCCCGCCGTAGGCCGTCAGGGTTCGCTGGCAGCCCCAGGCTGATGCGCTGCTGGCTGGGTTCCTTGGCCGTGCTGCCTGGCTTCGGTGGCAGGGTGGCGCGAAGTCGCAGTACGCCCCCGTGCTGCTCAACAGTGACCCCTACCTTACTGGCCTTGAGGCGGCCATTCACCTGGCGCAATTTCCCGCTGATGTCAGCCAATACTGAAGCCCCCACCAGGCAGAGGCCAGATCATAGGGGCGTACTGGCAACTATCGTCGCAGGGCAAAACTGTGATGAAGCCGAACAAAATCAGCACCAGTATGGTGAGAGATACCGCCAGCATCAGCAGCGCAGCTGTTAAAGCAGACCAGGCTAGAACGTCTTCAAAATCCATGTCCAAACCTCGTGCCTAAAATGTGGCCTAAAAAAAGAGGGTCAATCAGGGTTAATCAGGGTGCATTAGGGTTAATACACATTTCTAAACGCTACTCTAAAAGCAAGCCCTGTAGGCTTTTGGGCGCTACAGGGCTGATTGCTTCGTGTGTTGTGAGATATACCCCCAGGGGAATTCGAATCCCCGTCGCCTCCGTGAAAGGGAGGTGTCCTAGGCCTCTAGACGATGGGGGCCTGGCTTTTCAACACTCCTCAGTATAGATAAAGGGGAACCCCTTGTCAAACCGAGTTGCGATTTTTTTGGCCGTCAGTTTTGGGCAAGAGCTTCAGGCAAGATACCTGGGCAGATGGGCCTTAACTGCTACAGCCTTCAGCTATTCTAAACCGATTGGGACACTCTGCAACAGTCACATCCATGAGATCTCCCACTAAGGAGAGACGGCTTGGCGAAGGCGTTTGAAGCCGTACATAGCGAGATCGGCGTTGGCCCAGGCCCATCGCAGCCCCTGACTTGGATGGCGTCCGGCAATGCCCACCGAAGCCTGTAGCTCGCTAGCGGCTAGAACCTGCTCTAAACGGGTTTTCAGATGCTCACCTTCGTCTAAGGAGCATTCAACACAGAGCATGGCAAACTCATCGCCGCCAATGCGAGCGACGATATCTTGCTTGCGGGTGATCTGCCGCAGCACAGCGGCAGTCTGCTGCAGTAGGTGATCTCCGGCGGCGTGGCCCTGGCTGTCGTTAATGGTTTTCAACCCATCTATATCGATAACGACAATACAGGCCGGATAGCCGTAGATGGTGCAGCGTTCTTCTTCGCTATCGAGCAGCTGATCCCAACCGCGGCGGTTGTAAAGCCCGGTTAGCACGTCTGTGAGGGCCTCAGTTTGCAGTCGTTCGGCTAGGCGAGCCTGCTCGGCAGCTTTGGTATCGGCGTGAAGGATACGGCTAAGCAGCTGGGCCAGCAGTTCAACCAGGGGTAGTTCTTGCTGAATAGCGGGAGGCTGCGGGGCTGGATCGATAGCGCACAGCGTGCCAAACAGACTGCCATCTTCGTTGACAAGGGGAACCCCTACGTAGGCTCCAATTTTGACCTGTTGACCAATGGGCGCTTGGAGGTAGGCCGCTACGTCGTCAGAACAGGGAGCAATGCGCGGCCCTTCGCCTTGGATCATGCGTGAACAAAATGAATCAGTCCAGCTAAAGACGTCTCCTGCTTTTACCCCGTAGCCCTGATCGTTGGCCTGCAGGACAATCCAATCGTTGCCCTCGGTGCGGGTAACCATCCACAAATCAAACCCGAGTCGGTCGTGAAGGTAGGTCAGAACGGCTAGTGCAGCGGTATTAAAGTCAAGCAGCTGGCTGGCATCAATAGTGGGAAAGGATTTCATTAAAGGTGACTTTTGAAGGGGGCCTAAAGCCTCTACAACAATATTGCCCTTTGGCCATCAAAAAGTCATCAGCAATCTAGTTAGTAAAATACCGTCTAATCAGGCCGGTTAGGTTCATGCCAGCTCTAAATGGACGTAAAGATTTTGATTCAGCCCGAGTTCTCAGATCCTTGTATAGATGGCTTCTACGGGTTATCTGTAGGGTACTTACTGGATAGGCGGCGGTTCTGGGCGGCCTATGGGGCCGAGCCTCAGCGCTGAGATAAAGCAACTTATACCTAGAGGTAAACTAGTCTACGTCTAAACTTAATTAAGATGACTAAAATTGCTTGCTTTTCATAACGTTATCTTGAGCTTTTTTGAGATTTTGTTGTTTAGTTGTTTTGGCTACAGCTAGTGTTTGCCCGTTGGGGTTCAAACCTGCGATCGCAGCAGGTTTAATCCCTCAAGCGAGATGGGGGAATGGGTCCGCGATCGCAATATCGACACGACAAAAAGCGACATAAGCGGCGGGAATGGTTCAAGAATGAACCATTCCCGCCGACTGCATTAATGTCTAGGCTAGCGACCCAACTGCGACAACCAAGTCGTTGAAGTCGTTATCGCCGCCGCCAAACTGGTCTTCAAACCCAATTGCTCCATCCGCAACCCGCACGTGCTCAACGCCATCGGGGTTGGCGGCCCCAAAGGCAAAGTACACCCGACTGGCATTGAAGCCGTCTGGAGTGCCATTGACAATCAGGAAAGGCGCGTAAAGGTTGCCCCCAGCCACGTCTGCCTCAAAGACAGACTCGCTCAGGTTAGCCGTAGTCAACGCTACAGACTCCGCGCGAGCATCCAGAGCCGCCTTGGTGTAACCGGCCTGGCCAGGCGTAACGTCAGCCGTTCCGTTGCCGTCGATGTCGATGCCGCCGTTAGTGTCGCTCACCCGGTAGAAACCCACGAAGTTGTCGAAGGCGGCCTCTCGATTCACCGTAAAGGTGGTGGACACGTCGCCGGTAATGTCGCGCAGGTCGAGCAATACGCCAGGCACTTCGGGCTCAGGTTCCCCTGGGGCATCGGTTTCAAATATCGTGATGGTGCCGCTGACTTCGTTTGCCACCACCAGCAGCGGGTTGCCGTTGGGGCTGTCTGCTGAGGCAATAAAGGCTAAACCTTCAGGGGCAATGTCGCGATCGTCCCGAATGTACTGCTCAAAGGTGGGGGCAGAGGGGTTGCTGATGTCATAGATCAAGACGCCCCCACCAGCCCGCTCAAGGCCAACAAAAGCGTAGGTCTTATCGCCCACCTGAGCAACGGTCAGTGCCTCGGGTTCGGCCCCCTTGTCGTCGGAGCGCTGGTCGAACTCCGCCGGGTCGCCCTCGTTGGCGTTGAAGAGCTCTGGGGTGAGTTGCGCGGTGATGTTGGCCATGTCGTCGCCGCTATCGAATACGAGGTTGCCGGTTTGATCCCAGATGCTGAAAGAGCGACCGCCAAAGCTGTAGAGCTCGTCGAAGTCGCCGTCGCCATCGGTATCGCCCAGCGCCGTCGTAATGTTGAGGCGGCCTAGATTTTCGTCTAGCTGCAAGACATTTGCATTGGGGAAGGCGGTGGGGTCAAGCACCACATCGGCAATCCGGGCTTCTTCGTTGAAGAAAATACCTTCCTCAGCAATGACATTGCCTGCTTCATCTTCCAGGTCACCGTCGGGGCGAATGCGAGCATCGCCCTCGTTGGCGGTGACGTAGTAGGTCATGCCATTGACGGTGTAGCTGGCGATCGCATCGGGCTGGTAAACGCCAAACACGGGCCAGTTTTGCAAATTAATGCCGCCATCCTCGTTGCTGACATCGAGCTTAGGCCCACGGCTGTAGTCCTTAAAGCCCAGGGGCAGGATATCGGTCACGGTGGCGCTGGCGATATCTACCAGGGCAAAGGCGTTGCTCTCCTGCAGCGTGGCCCAGGCGGTGGTGCCATCGGGCGAAACCGCAATGTACTCTGGCTCAACGTCTTGGGCGACCGTAGCGTTCAGGCCAAACAGCTTCACGCCAGCCGCCTTTAGCTCGTCGGCGCGATCGTTAAACTGCGTGAACCCGGCGGTTGCGATCGTGGCATTGGCTACGCCATTGCTGAGGTCGATAATGCTAATCGAACCTTCAGGATCGATAGTGTAGTCAGCATTGGGCTCACCTTCGTTGGCCACCAGAACTTTGGTGCCGTCGGGGGTGAAGGTCAGCATATCGGGCAGGGCTCCTATGGTGACGCTGTTCAGCACTGTGCCATCGGCGTCGAGGAAGACGACGCTACCGTTGTCGGTGGCTGGGTCAGCGGCGATGGCGACGGCCAAAATACCATTGCTGACCGCAACGCTGTTGATGCTGCCGCCGAACGCGCTCAAGTCGATCGGCGGCAGCGCGATCGGTACGGTGGGGTCGCTGAGGTCGACGACCTGCAGCGTGGGCTCGCCAGAAACTACAAAGAGCCTTTGAGAGTCGGCATCGTAGGCACTGATCTCGGCTCCGTCTTCGAGTTCTAGTCGGCCAATTTGGGTGAAGGGGCCGTCGAAACCACCGGAGAAATCGGGCGGCGGGGTAGGTTCACCCGTGCTGTCGTCAATGACGGAATCGCTGCGGAAGGCCAGGTTTTGAACCCGGGTATCTAGACTGCGATCGGTCTCAGCGGCGGCAAAGGGGGTTTCTGTCCCGAAGTTGTCGAACAGATACTCGGCCAGGGCATCCTGCTCCGAAAAATCGGCAGCGAAGGTGGCATCGCCCGTGGCAGGCGCAGTTTCATCGACCAGATCGACGCGGTTAGCCCCTGCCTCGGTGGGGAAAGGATAGCCGTCGCCACCGTCAGCCAAAAAGCTCAGCGTCACCATGCGGAAGGTGCGGCTGGGGTCACCGACAATCTCGCCGTTTTGGACCACGACATCGATATCGGTGCCGTCTTCAGCCTCGATCGCCAGGGACTGAACGCGATCGCCCGGTGCAGCCGTGGCATCAAAGCTAAAGGAGAACCCACCAATTTGAGGAAAGGCTCCAGGCGTGGCGCTGTCGTCTGCGACGACTCCCGAGATGCCGTGTTCAACCAGCGCTAGAAGCTCTGCGGCGGTCACGGTAATCAGCGATAGCTCGTTGTTAAACTGCAGCGTGTTCTCAATATCAGTCTGAGAAATGCCGCCCGCTGGCTTCACCCCAGGAATTTCTTCGTTGGGCAAGAGTTCAGCATCCCCGGTGCCGCCCGCTGGCACGACCACTTGACCAATTGGGTTGCGAATGCCGCCGCCATTCTTGAGCGAAATGACGGTGGTGGGGTCAACCTCGCGCGCAACGGCCAGATTGGCGTCGGCGGTTAAGTTGCCCAGGTTGGTTTCTTCGCTACGAACCGCGCCGCGCCGCCCCTCCAAAAAGACGTCGCTGACGCCAAAGACATTGCTCTCCGTGGCAATAATGACCTCGCGTAATGCATTGGTAATCGCCACAATCTGGGGATCGGCCAATCCCTGGCCACTGACATCAGCAACGCCCTGTTCATCGGTGGCGTAGGCCCCGCTGATGGTTGGGTCGTAGCTCTCCGGCAGCAGCACCCCGTTTTCGTCAAAGTCGATCACCAGGCGACCGACGTACTTGTAGTTACCGTCGGTGTTGACCACCGCGACGGGGTTGCCATCAGCCCCAGTTTGAACGATAGGATAGACTCCCTGGTCAGTATCACCCGCGCGGAGGCGATCGGTTTCGTCAAGCAGCCGGGTATTTGACCCACCGGCAACAATAATATCTACGTTCGACAGCCGCTGGGCCAGCTCTTGTTCAATGGCAATCTGCTGCATGTGAGCCAGCAGCACAACTTTGTCGATGTCGGGGTTGGTGGCTAGCAGGGCATCGACGTCGGCCTGAATTTCAGCCGCTAGCGCATCGAGCTGCTCCGGCGTGGGGGTGCTATCGAAGGGCTGGGGCAGCACCGTGACATCGCCCGGGCTGGAAATACGGACATTAACGTTGCTGATGGTCGGGGTCGTGGCCCCGACTACCCCAATTCTTTCACCGTTGACCTCAATTACCGTTGAGGCAGCAATGCCCTTGGGCTGCGGTGCCTGGGCATCGGGCACGACCAGACCAGCCAGGTTGGCGTCGGTACTAAAGTCGAGGTTGCTGCTCAGGTAGGGAAATGCTGTGCCCGCAAACGACTCGTCGATTTCAGTGGTCAGATCGTCTTCGCTAGCTCCAATCAAGTCGGCGACCAGGGCCGTGCCCTGGTCGAATTCATGGTTGCCGAAGGCGATCGCCTGAAAGCCCAGCGCATTTTGAATTAAAATATCGCCTCGCCCAGCCCCACCAAACGCCTCGCCGCTGGCACTGAAGAATACACCGGGAATATAGGCGTCTCCAGAGGACAAAACCAGGGTATTGGCAAAGCCAGCGACACCGTCACCATCAATATCTTGGTTCTTTAGGGCGTTTAATACAGCCGAAAATCGAGGAGCATCATCCAGGGCAGAAATATTACCCTCTTGATCAGCCGCGTGAAAGAGTTGGAGCGTGAAGTCAGCCATAGATAACACTTGGGGGTTACATCCTGTAGCGATTGCTACGGGGCTATCTTCGGCCATTACGCACGGCAAAGCTTCATGGGAGGACTAAGCGGGCGGTAAGCTTTGGTTAAAACTTATTTAAGCGGGGTCAGGGCGGCACCAGACCCGTTAATTCACAGCGTTTTCTTTCTGTAAGACAACCTTGCCAAGAGATAAAAAGTTGGTGACTCTACCGTTAGACATCGGGGTGGGTCTGGGGCTAAAGCTAAAATGACATCACTCAGCCAGCACCACCTTGGGGCTGTGGCTTAGCTAGTACTGAACACCCTAGAGATAATTCCTATGACAGCTGATACAAAAACTATCCTGGTTACCGGAGGGGCTGGCTACATCGGCAGCCATGCGGTGATGGCCCTCCAGGAAGCGGGCTACCGGGTTTTGATTCTCGATAACCTGGTCTACGGCCATCGTGACCTAGTGGAGAATGTGCTAAAAACCGAACTAATTGAGGGCAGCACCCTCGACAAAGCGCTGCTCAAGTCAATCTTTAACCGCTACGACATCAGCGCGGCCATGCACTTTTCGGCCTATGCCTACGTGGGTGAGTCGGTCAGCGATCCGGCCAAATACTATGAAAACAACGTGGTGGGCACCCTATCGCTGCTTGATGCCATGGTAGAAGCCGGGGTCAAAAACTTCGTATTTTCTTCGACCTGCGCCACCTACGGTGTGCCCCAGGAAATGCCGATGACCGAAACCCACCCCCAAAACCCAATCAACCCTTATGGTGCCACCAAGCTGATGGTGGAGCGCATTCTAACCGACTACGACAAAGCCTACAATTTGCGATCGGTGCGCTTTCGCTATTTCAATGCGGCCGGTGCCCACCCCAACGGGCTCTTGGGCGAAGACCACAACCCCGAAACCCACCTGATTCCCCTGGTGCTGCAAACGGCCTTGGGCAAACGAGAGTCAATTAGCGTTTTTGGCACCGACTACCCCACCGCCGACGGCACCTGCGTCCGCGACTACATCCACGTGTGCGACCTGGCCGATGCCCACATTTTGGGCCTGGAATACCTGCTCAACGGTGGCGAGAGTAACGTCTTTAACCTGGGCAACGGCAGCGGTTTCTCGGTGCGAGAGGTAATTGACGCGGCGGTACGAGTCACGGGTAAGAGCATCCCGGTGGTGGAAGTTGAACGCCGCCCCGGCGACCCGCCAGCGCTGGTGGGAAGCAGCGATCGCGCCCGCAGCATACTGGGCTGGAACCCGCAGTACGCCGATATTGACACCATTTTGACCCACGCCTGGGCCTGGCACCAAAAGCGCCACGGCTAAAGAATCGGCCCCAAAAAGAAAAGCCCGTCACACCTGTGACGGGCTTTTAAATTGTGAATGTAGGTTGTTTCCAGACTTACAGAGAGTTAGCCCCGGCTACCACTTCCAGAATTTCCTGGGTAATAGCGGCCTGACGCGCCTTGTTGTAGGTCAGGTTGAGGGTCTTAGCCAGTTCCTTCGCGTTGTCGCTGGCGTTGTTCATGGCCGTCATGCGGGCAGCCAGTTCGCTTGCCGCCGACTCCTGCAGCGCCCGCAGAATTTGATTATTTAGGTACAGGGGCAGCAGCGCATCTAGAATCTGCACCGGATCCTGCTCGAAAATCATGTCCTGGGGAAATTCCGTTGGAGCTGGCCCAGTCACCTTCTCGCGCTCTACCTGGAAGACACCACCCCGGGTTGTAAGCCGGAAAATTTCGTCATCCGATACCTCTAGACCCTGAGGATCGAGGGGCAGCAGCGTTTGAATGACTGGTCGAGAGCTGACCAGCGACACAAACCGGGTGTAAATCAGCTCAACGCGATCGACTTCGTCGGAGAGAAACAGTGACAGCAACTCGTCTGCGATCGTCGAAGCTTCAGCGGCGGTTGGGATTTGCTCCATACCGATAAAGCTGGACTCGATGGGCTGGTCGCGGCGCTTAAAGTATTGGTTAGCCTTACGGCCCACAATCACAAACTTGTAGTTTAAGCCCTCAGCCGCCAGCTCCTGAGCCCGGATTTCGGCCCGGCGGATGACGTTGGTATTGTAGCCGCCGCAAAGGCCGCGATCGCCGGAGATGACCAGCAGAGCCACGGTTTGAACGTCGCGCTGCTTCAGCAGAGGCAGATCGGCCTCCTCAAACCGGAGTCGGCTTTGCAGGCCGTAGAGCACCTGAGCCAGGCGATCGGCAAAGGGTCGGGTGGCAATCACCTGCTCCTGAGCGCGACGCACCTTAGCCGCCGCCACCAGGCGCATCGCTTCAGTAATCTTGCGAGTATTTTTAACAGACTTAATGCGGTCTCGAATCGCTTTTAGGTTAGGCATAGTGGATCCCTAAGGGTCGTCGAGAGCCGGGGTGTTGCCTGAGCCCCACCCCGACCAAAACAGGAGATTTAGACGGCTGCCATAAAGGCTTGCTTCGCTTCAGCGATCGCGTCCTTGAGGATGGCTTCGCTTTCGTCACCGAGCTTCTTCTCGCTGCGAATCAGTTCGCCAAACTTGGGCTTGCTGTTGCGGAGGTAGTCGCGCAAAGACTTGGCAAAAGCCGTCACCTGATCCACGGGCACCTCATCCATGTAGCCGTTGATGCCGGCGTAAATGATCGCTACCTGCTCTTCCACCGGTAAGGGAGAGTACTGAGGCTGCTTGAGCAGTTCGCGCAGGCGCGTACCACGGGCCAGCTGCTTCTGGGTTGCAGCGTCCAGGTCAGAGGCAAACTGCGAAAACGCCTGTAGCTCGTCGAACTGAGCCAGTTCAAGCTTCACCTTACCAGCTACCTGCTTCATCGCCTTGATCTGGGCCGCAGAGCCTACCCGCGATACCGAAATACCGGCATTAATGGCGGGGCGCAGACCCGAGTTAAACAGGTCAGAGGAAAGGAAGATTTGACCGTCGGTGATGGAAATCACGTTGGTGGGAATGTAGGCCGACACGTCACCGGCCTGGGTTTCAATTACGGGCAGGGCGGTCATGCTGCCTTCGCCCAGCTCGGGGCTGAGCTTAGCGGCCCGCTCTAGCAGGCGAGAGTGCAGGTAGAACACATCGCCAGGGTAAGCTTCACGACCGGGCGGACGACGCAGCAGCAGCGACATCTGGCGGTAGGCCTGGGCCTGCTTGGTGAGGTCATCGTAGATGATCAGGGTAGCTTTGCCCTTGTACATGAAGTACTCAGCCAGGCTAGCGCCGGTGTAGGGGGCTAGATACTGAAGCGGGGCGGGGTCGTTGGCGTTGGCCGCCACCACAATGGTGTAGTCGAGGGCACCGCGCTCGCGCAGCACGTCGACAATTTGAGCCACCGAAGCCGCCTTCTGACCAATGGCCACGTAGACGCACACTACGTCCTCGGACTTTTGGTTGAGAATGGTATCGATCGCGATCGCAGTCTTACCGGTTTGGCGGTCACCGATGATCAGCTCACGCTGCCCACGACCGATGGGAATCATGGCGTCGATAGCGGTGATGCCGGTCTGCAGCGGCTCATACACCGACTTACGGGCAATAATGCCGGGGGCAGGCGATTCAATCAGACGGGTTTCGGTGGTTTGCACATCACCCTTGCCGTCAATGGGGCGAGCCAGAGCGTCTACGACGCGGCCCAGCATGGCCTCACCAACCGGAACCGACGCAATTTTGCCAGTGGCGGTAACGGCGCTGCCCTCTTTGATGTTGATGCCGTCGCCCATCAGCACCGCGCCCACGTTGTCTTCTTCCAGGTTGAGGGCAATCCCCACGGTGCCGTCTTCAAACTCCAGCAGCTCGCCAGACATAGCGGTTTCGAGGCCGTAGATGCGGGCAATACCGTCACCCACCTGCAGCACCGTACCCACATTGGAGACCTTGACCTCCTGGTTGTACTGCTCGATTTGCTGCTTAATAATGCTGCTAATTTCGTCAGGTCTGATACTAACCATAGGACTTGCTCTGGATAAACCTACATAAACACGAGACGTCAGAGAAACTGCCCCTGGGGGCAAACTCAAGCAATGGGGCTAGGCGGTAGCCGCTAGCTGCATACCGATACGACGCAGCTGCCCTCGGAGGCTGGCGTCGATCACCTGAGAGCCAACCTTAATGATCAGTCCCCCAATCAGGGCTGGGTCAATCTGGATCGATAGCTCGACACTGTTGGCCCCAGTCATGGTTTTAACGCGATCGCGAATCGCGTTCTGCTGATCGTCGCTAAGCTCGACAGCAGAGGTCACATCGGCCAAAACCGTTTGGTTCCGCTCTCTCAGCAGGGCTTGGTACTGCTGAAGCACGGGCTGCAGAAAGGCGATTCGACCCCTATCGACCAGCAGCATCAGAAAGTTCAGCAAGAAGCCGCTCACGTTTCCTTCAGCAATCTGGCGCAGCACTTCTTTTTTAGAATCGGGAGCCATCAGCGGGTTGGCCAAAAACCCAATTAGCTCATCAGAACTGGCCAACACCTCCAGAAGATTGGCGACTTCGCCACCTACCTGATCAGCAGCGTTGTTGTCATCAGCCACCGACATCAGAGCCTTGGCGTAGGGACCAGCAATTTCAGAACTCAGCGTTGTGTCGTTCATGGCTATTCTCCTTTAAGCGAGGCAATACTGGAATCCACCAGACGCCGCTGCAAATCCTCGTTCAGCCGATCCGGCAGAGCGGCTTCGCTGCGCTCGATGGCCAGGGCCGCAATCCGCTGCTGCAGCTCTCGCATGACCCGAGCTTCCTGAGAGCTGAGGTCTTGAGCGGCATTAGCTCGCATGCGTTCTACGTCGATTTGAGACTGCTTTAGGATCTCCTCGCGACTGCGCTCTGCTGTTGTCTGGGCTTCGGCCAAAATCTTTTTAGCTTCTGTTTGAGCCTGAGCCAGCTTTTGCTGCTGCTCTGCCAGCGCGGCGGCGGCCTCCTGCTTACGCTGCTCGGCCTCAACAATCGCTGTTTTAATCGCCGACTGACGGGTCGATAGGGTTTTCCCTAAAAACTTGCCGCCAAAGTAATACAGCACGCCAATAATAATGACCAAATTAATCAGGTTGGTTTCTAGGATATTGAAATCCACCCCAAAACCACCTGCTTCCGCCGCCAGTAACCAACCAATAGTCATATCCCTACTTTCCGTCAACGACGCGGGCAACTCCGGAAGAGCCTAGCCATCCCGGCATTACCAATAGCCTAGGCCGCTAAAGAACCCAGCAGCTTGTCTAAAATTTGCTGACTCAGGCCATCCACCTGCTGCTCTAGGGTGGCCATTGCCTGACTCTTTTGCTCGTCTAGCTCGCGCTGCACCTGCTCCCGCTGGGCCTGAGCTTCCTGCTGAGCAGCAGCAATGGTTTGAGACGCGATTTTTTGCGCTTCTTCCTGGGCCTCGGCAATTACCGTTTGGGCCTGGCGACGGGTTTCAGCCAGCTCTTGTTGATACTGCTTGGCAATCTGCTCAGCCTTGGCCAAGCGCTCTGCCGCATCAACCTGGTTGGAACTAATGTAACCGTCACGCTCGTCTAAAACTTTACCCAGAGGCTTGTAGAACAGCGCGTTGAGCGCCACTGCCAGCAGCACAAACTGAACTGCCATCAGCGGCAGAGTGGCGTCGAGGTCAAATAGACCACCGCCTTCTTCAACTGTTTCAGCGGCCTCAACCGCCAGTAACCAAACAAAGTTCATCATTGTGGGTATGCCCTTTAACCCGGCCCAGGGCCAGCACTACAGAGTGAAATTCCACAGGGAAATCGCCAGTGTCGAAGGCAGGGAAAGGTACAGCACCTCTCCCTAGCCCGTCGATGACTATCTATGCGAAGGGGTTGGCAAACAGCAGCACCAGGGCTACTACCAGACCGTAGATGGTGAGTGCTTCCATGAAAGCCAGGCTCAGCAGTAGGGTGCCGCGAATCTTACCTTCAGCTTCGGGCTGACGGGCAATACCCTCTACCGCTTGACCAGCTGCATTACCTTGACCAATACCAGGGCCGATCGCTGCCAGGCCAACGGCCAGAGCAGCTGCGATTACGGAAGCGCCTGCAATAATAGGATCCATGTCTTACCTCGATTTGGACAATCAACAACTCATTAAGTCAGGTCGTAGACAACGCTCGATAGGCGTTTCTTGTGGGTGCGGCCCTAAGACCACGTCGGCTGGCAGCACCTGCCCTACCAGCCAATACCAAACTGAATGCCCCCAAGCGGAAATTACTTCGGGGTCATCCATGCTCTTCACCACCATGCCCCTCGATGGCCTCGC
This sequence comes from Nodosilinea sp. AN01ver1, assembly GCF_050565655.1. Lineage (NCBI taxonomy): Bacteria > Bacillati > Cyanobacteriota > Cyanophyceae > Nodosilineales > Nodosilineaceae > Nodosilinea > Nodosilinea sp. AN01ver1. Next base: position 55,804 of record NZ_JBNXVS010000029.1, on the reverse strand, counting down.
CGATGTAGGCCGCAGCCAGGGTTGCAAAGATCAGCGCCTGAATGGCACTGGTAAACAAACCCAAGACCATAACCGGCAGCGGTACGAAGAGAGGTACCAGCAAAACCAGCACAGCGACCACCAGTTCATCGGCCAGGATGTTTCCAAACAGACGGAAACTTAGGGAGAGGGGCTTGGTGAAATCTTCCAAAATGTTGATGGGCAGCAAAATTGGCGTTGGTTCGATGTACTTGGCAAAGTACCCCAAACCGCGCTTGCTGAAACCAGCGTAAAAATAGGCCAACGACGTCAACAGGGCCAGAGCCACAGTGGTGTTGATGTCGTTAGTGGGAGCAGCTAGCTCACCCGCTGGCAGATGGATGAGCTTCCAGGGAATTAGCGCTCCAGACCAGTTGGACACAAAGATAAATAGAAACAATGTGCCGACGAAGGGAACCCAGGGCCGGTATTCCTTTTCGCCAATCTGGTTTTTGGCCAGGTCGCGGATGAACTCCAGGGCGTACTCCATGAAGTTCTGTAGACCGGACGGGATGCGCTGAATGTTGCGGGTGGCCAAAAATGACACCAGCAGCAGCACGCCAATTACAAACCACGAGGTCAAAAAGACTTGACCATGGAGCTTAAGGCCACCAACCTGCCAGTACAAATGCTGGCCAACCTCTAGCTCTGCCAGGACTAAGGGATGAATCATTAACATATTGAGCGCCATCTCTTAAATCAACTTCTCCTTAAGACCTACCAGGAAAAAGCATGCTATGCTGGGGAACCACCGATCTAGGTCGAACCAGGTTCCTGGAATGACTCCGACGATGATTTTGGCAGCACCGCAGTCCAGAGGGTGTAAGCAATTAACGCCCCCTTATAGGTCAAAAAACCCAGAAAAACGGGTACGACCTGAAGCTGCTGCCACTGAGTAGCCACCAGCACCAGCCCGACCACAAGGGCTAATCGGCCACTGCCTAGCCTGGCGCTGCCGCGCCCGATGTTGGCCACGCTTTTTGCCAACATCCTCAAGTAAACCACACCACCGCACGCTCCTATTAAATAATTCAGAGCAATTGGTAGCGAGTAGGCTAACCAGACGGAGGCAAAGATCACGCCGCTAAATGACAGGGTGGTCAGCAACAAATTTTGCTGTAGCTGATAGTACTCTGCCATAGCATCTGCTGAAGCCGGAGGAAGATCTTGACCGTCGGGTTGACCCAGGTCTAGGTCTGTCTCAGCTAGAGCAATGGGGTCGGTGTGTTCGGAGGGCAATGGGGCCACAAAAGCGCCTAATCCTTAGCCGTTAAAGGGTTTGACCTGCGCATGCAGGCCATGGGAGATCATATCACGGCAATAATACTTAATAGACGCTTCCCAAAAGTAAATCCGCTATCTTCGACCTAACTTTATGGATTGTGCTGTGGCAGATGCAACAAGATCAGCTGGCGCTGGTGCAGCTGGCGCACGTCTTCAAGACTTAGCCCGCTCTGGCTCAGCAGGTCTGAGACCGTTGCAGAGGGCTGCTTGTGAAGGCCGTTTTGACCATCGCAGGCCTGCAAAAACTCAAACTCCTTTTCATCTAGCGAAATGATTTGATAGTTGTGATCGAAAATACTTTGGCTGGGCCAGCCCTCCATACAGGGATTGCGGATGGGAATGGCCGCCAGCAGGTCGGCGTCGTTCTGCCAGCTAGTGCGAGGGTAGGGGGGGCGAGCCAGGAACCACTCAAAGTGGGTGATCTCTGGGTCGAGTAGTTCGATCAGACGGTACTGGTCTTTTTCAGTTAGGCGTTGGGCGCGCGCCAGCAGGGCCGGGTCTGAGGCCAGCAGGCGATCGAGCTGCCAGACTTGAGGGTTTGAGAAGCCCACAAACTCCAGCCCCGAGGCCTCGATCAGCTCAAACAAGCTATCGAGGGTGTAATCGACTTCCTGCGGGTGGACATACATATCGGCAAAGCACTCGTCGCGATGGTTTTCCATCGCCCAGCGATCGCGCTCTCGCTGCTTGAGTCGGTTGCCCTCAGGCAGGCTAGCGAAAATCTGCCGACCCACCTGTACCCCGTCGCGGTAATCGCCCCGGTGGCTGCCCTGAACCAGGGCGATCGCGCGCTGCATCAGCGAGATTTCCCAGCGGCCGATGGCAGCGTAAACAAATAAATGAATGAATCCGCCAGGGGCCAGCTTAGTTGCCAGCGCCCGTAGCCCTTTGAGCGGATCGGGCATGTGGTGGATAACGCCGACGCAGTTGATCCAGTCGAATTCGCCCTCAATTTGGTCAACGTCGTAGATGCTGAGCTGGCGAAACTGAACGTTGGTAGCCCCAGAGGACTGGCAGCGCTGGGTGGCGGTAGCGATCGCCCGCTCGCTTAAATCAATGCCCAGCACCTCAGCCTCTGGGTTGAGGTGACTGATGTACTCGGTACTGACCCCAGTACCACAGCCCGCATCCAGCACCCGCACTGCGGCTGAGGCAGGAGCTGCCCCCGTGCAAAAGCTGTGTACCGTAGGCCAGTACCAGCGCCAGTTGTACCCTGGCGGGGCCTCGTCGAGAATCGGCTCAGGTGGAAAAGGATAGGTGTTGTAGAGGCGAGCTACCGCATCGCTAACCACCTGGGTTGTTGTCGAGTCGTCCATAGCTAATTTGTTGGTTCACGTTACATAACAATTGAGGCGGTCAGGTCATTGATAATGTCGCCACAGCCGAGTCGGTGAACTTTCAAGCCAGCACTCCTCAGAATGAGCCCGCCTCAACCCTGAGTTTACAGTCGGCCAGCAGGGCAAACCCTTTTCAAAAGCAGCTTCCACACGTTAGGACTCTCAGCTTTATCACGAAACGTTACAAAACTTATCCGCCCTCTCAGGGGGGTAGTGACCATCATCTATGATGACCAAAGGCATTTGCCAGGTCGGATGTTACACAGTTTTTAATAATCTGTGTTGCTGTCCTGAAACGGTTTAATCTGATTCCAGGTCAGCGAACAGCCCGCCATCCATAGATACCGCATTCGGTGCCCGGCTTGGGTACCCGGCAGGTGAGGTTAACAACGCTTTACCTTCAAGCGGGTTCAGTGATTTTGCCCTTGCTCAGGGAGCCTTCCTGATCGATGCCCCTGACCAGTGCAGGATTCTGCGCCCTCTACCTCTAAACCGATTGATAGATTCTTTAATTGATGCCGTCATTGTCCGCATAGGGAGCCTTTGAAAACGCATGAGTGTTAAAGCAAGTGGTGGAAGTGCACCGGCGCGGCCCCAGCTCTACCAAACTCTGCCGGTGGCCACGATTTCCCAGGCCGAGCAGCAAGATCGCTACATGGGCCGAGGTGAGCTAAATGAGCTATCAGGCTTTTTTAATTCCGGCCTCAAGCGGGTGCAGATTGCTGAAATCTTGACCCGTTACTCCGAGTTGATTGTCTCCCAGGCGGCCAACCGCATCTTTACCGGTGGGTCTCCCCTGGCCTATTTGGAACGGGTTGACAGCGAGTCGCCGGTCGAAAAAACTCGGGCTGGCACCGTTTTGAATGAATCAGAGGCTTCCCGGTTGGGCACCTCAACTTTCATTGAGAGCGGCGGCGGTCTGTTTCAAAACCTGTTCAGCTCTACACCCTCAGGGCCGGTTCCGCCTGGGTTCCGCCCGATTAGCGTGTCTCGCTACGGCCCCAGCAACATGACCAAGTCGCTGCGCGACATGAGCTGGTTCCTGCGCTACGTAACCTACGCTATTGTGGCGGGCGACCCCAACATTATTTCGGTTAACGTGCGCGGTCTGCGGGAAATTATTGAGGGTGCCTGTTCCTCAGCGGCGACCATTGTGGCCATTCAAACGATGAAGGCCGGGGCTCTACGCTATCTGAATGGCGACTCCGAGGCCCAGGGCATTGTTGACCAGTATTTCGATGTGCTGCTGAGCGAATTTAAAGCGCCCACCCCGTCAAACAAGCTGCGTCAGCGGCCCTCCAGCGATCTGCAGGGGCTGGAGCTGCCTCAGATCTACTACAACGCTGCTGAGCGTCGGCCCAAGTACGCCATGAAGCCAGGGCTGTCGGCGGTTGAGAAAAATGATGTGGTGAAAGCCGCCTATCGTCAGGTTTTTGAGCGCGACATTACTCGAGCCTATTCCCTTTCGGTTTCTGATCTAGAGTCGAAGGTGAAGAACGGCGAAATCTCCATGAAGGAGTTTGTGCGCCGCCTGGCCAAGTCGCCGCTCTATCGCAAGAACTTCTACGACCCCTACATCAACAGCCGCGCCCTGGAGCTGGCCTTCCGCCATATTCTAGGTCGTGCTCCCAGCTCCCGTGAAGAAGTGCGCGACTACTTCTCTATTGTGTCTAGCGGGGGGTTAGCCGCTCTAATCGACGCCCTGGTCGATTCAAAAGAGTACGCCGACTACTTTGGCGAAGAGACGGTGCCCTACCTGCGCGGTCTGGGCCAAGAAGCCCAGGAGTGCCGCAACTGGGGGCCGCAGTTTGAGCTGTTTAACTACAGCGCTCCTTTCCGCAAGAAGCCGCAGTTTATTACCCTCTTTGCGGCCTACGAGCAGCCTCTGCCCGATCAGCACCCCTACGGCTCGGGCAACGATCCGCTGGAGATTCAGTTTGGGGCCATCTTTCCCAAAGAAACTCGCGATGTCAGCGCTACGCCAGCGTTCTTTAACAAGGACACTCGCCGGATCTTGATTCACCGCGGCCCCGGCATCAACAACCAGTTGAGCAATCCCGCAGCCCGGCCCGAGAACCCAGGTTCGCTGGGGGCCAAGGTATTCAAGCTGGATCAAATTCCCAGGACGGGCAACACCAAGAACAGCGTTCGCTACTCCGAAAGCTCGACTCAGGCGGTGATTAGCGCCGCCTATCGCCAGGTGTTTGGTCGTGAGGTGTACTCGGGTCAGCGCTCTAAGGTGGCAGAGATTAAGCTGGAGAACGGCGAAATCTCGATGAAGGAGTTCATTCGGGCGATCGCCAAGTCCGAAGCCTTCCGCAAGACCTACTGGTCGTCGCTGTACGTGATGAAGGCGGTGGAATACATTCACCGTCGCCTGCTAGGACGGCCTACCTACGGTCGCAATGAAACCAACGCCTACTTCGACATCTGCGCCAAGAAAGGGTTCTACGCCCTGGTCGATTCGATCATCGACAGCCAGGAGTACAACGAAGCCTTTGGGGAAGACACCGTTCCCTACGAGCGCTACCTGACGCCCAAAGGCCTTGCTCTGCGCAGCATGCGGGCTGGCAGCCTGGCTGAGAAAGGCATGGTTCCTGCCGTTGATACCAGCGTTCCCCGCTTTGTGGAACTGGGTGCCGTCAGCGAAGATCGGGCCATTCCTGATGTTCAGCGTCGTTTGGCCCAGGGGGTTAACCGTCAGCGCCAGCAGACCAAGGTGTTTAAGCTCACCTCTCTGGCCGACAAGCCCAACCTCAAGCTGGTTACCGCCGCCGCCTACCGGCAGATCTTTGAGCGCGATATCGCCCCTTACATTGTCAAGAGCGAGTTCACGGCGCTGGAGAGCAAGCTGGGCAATGGCGAAATTAACCTGAAAGAGTTTATTGAGGGTCTAGGTTGCTCAACGCTTTATATCAAAGAGTTCTACGCACCCTACCCCAACACTCAGGTGATTGAGTTTGGCACCAAGCACTTCCTGGGCCGTGCTCCGCAGGATCAGGCCGAGATTCGCAAGTACAACCAGGTGTTGGCCAGCGAGGGCATTCGAGGGTTTATTCGAGCTATGCTCAACACCCCTGAATATGCCGAAAACTTTGGTGAAGATACCGTGCCCTACCGGCGCTATCCCACCCTGCCAGCGGCCAACTTCCCCAATACTGAAAAGCTCTACAACCGTCTGACGAAGCAAAATCGCGATCTGATCGTGCCTAGCTTTACCAGCGCCAAGACCGGCATGGATGTCGCCGATATGCCACTGATGGCCGGTGCAGTAGCGTCTCAGGAGGCTAGCTCCGCTGAGCTGGCCGCGACGGTGGGGCGGGCTTCGGTTGAAGCCGAGGTGCCCATCGCCGGACCGACGACGCGGTTCTATCGTCACCAGCCGGGGGCTAGCCGTGAGCAGCTCGAGCAGGTGCTCACGGCGGTCTATCGTCAGGTGATGGTTCTGCCCATAGGAGACATTCCGGACGAGTGGCGGCTGAGCGAGATGGAGGCAGCGTTGCAGGGCGATCGCATCACCCTGCGCCAGTTCATTTGCCATCTGGTGAAGTCTCCGGCTTACCAGTCGCGGTTCGTGGCCGCTTACCCGGCCCCCAAGCTAGTGGCTATCATGGGCCGTCAGCTGCTGGGCCGCAGCCTAGAGAATGGTGAATATGAGGCGATCGCAGCCCAACAGGGAGCAATGGCTGTTGCCGAAGCCATGCTTAACTCCGCCGAGTACCTGCGTTACTTTGGCGAACAGGGCGTTCCCTACCGCCGGGCCTAGGCGATGGCTGTAAGGGAGTGGTTTAATCCATTCCCTTACAGCTGTTTCAATGGCATTGATTAATGGCTGAAACCAATCTGGTTTTTAGCTAAGACATGGCTTTAATCGTCAATTCATCTCACATTGTTGCGAAATACTAAAGTCGGACCCTGAATTGTGTCCGACTTATACCTTTTTTGAGGGTTTAGGCGTTTTCCTAAGCCTCTAAGATGGCGCTGCTGTCGACCCTTGGCGAACCTGAGGAGAACTGTTACAAAATATTTCGCTGCTTTGAAGAAGGCTGACACGATACCGGACAATTAATCGGGAAGGCCGCCAGAACTGAGGTTCTTTAATAGAGTTAGCTCTGGCCCTGCACCCTTAAATGCCAGTTTCATACTATCTGGTCATATTTTTCGGAGGAATCCATCAATGAGTATTGTCACGAAGTCAATCGTGAATGCCGATGCTGAGGCTCGCTACCTCAGCCCCGGTGAACTGGATCGCATCAAGGGCTTTGTTACCTCTGGCGAGCGCCGTCTGCGGATTGCTCAGGTGCTGACCGAATCTCGCGAGCGCATCGTTAAGGAAGCGGGCAACCAGCTGTTCCAAAAGCGCCCCGATGTTGTTTCTCCCGGTGGCAACGCCTACGGTGAAGAAATGACCGCCACCTGCCTGCGTGACATGGATTACTACCTGCGCCTTATCACCTATGGTGTGGTCGCTGGCGATGTCACCCCCATCGAAGAAATCGGTCTGGTGGGCGTGCGTGAAATGTACAACTCCCTGGGCACCCCCATCCCCGCTGTGGCTGAGGCTGTCCGCTCCATGAAAGCGGTTGCAACCGGCCTGCTGTCCAGCGACGATGCCGCTGAAGCCGCGTCCTACTTCGACTATGTTGTCGGCGCTATGCAGTAGTCGCAGCTGCGCTACTCCGTCGATTCGTTGTTGAGATTACGTCAGTTCTAAGGAAGCTTCACCAATGCAAGACGCAATTACTTCTGTTATCAACTCCTCCGATGTGCAGGGCAAGTACCTGGATGGGTCTGCTCTCGATAAGCTCAAAGCCTACTTCCAAACTGGTGAACTGCGGGTTCGTGCCGCCAGCACCATCAGCGCTAACGCTGCTGAAATCGTGAAGGAAGCCGTGGCTAAGTCCCTGCTGTATTCCGATATCACCCGTCCCGGTGGCAACATGTACACCACCCGTCGCTATGCAGCCTGCATTCGCGACCTCGACTACTACCTGCGCTACGCCACCTACGCCATGCTGGCCGGAGACCCCTCCATCCTGGATGAGCGCGTGCTGAACGGCCTCAAGGAAACCTACAATTCCCTGGGTGTACCCATCGGCGCTACCGTCAACTCGATCCAAGCCATGAAAGAAGTGACCTCCAGCCTGGTGGGCGCTGACGCTGGTAAGGAAATGGGCGTTTACTTCGACTACATCTGCTCTGGCTTGAGCTAGTCCAAGCTCATCCATTGCGCTTTAGCCACCAGCTAAAGCGAACTTAGGCCAGAGTCAGGGGCGAGTGTTGAGGACACTAGGTTGTGCTGTACTGTCTTCCTGCTGTCCATAGCATTGGCTTTCGACTCTGGCTTTTCAGTGTTCCTAACCAGTCCAGCTCAGGATCTGTTGGTTTTGCTGCTGGCAGAGCTCCGCTCTTGGACTGGGGCTTGGATTTATATCTGTCCCGTGAGATAGCAGGAGAGTTTTCGGCCATGCGCATGTTTAAGATCACCGCTTGTGTTCCTAGCCAAACCAGGATCCGTACCCAGCGGGAACTGCAGAATACTTTTTTCACTAAGCTGGTGCCTTACGACAACTGGTTTAAAGAGCAGCAGCGGATTCAAAAGATGGGCGGCAAAATCGTTAAGGTTGAACTGGCTACGGGGCGACAAGGGGCCAATACTGGCTTGCTCTAACGGCCTAATCCCCAACGGTTCCCTCGCTAGGGCCATAAGGGCATCCGATAAAAATTCTTACTGCATTGTTTTTAATGCTGCAATACGTGCAGGGTCAGCCAAAGGGCTAGCCCTGCCGTTGTTTTTTAAGGGGAATATTTTTATGATCTTTAGCCTGATCAGAAATCGCAAAAATAGTCCCCTCCGCTATACTTGGCCCTTGAAAGAGTTGGCCCTTGGGCACGCGGGGTAAGGTAGTGAACATTGCTCACTTGGTTCCATGGATTGACCCTACGGTAAGTCAGTGGTCGGCTGAAGCGCGTTGGCTGCGGTGGTTAACCTTTATCTGGCTGGGAGGCGGCTTGCTGGTGCTGTTTTCGGCCTCCTATGCGGTAGCGGTGGTAGAGCATGGGTACGGGCTGCACTACGTGCTGGTGCAGCTGCTTTGGGTAGCTATTGGGTTAGTCATTTTTAACCGAATTGTCCACACCTCTTTAGACCGCCTGCTCCAGGGGTCAGGCATTGTGCTGCTGGGTCTGGTGGGTCTGGTAGCGCTGACCTTAATCCCTTCTCTTGGCGTAACGGTGAATGGGGCAACGCGATGGTTACCGCTGGGACCATTTATGATTCAGCCTTCGGAACTGATTAAGCCGTGCCTGGTTTTGCAGGGGGCGCGGTTGTTTGGCCGTTGGCCGCAGCTCACCTGGCCAACTCGCCTCACGTGGCTAGGCGTTTTTACGGCCATTTTGGGGCTAATTTTGCTTCAGCCTAACCTGAGTACGGCGGCCATTTGTGGTCTTACCCTCTGGCTAATCGCCTTGGCAGCGGGCATTCCCTACAGCTACCTGCTGCTGACCGCTGGCGGTGGACTGCTGACAGCGGGGGTAAGCATTAGTTTGAAGTCTTACCAGCGCCAGCGCATAGTTTCATTTCTAAACCCGTGGGCTGATCCTGGCGATCAAGGGTACCAGCTGGTGCAGAGCCTGCTGGCGATCGGTTCGGGTGGTTTTTGGGGGCAGGGTTTTGGGCTGTCTCAGCAAAAGCTGTATTCATTGCCCATTCAGTACACCGATTTTATTTTTGCGGTCTTTGCTGAAGAGTTTGGTTTTGTAGGCTGTCTAGTGCTGCTGACGCTATTGGGGATTTATGCGTCTGTCGCTTTGCTGGTGGCGCTGCGGCTAAAACAGCCTCTGCATCGCTTGGTGGCAGTGGGAGCCATGGTGGTACTGGTCGGACAATCGCTGCTAAATATGGGCGTGGCGACGGGGGTACTGCCTACGACAGGGCTGCCCTTTCCCCTGCTGAGCTACGGCGGTAGCTCGATGGTGGCTAGCTTGGTGACGGCGGCGTTGCTGGTGCGGGCCGCACGGGAAATTAATTTGGAAGCGCCATTGCCGCTGCGGCGAAGGTCAAACGTCAGTGCTCGGGAACGATTTTCTCTTCGCGTCTTCAATGGCGGCAATCTTTTCTCTTAAAACGAGGCTGAAAACTGAGAGTCGGTTGCGCGATTGTTACAATAGGGGGTGCCTCTGCACCTTACTACGTTGGCAATGCTCCAGAGCCTTCAGCTTTACTTATATGACATTGCCCAGTGGGCCAATCAGCTCGTCAATGACCAGTTGACCCATGTATCTTGGGTCAGTCTTTCGGTGGTGGGGCTGGCGGGCTTGCTGACCAGTCTGTCGCCCTGCCTGCTGTCAATGCTGCCCATCATGGTTGGCTACATGGGGGGCTACGAGAGCGATCGCCGCCGTGATGCCGTAGGGCGATCGCTCTCCTTTGCCCTGGGCCTGGCCACCACCCTGGCGGTGCTGGGGCTAATTGCCGGGCTTTTTGGCTACGTCTACGGTCAGGTGGCCTGGGGTCTGCCGATCGCAGTTAGCCTGGTAGCCATTGTGATGGGGCTCAATCTTTTGGGAATTGTTCCTCTGGCCTTACCCGCCGGGGCAGGCCCCACCTTCGAACGCTGGAATTTACCCGCCTGGCTGCGAGCCTATGCTCTGGGCCTGACCTTTGGCATTGTGGCGTCGCCGTGCAGTACCCCGGTGCTGGCCACTCTGCTGGCCTGGATCTCGACGACGCAGGATCCTGTTTTGGGCAGTGCACTGCTGCTGGCCTACGCTGTGGGCTACGTAACTCCCCTGGTGCTGGCGGGCACCTTTACCGCCAGTCTTAAGCGGCTGCTCGATCTGCGCCAGTGGTCGAGCTGGGTTACGCCCGCTAGCGGGGCGCTGCTGCTGGGGTTTGGAGTCTTTTCGCTGCTGTCGAGGCTGCTGCCAGCGTCCTTAGTCTAAGCATCTAGATTTGTAAGGATGAGTACAGGGATGACCAGTGTGTTTGTGCTGACCCTTGAGAGATACTGAAGGTACTATGGCTCCATCTGATACTCCCGGCGGCTCCCTGTGGAACGGAGTACGCGCCTATTTTCGGCAAGACCTGCTGCCGCTGCTGGCCGATCTGCGGCTGGCGATCGTTCTGCTGCTGGCGATCGCGGCCTTCAGCGTCAGCGGTACCGTCATCGAGCAGGGCCAAACCCTGGAGTTTTACCAGGCCAACTATCCTACCGACCCGGCTCTGTTTGGCTTTTTGAGCTGGAAGGTAATTTTGATCAGCGGTCTAGACCATGTCTACCGCACCTGGTGGTTTCTGGCGCTGCTGATTGTGTTTGGGGCCAGCCTGATTGCCTGCACCTTTACCCGCCAGTTTCCGGCCCTGGGCGCGGCCCAAAACTGGAAGTACTACAGTCAGCCGCGTCAGTTTCAAAAGCTGGTCCTCAGCGCCGAACTGAGCGAGGCCGACCTAACCACGCTGACCAGTCAGCTGGTTAAACGGCGCTATCGAGTGTTTCAAGACGGCGCTCAGCTCTACGCACGCAAGGGCATTGTGGGCCGCATTGGCCCGATTGTGGTGCACGCCAGCATGATCCTGATTTTGCTGGGGGCGATCTGGGGGGCGATGACTGGTTTTTTTGCCCAAGAGCTGGTGCCCAGCGGCGAGACGTTTCAAATTCGCAATATTTTTGATGCCGGTCCCTGGGCTGAGCCCCAAATTCCTAAAGACTGGTCGGTGCGGGTCAACCGCTTTTGGATCGACTACACGCCCGAGGGCAAGATTGACCAGTTTTACTCTGATCTATCGGTTCTAGACCGGGCCGGCAGCGAAGTTGATCGCAAGACAATTCACGTCAATGAGCCCCTGCGCCACCGGGGCGTGACGCTCTACCAGGCCGACTGGGGCATTGCGGCGGTGCAGGTTAAGCTCAACAACAGTCCCGTGCTGCGGCTGCCCATGCAGCCGCTAGAAAACGACGGCCCTAGGTTTTGGGGCACCTGGCTACCCACCAAGCCCGACATGAGCGAGGGCGTTACCCTGCTGGCCAGCGATCTACAAGGGTCGGTGCTGATCTATGACAACGCGGGGCAGCTAATGTCTACCGTTCGCAGGGGTATGGCGGCAGAGGTAAACGGGGTCAGGTTGACCCTGGTGGATGTGGTGGGTAGCACTGGCCTCCAAATTAAGGCCGATCCCGGTATTCCGATGGTGTATGGCGGCTTTGGCCTGCTCATGCTGGGGGTCATGATGAGCTATGTCTCTCACTCCCAGGTGTGGGCTTTAGAGCAGGATGGCACCGTCTACGTGGGCGGCAGAACCAACCGGGCTCAGGTGGCTTTTGAACGCGAGCTGCTGGCGCTGCTAGCAGAATTTGACCAGCCTACTCAAGCTGTGGGTAGGGATGCCAGCGAAGGTGCCGATGGCGCTGAACTAGCCCGGGTTCCGGTAGCCTAGCTGGGCTGAGGCTTGGGCGGTCGCTCGCTCCATCGATCTCCCTAGGCAGGTTGAGGGGCGCAGCCCGGCGTGATGTTATAGATGATTAAGCAATCAGTACATTAACCCCCTACCTAAAGCCATGACTCACCTTGGGCTAGCATTTAGCGCGGCGATCGCCGCGTCAGGGACTTTAGCTAGGGCAGTACCCTTACCCCTGGGTCAGCTTTTACAAGAGCCCATCACCGACCCGGTCGCAATCTTTCTCACAATTCTGGCCATTATGCTGGTCGCCCCGCTGCTGGTCGAACGACTGCGGCTGCCGGGCATCATCGGCCTGATTTTGGCCGGTGTCGTAGTCGGGCCTTACGGACTGGGCATTTTGGAGCGCGACAGTACGATTGTGCTGTTGGGCACGGTGGGGCTGCTGTTTCTGATGTTTTTGGGCGGGCTCGAAACCAGTCTTGATGACCTCAAGCGCAACGCCGATAAACCGATCATTTTTGGTTTGTCTACATTTGTGGTGCCCATGCTAATTGGCACTGGGGTGATGGTGGCGCTGGGCTACAGTTTTTGGGCGGCGGTTCTGGTCGCCTCCTGTTTTGCCTCCCACACCCTGGTGGCGCTGCCCGTGCTCAACAAGCTGGGCATTATGCGTCATCCGGCCTCTACCGCCACCCTGGGAGCCACGCTGATTACCAACGTGCTGGCGCTGCTGGTGCTGGCTGTGGTAGTCAAGGCCGACCAGGGCGACCTCACCCTCGGCTTTTGGTTGTTCCTAATTCCGGCCCTGACAATTTACACCTTTGCCGTGCTGTGGGGTGTGCCCAAGCTGGGCCGCTGGTTTTTTAAGAAATTTGGCCACGATGAAGGAGCCGAATTTACGTTTGTGCTGGCGGCCCTGTTTGTGGCCTCGTACCTGGCCAGCCTGATTGAGATCGAACCCATTGTGGGGGCCTTTTTGGCCGGGGTGGCGATTACTCAGATTATCCCTCGCCTGAGCCCGCTGATGAACCGGGTGCAGTTTATTGGCAACACCCTGTTTGTGCCCATTTTTTTGATTTCGGTGGGCATGCTGGTTGACCCGCTGATTTTGGTGCGCGAGCCCCAGTCGCTGCTGCTGGTCAGCATTGTTGTGCTGGCGGAGTTGGTCAGTAAGTTTGTGGCCGCCTGGGTCGCAGTGCGCTGGTTTAAGTGGAAATTTCCCAGCACGATGGTGATGTTTGGCCTATCGATGGCCCAGGCCGCCTCAACCCTGGCCTCTATCACCATCGCCTTCGACATTGGCCTGGTGGATGAGGTGGTGGTGAACGCCATCATTCTGATGATTTTGGTCAGCTGTGTACTGTCGCCCTGGGTCGTCGCGCGCTGGGGCGCTCAGCTCCAGACTCAGCCCGCCGAGGCCGAAGCGGCCCCGGTGGATGCTCAAAATGTACCGCTGGTGCCAGCCCTGGGCAAGCGCGTCCTAATTCCGGTGGCAAACCCTAGCACCGAAGACAACCTGCTGCAGCTGGCGATCATTCTGACCAAGCGGGTGGAGGGTACCCTGCTGCCCCTGCACGTGCTGCCCGATCGCAACCAGCCCATTGCCGAGGCCGACAAAATCCGCCAAAGCCGCCTGCTCGACACCGCCGAAACCATTGCCCACGCCGCTACGATTCCGGTTGAAACCATTGGCCGCATTGATGACTCCATTGCCTGGGGCATTTTGCGCACGATTCAAGAGCGCAATGCCGACCTGCTGATCTGCGGCTGGAAGGGCTTTTCGACCTATCGAGAAAATTTCTTTGGCAGCGTTATCGACACCATCGTGCGATCGGCGACTATTCCAGTGCTGATCAGCCGCTTTCCCCAGCCGATTGAGAATACCGAGAAAGTGGTGCTGGCCATTACCGGCAGGCAGGCTAACCTGGGGCAAATTAAGCAGACCCTAACCATTACCCAGTGTTTGGCCGAAGAGCTGAAGGCCCCGCTCCAGGTCGTGCAAATGACCGTGGGCTCGGTTCGCGATCGCAAGCTCACCACCCTGCTACAGGAGAAGGACATTGCGGTGCAGCCGGTGCAGGGCAACACCGTCAAGCGCGTGTCAGAGGCGGTGCAGCCCAATACCCTGCTGATTCTGATCGCCAGCACCCACATCGTGGGTCAGTCGGCCCTGGGTCGAGAGCCCGAGGCTATTACTAAAGCCAACTGGGATACCAACATTCTGGTGCTGCACTTTCCCGCCAAGCCCACAAAACGCGCCTAATACTAAATCTAGAAGGAATACCCCTGATTTGTAGGGGCGTAGCATGCTACGCCCCTACGGGGTTCTGGATGATGAATCGGGTTGACTGAATCGGATTTCGTACAAGTCAGGTTTAGATTGGCCATATTGCCCTAGGGCCGACCACTGAGGTAATTGACAATGCCCTGGGCGATCGCCTGCCCCATCTGGGCCTGCCAGCGTGGGTCGCGCAGCTTGGGCGCATCGATCGCGCCGGTGACAAAGCCAATTTCAATCAGGGCTGCGGGCATGGAGGTGCGGCGCAGCACCAAAAACCGAGCCTGGCGGACGCCGCGATCGTTCATCGCCATCGTCCCTAGCACCTGTCGCTGCAGGGCGGTCGCTAGCACCTGTCCTGAGTCCGAGTAGTAGTAGGTTTCCAGGCCGTTGACCTCCGGGCGCTGCATGTTGACTGCGTTGGCGTGAATACTGACAAACACCGTCGCTCGCGCCGTCTCTGCTATGGTGGCGCGGGGCTGCAGGTCTACCGTTTGGTCGCTCTGGCGCGTCATCTGTACCGCAATGCCCTGGGCTTGCAGGGCCGCCGCCGTGTGCTGGGCCACCGCCAGCACCACGCCCTTTTCCTGCAGGCCGCCGATGCCTACGGCCCCTGGGTCAACCCCGCCGTGGCCAGGGTCGAGCATGACCAGCACCTGGCCACGGTTCTGTGTAGGGGCAACCGTGGGCTGCGGAACTGAGGTGGCCACCGCCGGGGGAGCTGCGGTGCGCTGGACCGGCGGCGGCGCGGTGACCGCGTTGATAACCGGCAGCACCACCGTAGTCGGCGGGGCGGCAATCTGGCTGGGGGCCATCCCGATAGGCGTGACCCAAATGCCGCCGCTGGCCAGGGGCGTAATCTGCCAGTCGGGGCTGTGCTCGTCTAGGGTCAGGGTGACGCGAATGGCGGGCGGAGCGGTCGCGAACTGGGTCAGGCTCCAGCGAGAAATGCCGTAGCGCCCCTGGGGCAGCGCCTCGGCGACTAGCCCTGGGGCAATGGCCGCATCCAGCAGGTCAATGACAATCTGCCGCGCCTGGTTGGCATCGCGGGTGCGGTACACATGCACCTGGGGGGCAGCCCCTGCGGTGGGGATAAAGAACCCTTCGGCGGCAGTTTGAACGCCGCGCAGTACCGTAGCCGTAGCTCGAACTGCCGCCGTAGTTACCTGGTTGCGGCTAATCAGCGGCGGCAGCGGCTCGGTGCCCACCGCCGTCAGAGACCGCGAGGCGATCGCCTTGGAGAGGTCAGGAATGGTTAAGGTGCTGTTGGGAAACGCGCTGCTAGGGTCGTCAGCGCCAGTGACGCTCTCAGTGGCGCTGGGCAGCTGCACGACCCACTGTTGGTTAGTCATGCCCCACACTTTTACCTGTTTGGGGTCGAGGTTGTAGTCGGGGCTGAGATCTAGCACCATCCGGGTAGTACGGGCGTTGGCTTGGGTCACCCGCACCGCTTGCACTGGCCCACCGATCACCTGGTCGCCCAGCGCATCGCTAGACACAATGCCTGGCAGGTCAATCACCAGCTGATGGGGGTTGGTCAGCAGGCTCACCTGGGGTTGAACCCCGCTCTCGGTGGTAAAGATGAGGCGATTTTGGCCAGTGTCAAACTGCCAGGCCTGCAACCGCGCGCTGGCCCTGGCCGGGAGGCTGCCCAACAGGCACACCCCAGCTACACCAACCATTCCAGAAAACAACTGCCTTAGCCGCAATTGGGCCGATCTCCCCACACGCCACAGAATTTTGCCCGACCCTTACCGCGATCGCAGGTCGTCAACTACGCCAGATCCAGCTCCCTATAACCGACTATTTGAGCGTTAAAATCTAGCTCTCAAGCGCAAAAATGGCCTTTTAAGCCGTTTCTGATGGGCTGAATTGGCTCGATATTAGCTCACTTTTAATGAAGTAAAACCTCAATTGTTTAGCTGCGGTAAAACTTTGATGGCCCTCAACGAAACCATCCCATACCCGCCGCTAGAGCCGCTACTATGGCTCGAGGGTGTTGCTCGAATGCTTTGAGGGCAGGTATTGGCTGTAACCAGCAAGCAGCGCCAGAGAAATGGCTTAAAGGGGGTCTGAAATGTTGCCGAAGCTCTACCGCTGGCCTCGCAGAACCGCACTCTGGTTTGGCATCCTGGCTTTTGCAATGGCTTGTACCGCAGGCACGTTGGGGCAACTGCCCCAGGCCCAATCCGAGCAGCCCGATGTGAGTGTGGGCGTTATTAGCCCTGAAATCGTGGTGGTTTCGGTGCGCCAGGGCGATGTTATCCACGCGCGGCAAGTGGCTTATCAAGCTGAACCCCAGGACCGCCTAGAAACTTCAGGCAATGATACCTGGGTGATTCGACGAGGGCAGGTCCTGGGTACGCTGGTTGGCCCCAACCAAGACATTCTCTACGGGTTCGATCGCTACACCGAAAAACCGTTTAATGCCGAGCGCGCCAGTCAGCCCGGCAGCTATCGCATTCAGTCCCAGGGCGACTCCAGCTACCGACAGCCCGCTACCCCTGCCGAGGTCTATCGCAAAAGCAAGCCTGTGGATCTTGCTCGCACAGGGCGGGACGGCGATCTGCGCTGGGCTATGGAGCATCGCTTTTACCTGCGGTTGCCCACGGCCCTAACGCCAGGAAAAACCTACAAGATTGAGCTGGCGGGTCAAGCGCAGCCACCGCTGACCCTGACCTACCAGCCCGATCGCCAGTTCAGCGAGGCAGTGCACATTTCTGCAATCGGGTTTCGCCCCGACGACCCCTTAAAAACGGGCTTTTTATCGACCTGGATGGGGACGGGAGGTGGGCTTAGCTACCCGGAGGGGCTGTCGTTCCAGGTCATTGATGCAGCCAGCCAGCAGACCGTATTGACTGGGAAGGCGCGTCGCCGCTACCGCAACGGCGATAGTGAGGACGCCCGCGATCGCACCTACACCCTGGCTGATGTGGACCAGCTCGACTTCAGCGACCTCAAGCGGCCCGGTCGCTACCGGCTCTGCGTCGATACCGTCGGCTGCTCTAACCCCTTTGCGATCGCAGACGATGCCTGGCAGCAGGCCTTTTACCTGGCCGCACGCGGGTTTTACCACCAGCGCAGCGGCATTGAGCTGGGGCCTCCCTACACCGATGTGGTGCGTCCCCGTCCCTTTCATCCCGACGATGGAGTGATCGTGTACCAGTCGAAAACGGGGCTGATGGACACCGGCAACGGCCTCAATGCCCAGGGTACGGACGAAGGCAACTTTGCCAACCTGGTGCAGGGCAAAACGAATACGACCGTGGCCAATGCCTGGGGCGGCTACTTCGACGCGGGCGACTGGGACCGCCGGGTGCAGCACCTCGATGTCGCTCGCTGGCTGCTAGAGCTGCTGGAGCTGTTCCCTCAGCCGATGGAACTGGCCCTCAACATTCCAGAATCCGACAACGATTTGCCCGATCTGCTGGATGAAGCGCTGTGGGGAGTGGATTTCTTCCGTCGCCTGCAAACGCCTGAAGGCGGTGTTCGCGGCGGTATTGAGTCGGCAGAGCATCCCCGTCGGGGCGAAACCAGCTGGCAGGAAACGCTGCCAATTATGGCCTATGCCCCCGACCCCTGGAGCAGCTACGTTTACGCTGGGGTCGCTGCCCGCACCGCCCGCTTGATGAGCACCTACGCCCCCAACCAGGTGCAGGGCTACCGCGACAGCGCCCTGGCGGCAATGGACTGGGCCGAGGCTCGCCACCGCGAGGGCATTGAGGCGCTGGACTGGGCTCAGCACAGAATTGAGGCCGATCGCGCCCTGGCAGCCCTGGAGATTTACCAGCTGACGGGCGATCGCGCCTGGCACGATCGCTTTGTCGCGGCGCAGTCGGCCCTTCCCGCCGAGGCCCGCGAGGACTACCGCGTTGCCAACCCCCAGCGCGAAATTGCCTTTCTCTACAGCCGCATGCCCGCCGACCAGGTCGATGCCGACCGGCAGGCCGAGCTGCGAGCGACGCTAATGGCTGAAGCCGATGCCGCCGTAGGCACTGGCCGAACTACGGCCTTTGGCTGGACGAAGCTGATTCCTTCAACCCCGGTGGGCTGGGGCGATGGGCTGGGCGCACCCAAGGCCCGTACCCTGCTGCGGGCCCATGCTCTGACCGGCCGCGATCGCTACCTAAAAGCGGCCCTGCTGGCCTGCCAGTTCTCCGCTGGGGCTAACCCCGACAACATGACCTATACCACTGGCCTTGGCCCCAAATCGCCCCAGAACCCGCTGATCATCGACCAGCGTATTACCGGCGACCTGCTGCCGGGCATTACGCTGTACGGCCCCATCGACACAGGTATGTATGGCGACGAGTGGTTCTTTGACGTGATGGCGTCGGTGGCGGTCCCGCCGGCCCGCGAGTGGCCCTCCATCGAAACCTATTTCGATGTCTATTTTGTGCCCAACATTAATGAGTTCACCGTTATGCAAAGCATGGCCGATGCCGCCTACGCCTGGGGCTATTTGACCGGACGAGGGTAATAACAAGTTCAAACGTTGGAACGGTTTCAAGCTTTTCTGGATGCCTAATCCAAGCAGACTCTGGCCATAACTCTCAGAGCACAATAAAAGGGGCAAACAACCGTTTGCCCCTACAGATCTCATGGTTTGAAGCGGGTTTCTCCAAACCGGATGCTGGTTTAATAAGCCCCTAGGGCGTGTCATCCATTGTGGCCAAAAGCTCGGCATATCAAGCCTTGCCACGCCCGACCCAAAAGACAAGCTAGGGGCTATAATCCTTGATTTTTGAACGTTTAGCAGCTAATTGATGACAGTCCCTAGAAGAACGACGGCTGGTGGCGAATCAGGCTGAGAAACTCTTCCCGCGTCTTCGAGTCTTCCTGAAATACCCCCAGCATGGCGCTGGTCACGGTCCAGGAGCCGGGCTTTTGCACCCCGCGCATGACCATACACATGTGGCTGGCTTCCACCACCACGGCTACACCTTTAGGATCTAGAATTTCCTGCACCGCCTCAGCAATCTGACGGTTGAGGCGTTCCTGCACCTGTAGACGACGGGAGTACATTTCTACAATGCGGGCCAGCTTGCTCAGCCCCACCACCCGCTGATTGGGAATGTAGGCGACATGGGCGCGTCCCATGAAGGGCAGCATGTGGTGCTCACAGAGGCTAAACAGGTTGATGTCGCGCACCAGCACCATCTCGTTGTGGCCCTCGTCAAAGATGGCCCCGTTGACCAACTCTTCTAGCGACTGTTGGTAACCGCTGGTAAGAAACCGCATGGCTTCGGCGACCCGCTTCGGCGTTTTGAGCAGACCCTCGCGCTCGGGGTCTTCGCCCACCGACAGCAGCATGGTGCGCACAGCATCGGCCATGTCTTCGTGGCTGGTGTCGGGAATGGGATACTGATCGGCATCGTCGCGGTAGCTGCTGGTGCGATCGGGGCGAACTTCAGGCTGGACGATTTTGGGCACACCATTGCCGGCAACTTTGTCGTTAAGGCTGTTTGAGGATGCGATAGTCATAGGGGTTCTAAACACTCTAGAGGTTCAACAAAATAGAGGCCACTCGCTGAGTTGGCCAGGGCGCTACAGGGTAAAAACTTGCTACAGGGCTCCGCCAGCGGGCATCAGGGTGAGGTCTTCAATCACCGCCTGGGCAGGCAGGAGAATGGTGTGCAGAACGGTTTGCGCCACCACCTCTGGGGACAGCATAGAGGACCGATCGAAGTTGGCTTGCACCGTGTCGGTATCCCAAATGGGCGTATTGACACCGCCTGGAGAGACCGTAACCACGCGAATACCGTGGCTCCGTTCTTCGACCGCCAGCACTCGCGACAGCGCTACCAGAGCGGCTTTGCTCACGCTGTAAGCCCCCCAGTCTGGGAAGGCAGACGTAGCAGCAACGGAGGAAATGTTGACGATGGTGCCGCCGCCCGCCGCCCGCAGCCCGGGCAACACAGACTGAATGCACTGGAACACGCTGGTTAGGTTGAGGTCCATCACCCGCTGCCAGTCGGCTAGGGGTGTGGTGGCGATCGCTCCGGTGTAGCCCATGCCGGCATTGTTGACTACTACGCTGAGGGGGCCAAAGTCGGCCAGCACCTCTGCCATGCGGTCCTGCAAGCCCTCCAGTTGAGCCAGGTCGACGGCGTAGGCCTTAACCACGACTCCGTAGGTGGCCAATTCCTCCTGCACGGGCTGGAGTGAGTCTAGGGAGCGGCTAATTAAGGCCACGTCGTAGCCCGACTGGGCCAGGGCGTGGGCGATCGCACGACCAATACCACGGCTGGCCCCGGTTACCAGGGCGCGACGCGGCAGGTCAGGAAACGTAGAAGACTGCAATAGAAAGTACCATCAACAAAGAACGTGGGGCCTTAGCACCCAAAGTTACAGGGCTGAAACAAGCCGCTCCAGCTCAGGGTCGCATCTGACCCCACCAACTATGTTAACAAATGTGAACAGTTTATTAACGATATTGTCGCTGGCTAGCCCGAGGGGATGTTCTAACCCTAGCGCTAGCCTCAGCCCGATACATGAATGGATGATTAACTCCTTGCTCTCGCCTTGCTTTTGGGGGGGTAACAGGAATAGTGGCCACAGCGCAGCGGATAGATTGCCCCTAGCATGCCCCTAAGCGGCTTCAGCAAAGACGCCAATCTGACGGTATTTTTGGTAGCGCAGCTGCTGCCGGGCGGCTGGAGTCAGCTGAGATAGCTCGGTGAGCTGCTCGATCAGCGCCTGCTTGAGGCTATCTGCCGCCTCAATCGGGTGGGCATGGGCTCCGCCCACGGGTTCGTTCAGCAGCACATCTAAAAGGCCCAGCTGCTTTAGATCCCAGGAGGTAATCTTGAGGGCTTCGGCGGCTTCCCCAGAACGGGCGGCGTCTTTCCACAAAATGGCGGCGCAGGCTTCGGGGCTGGCGACGGTGTACACCGAGTGCTCAAACATCATCAGGCGATCGCCCACGCCAATGCCCAGCGCCCCGCCGGAGCCCCCCTCACCGATGATGGTGCAAACGATCGGTACTGAAAGGCCAAACATTTCGCGCAGGTTGTAGGCGATCGCCTCGCCCTGGCCCATTTCTTCGGCCTCGTAGCCGGGGTAGGCCCCTGGAGTATCGATAAAGGTAATGATGGGCATTGAAAAGCGATCGG
Source organism: Nodosilinea sp. AN01ver1 (assembly GCF_050565655.1). Classification (NCBI taxonomy): domain Bacteria; kingdom Bacillati; phylum Cyanobacteriota; class Cyanophyceae; order Nodosilineales; family Nodosilineaceae; genus Nodosilinea; species Nodosilinea sp. AN01ver1. The sequence goes on along the minus strand of NZ_JBNXVS010000029.1, from coordinate 34,372 downwards.
CGTGGCGCATCAGCCGCATCGCTTTGCGGTAGCCCCCCGGCGAGGCCATGCCAAAGTTGCGGGCCACGTTGTCTTTGGTGTCGCGTCCCTTTTGATGGCCCAAAATCACCACGGGGCGACCGTCGAGCCGGGCCACGCCTCCTACCAAAGCCGGGTCGTCTTTGCCGGAACCGCGATCGCCGTGCAGCTCAATCCACTCGTCGGTAATGGCCTGAATGTAGTCGAGGGTGCTGGGGCGGCGAGGGTGGCGCGCCACCTGCAGGCGCTGCGCTGGCGTCAGGTTAGAGAAAATTTCCTGGCGCAGGTGGGTGGCACGGGCCTCTAGCTGGCGCAGCTGCGCCGAGACATCGACATCATTTTCCTCAGCCAGATCGCGAATTTGATCAATGCGGGCCTCTAGTTCAACCAGGGGCTTTTCAAACGACAGCAAAATCGACTTGCGCTCAGGTGGGGCCATAGCCAGGGGATACAAAAACAGATAACCAGCCAGCGTTAAAGGGAGATCTTCCAGCCGTGGGGCCAAAAATCCCGATCCATTCGCATCCTAGGATACCAAGCTGGTGTCGCGATCGCCTAAGGTTAACCCTACTCAGGCTGGCGGAAATCCTCCTGATCGATCTCAGGGATAGACCTCAGGCCACCAGGGGAGACAGGCTGAGGTCAAGCAGCGGGCGAAACCCGTGCCGCCGCGACGACTGACCAATCAGGTCCATTTTTTCGAGCGTAATCTGGTTGCGACCCCACGAAAAGTTGGTGTGCCACTGCTCAAACTCCAGCAGCATCGACTCAGCAAAGCAGGCGAATAGCTGACGGGCCGGCACATCCATATTCACAATGCTCATCATGCGCCAGTCGATATCCAGCGCATGCTCTACAATGCCGCCCTTAAGCACATAAACCCCCTCATCGTTAATCTGCTGGTGCAAATTTTTGGGATAGCCGCCATCGATCATCAGGCAGGGGCGTTTGAGAGTGCTGGGGTTGACCTCAACGCCCTTGGCCATGCTAGCCACCCACACGACAATATCAGCCTGGGGTAAAGCGGTTGATAAATCCATCGGTGTGCCACAGCCCAGCTCGGCCTGAAGCTGCTGCAAACGCTCCTGGTTGCGGGCAATCAGCAGTAGGTCTTTGATGTCTGCACGGGCCATTAACCAGCGGCATACGGCACTGCCAATGTCGCCGGTAGCGCCACACACCGCCACCGTAGCATCCGATAAATTGAGCCCTAACGCCGCCGAAGCCGCAACCACCTGCTGACAAATAACGTATGCCGTGTGGGTATTGCCGGTGGTAAAGCGCTCAAACTCAAGGGCGACATTGCGCACCCGCTGAATCTGGCTGAGGTTAAAGTTCTCAAAAACAATCGATGAAAACCCGCCTAAAGCCGTGATGTCAAGACCGTGCTTTTGGGCATGGGCCATGGCATTGATGATTTTGCGGGTGGCCGTTTTGATTCGCCTGACCGCTAGCATTTCGGGCAAAAAACACGACTCGATGTAGCACCCCTCGATCTGCTGGCCAGTGGCGCTGGTGACCTTGATCGGGGCAAATATCTGGGGCGGAGCGCTGCACCAAAAGTCTAGACCTTGGGTAGCGTACTGGGGGTAGCCCAGCTCTCGGGCCACGAGCTGGGCGTGCTCAAGACTGGTCAGGTGTCCAATTAGGCCAAACATAGCGACTCTAGATGACAGGAGGCCTTACACCCGCAACGCTGGTGCAGGCCAATAACCTATATACGCCCACTTACGATAAATGGTTCATGGTTAGATGAAATTACGGCTCCGGCCTGCCGTGCTTGGCGAGAGCGGTTTGACCCCCATCGGTGTCTCACCAGCCAGGCGAGCCGTCACCAGCTCATGCTGACGGAGTCCGACCAGATGGGGTAGAGCAGCGGACCCAGGAGTTTGGCTCAGAGGAGGCCATCGTTTGGGCTAAGGCCTAGAGCGCAGAAACTTGACTAACGGGGCTGCCGTGCCCAGCATCTCTGGCGTCTTGGGATGGACCCGCAGAATGTAGACGCCCTGCTCGGTCATTGGGGCGGTGGTGTGATGGTCTTGGGTGATGGGGTACCAGTCGTAGGGAAAACAGTCGCGGCTGTAGAGGCTGAAGTAGAGGCGGTGGGTATCTAGCAGGTTGGCAGGCAGGTCGATGGTGAGCTGTTCGCCGCGATCCAGGGCCCCGTAGAAAAAGTGGGTTTCGGGGTTGGGGACCGGCAAAAAAGTGGGTTTTACAAAGGAGCGGGGTAGCCACTGCATCCAGCGCAGCAGCGGGTAGACATAGAAATTTAGCGCGCTGAACAGCAGGCCCCGGCGGGCCGCCAGCCCGCGATAGAACTGGTTGAAGTCGGGCGGTGCCGATCGCGACTCTGCGGCCAGGGCGGGGGTGCCGTCTACGAGAATGGCGGGCAGCTGCACCGGGTCGCGCCAGTCATAGTGGCGCAGCCCCACCAGGTAGCGCCCTGGAGGCAGGGTAATGGTGGCGGTATCCTGATCGGGGGACACCGTGAGCGAGCTGATGCTGGTCAGCGTTTTGTAGCCCTTGAGGGTGTAGACCACCGCCGTCCAGGTGGGGGCCGACTGCCAGAGCGATCGCACGTCCAGCGTAATGGTGGACTGCACCGTGAAGGGGCCTGCGATCGCAATCAGCGCGTGCAGGTTCCACCGCGCCCGACTCATGGTCCACAGCAGCTTGAGGGGTGACTTTAGAAAGTCTGCCGACACGATTTGCCAGTCGGCCTCAACCTTGGTGTCGGTGGGATTGTAGTAGCGGCTGATCAGGGTCAGGGTAGCTTTTACCCCCCGCGAAAAGCCGTAGGACAGCAGCCCCAGCGGAATTTCCCACAGTACGGCCAGCGGGCGAGTGAGGGTCATGGATGGTGCTCCGATAGGGGAATCGACGCCTGACCCTCGGGGGCAATGGCGGAGTGGATAACACGGGCTAACCCCCCAGGGGTTTCCAGGGGTAAGTCATGGCCTCCAGCCAGGGATACCTGGCTGGCCTGGGGCAAATGCTCTTGCAGAAAGGCCAGATCTTCGGGCCGATTGAACTGACTGCTCTGGCCGAATATTACCGTAGTGGGCCGCTGAATGCCCCGCAAAATTTGGCCGTAGCCCTGGCGATCGAGCAGACCACCGCTGAGGCTCAGGGTTGTGCGGCTCTGCAAGCGCGGGTCGCTGCGCCAGATCACTCCCCCTGCTACCGCCTGGGTCAGGCGCTGGGCCATCGCCTCGGCCACAGACTGGCTCAGGTAGGGCTTGAGGGCCAGCAAGCGCGCAGTTGCGGCCGCCACCGACGCCATCACGGTCGGCTGGGGAGAATGGGCCAGGGCATCGAGATGGGCCACCAGCTGGGTGGCAGGTTCGAGGGAGGGGCTAGGGGCGGGTACCACCGGCTCTACCAGCACCAGGCGCTGCACCCGCTCAGGCCGCAGACTGGTCAACACTGCCCCCAGCACCGCCCCCATTGAATGCCCCACCAGCACAACGGGTTGAGAACCCAATGTTGCGGTCAGGCCGTCGAGGTCGCCCAGAAAATCGAGCAGTTGATAGCCGCTACCGGCACCGGCATGGGCCGAGCGGCCGTGTCCCCGCAGGTCGGGGGCGATGATGTGATAGCCCTGGTCGGCCAGGGCCGTCGCTACCCCATCCCAGGCGGCCCCGTGCTCTAAAATGCCGTGGAGACAGAGCACCCTGGGTCCATCCTCCGGACCCCAGTGGCACAGGGTGTACGGTTGCTCCCGCAGCCAGATTTTTTCTTCTCGCATGGCTCCCAGCGGCACATAGCTGGTGGACAGGGGAACTGCCTCGGCCCGCACGGTCGCAGAGGGGGCCGGGGTCAACGTCTGTTCTTGAGGTAGGGGATAGTCAAACTGAGCCGCCAGGGCCTGGCTGGTGGAGTTCAGCCGATGGGGCAGCTGAATGCCCTGCCAAATCTTGGCCAGGTGAGCCTCAATGCGGCTGCGCTGACGAAAATTGGGGTCATCCACGGCCATAGACTGAGCGCTGACTCCGTCCGTCATGCGCCGCCCCTCGTAGGGGGTCAGCACCGCCGGGTCAAAGGGCAGCTCCAGAAAGGTGCACAGGTTGCGCATAGCTGGTTCTGGATCGACCACCAGATCTTCATAGCGCAGGGTGTAGTGGCGATCGGCATCCAGGGAACTAGCAAAGGTGCGAATGTTTTGGTTACAGGCCTGCCACACCTGTTCCGCCAGCCGATAGGGATGATCGGGCTCCAAATCAAAGATTTTGTACATGCGGTTGTGCACAAAAGACTCGATCACGGCGTAGGGATGGCGCACCAGGTGGATGTATTTGGCTCCCTCAAATATCTGTTCGGCCCGCTCCAGCGTCTCCAGGCTGAGGCTGTAGGTGGGTGATTTGTCGACCAACAGTCGCCCTGCGGCCATTTGCTGGAGTTTGTCGTACACCGCTGGCACTGTGGTTTGGTGCTGCCGCCATTCGCTCAGCAGGGCAGCGGCCTGGTCGGCATTCACCTGTAGAAGCTCCATCACCGCCCGCTGCAGACCCTCCTGCAGGTAGCTGTAGCCGAGAGCCGCCGCCTGGGCCTCCAACGTGTTAAAAGGCAGCAGGTGGAGTTCCGGAGGGCAAAACAGGCTGGGATGGCCCGCCAGCATTACCCGCAGCAGGGTAGACCCCGACCGGGGAGCCGACAGCAAAAAGACCATGGGTGGGTTGCGGCGGGCGGGCAGTGGCTCCAGCGGGGCCGGAGCCTGCCAGGGGCTCTTGGGCAGGTCTGTGTCTGCCTCTGCTGATGACTCTGCTGCGGCTAAACCTTCGTCCTGCCGATCGCTGATGGGTCGATGCACCCGCACCAGTTCCCGAGCGATGTAGGCCGCCAGTGCCGCCACCGTGGGATGGGCCAGCACCTCGCGGGGGTAGAGCACCAGATCCAGATCCTGCTTGCACAGGGTCAGCAGTTCCATGGTCATCAGCGAGTCGATACCCAACTCCATCAGGGGCGCATCGACGGGGACGGCCTCCGATAGCCCCATCACCGTGGCTACCTGGGTTTGCAAATAGGCGGCGACGGTAGCGATTCGCTCAGCCTCGGACTGAGCCAAAATCTGCTCCAGGCTGGGCGCGATCGCCTGCTGACCCTCGGCCTGCTTGCCAGCAGGGTCAACTGCCTGGCGCGGCGGGGCCGACACCGCTTTTTCCTCGTTAACAAACGCCGAGACGATCGCTGGCGGGCGATCGATGGGCAGGTAGCGGAGCAGGCGAGGCCAGTCTAGGCGGGCGATCGCCACCGTGGCCGGAGTCTCTGTGGTCAGCAGTCGCCCCAGCCACTGCCACCCCTCAGCTGCCGTCAGGGGCGGCATACCCCGCTGGGCCAGAGCCGTTGCGCTTTGGTGGGCGGCCATACCGGCTCCCTGCCAGGGGCCCCAGTTGATGCTCAGCGCCGGTAGCCCCTGCTGGCGGCGATACTGGGCCAGGGCATCCAGGCCCGCGTTGGCCGCCCCGTAGTTGCCCTGGCCAGGGGAACCCAGCACCGATGTAATTGACGAAAACAGCACAAACCAGTCTAAATCGAGGGTCTGGGTGAGCTGGTGCAGGTGCCAGGCCCCCTGCAGCTTGGCGGGCATCACCTGCTGAAACTGCTCGATCGATTGATTGGCCACAAAACCATCGGCCAAAACGCCTGCCGCGTGGAACACCCCGCGCAGCGGGGGCAACTGCTGCTGCATGCGGTTGAGCAGGGTAGCCAGGGCGGCGCGATCGCGCCCATCCACCGCCTCCACCCACACCGTGGCTCCGGCCTGACGCAGCGGCTCCAGGGTTTTCTCCAGCTCGGGGCTGCTGCCCCGACGACCCGTTAGCACCAGGTGACGAGCCCCCTGCTCCACCATCCAGCCCGCCAGCTGCTGGCCCAGAGCGCCTGTGCCCCCGGTGATTAAATAGGTGGCCTCAGCCTGAATGGCCTGGGTTTCAGCCTGCGCCGTAGCGGCACAATTCAGCGCCTGAAGCCGGGGTACCCAGGCCTGCTCCTGGCGCAGGGCGATCTCATCTTCACCCTGAGAATTCGTGATCTGGGCAATCAGGGTATCTAACCAGGGATCCGCTGCTGACGCATCCGCCGCTGCGGGCAAATCGATCAAACCGCCCCAAGATTCGGGATGCTCCAGGCGCAGGGTGCGACCCAGGCCCCACAGCACGGCCTGCTGCGGGGCGACGACGGCATCGGCGGCATCCACCGCCTGCGCTCCTGTCGTCACTAGCCAGAGTTTGGGCGGGTTAGGGCCAGAGGACTGGGCCAGTTCCTTCACCCAGTGCAGCGCTGGTGCGGCGATCGCCAGAGTATCTAGTTCGCCGTCGGTAGGCTCGGGAGCCAGCACGAGCAGGTGGGACGGCTGAGCGTCGAAAGCCGCCATCAGCGCCGCGAAGGGACGATCGTCGGCTAGCGATACCTGGTAGTGGTTGGGCTGAAGCGCCTGAAAGCGATCGCCCGCCGCCACCCGAATGGCCTCAATTTTCTGCTTTCGCAGGGTCTGGCTCAGGCCGTTCCAGAGGGCATCGCTGGCTCCCCAGATCAGCCATCGTTCGCCCGCAGCGGGGGCAGCCGGGGCGATCGCCTGGGGCTGCCAGCCAATGCCATAGGCGGCACTGGGGACAGACTCTGGTGCGTCATCGATTGCTGACGCTGCGCTGATTGGCGCTGCGCTGTGCTGGGGCAGCGCCAGGTCAATCCAGTAGCGCTGTCGCTGGAAGGGATAGGTGGGCAAGCTCAGCCACTGGCGCTGGTAGGGGCGATCGAAACTGGCCCAGTCGATAGTAAGTCCCTGCTGGTAGAGATGGCCCAGGCTGGTGAGCAGGGTGTGCCAGTCTGACTGGCCCCGGCGCAGGGAGGGCAGCCAGGTGTGGGAGTTTTGGGCCACGCAGCGCTTGCCCATAGCGCTGAGCACCGGATGGGGGCCAACCTCTAGAAACAGGGTGTGGCCCGCTGCCTGCAGGGTGGCGATCGCCTCGGCAAACCGCACCGGCTGACGGGCGTGACGTCGCCAGTAGCGAGCATCCATAGGCAGATCGGGGCCGACAAACTCGCCGGTCAGGTTAGACACCAGGGGCAGCGTCGGGGCGTGGAAGTTGATGCCCTGGGCGCTTTGCTCAAACACATTGAGAATAGGATCCATTAACGCCGAGTGAAAGGCGTGGGACACCTGGAGCGGCTTGGTGCGAATGCCCTGGCTGTGCAGGTCGTCGATTACGGCCTCCAGGTCGGTTTGAGGGCCAGCGATAACGGTGTTATCTGGCCCATTCAGGGTGGCCAGAGAGACGGTACTGGGCAGTGCCGCCGCCACAGTATCGGCATCGGCAAACACCGCCACCATGCTGCCGTTGGCGGGCAGGGTCTGCATCAGCCGCCCTCGCAGGGCCATCAGCCGCAGGCCGTCTTCCAGACTCAACACCCCGGCCACGCAGGCGGCTACGTATTCGCCCACGCTGTGCCCCATCACCGCCGCCGGGCGAATGCCCCAGGCCATCCACAGCTGGGCCAGGGCATATTCCAGGGCGAACAGAGCGGGTTGGGTGTAGCCGGTTTGATGCAGAGGGGCGGCGGGTGAATCTAGCCCATCCCCGTCTTCCCCAAACAAAAGACTCTGTAAGGACCGGTCCAGGTAGGGTTGCAGCAGCTCGTTGCAGCGATCGATCGCGGCTCTGAACACGGGCTGGGTGTCGTAGAGCTGCCGACCCATGCCAACGTATTGAGAGCCTTGCCCGGTGAAGAGAAAGACGACGCCGGGGGGCGGAGCATAGTCGGGGGCAGATCGCGGGGGAGCGTACTGCTGAAGCGCGGTGACCAGGGTAGGGAGGTCTGGGGCGAGGAGGGCCAGGCGGTGCTCAAAGGCGGTGCGACCAGCGTTGGCGGTGTGGCAAATGTCGCCCAGGTTGGCCTGGGGCATCTGGCTCAGGGCCGTGGCCATGGTCTGGGCGTAGGCGGCCAGGGCCGACTGCGATCGCGCCGACAGGCAAAACAGGTGCAGCGGCCGCTCCAGGGCTGGGGCCGTGGTAAAAATGGGGGCAGCCTGTAGGGCGACGTGGGCGTTGGTGCCGCCAAAGCCAAAGGAACTCACCCCGGCGATCGCCATATTCTCGGCCTCGGCCCAGGGCTCGCACTGCTGCTGCACCCGCAGAGGAATCTGGTCAAAGGGAATGTAGGGGTTGGGGGTGTGGAAATGCAGGCTGGGCACCAGGGTACGGTGCCGCAGACACAGGGCCACCTTGATCAAGCTGGCAATGCCCGCCGCCGCTTCGGTGTGGCCAATGTTGCTCTTCACCGACCCCATCCGGATCGGCTGCTCCAGGCTGCGGCAGGGACTGAACACATTTCCCAGGGCCTTGGCCTCGATCGGGTCGCCCAGCAGGGTGCCGGTGCCGTGGGCCTCAATGTAGTCAACCTGCTGCAGGGGAATGCCCGCGCGCTCGTAGGCCGCTTTGACCACCGCCTCCTGGGCAGCGGGGTTGGGGGCCGTCAGCCCGTTGGTGCGGCCATCCTGGTTGGTGGCGCTGCCCCGAATCAGGGCATAGATGCGATCGCCGTCGGCCAGAGCTTGACCCAGGCGTTTGAGCACTACCGTCCCCACTCCCTCAGAGCGCACAAAGCCGTTGGCGGCGGCATCAAAGGCTTTGCACCGCCCGTCGGGGGAAAGGGCGGTCAGTTTGCTGAACCCGACGGTGATGGTGGGGGTCAGCATCAGGTTGACGCCCCCGGCCAGGGCCAGACTGCTCTCCCCAGTCCACAGGCTCTGGCAGGCCAGGTGCACCGCCACCAGCGACGACGAGCAGGCCGTATCGACGGTCAGGCTCGGCCCCTGCAAATTGAGCAAATAGGAGACCCGATTGGCCACCATAGTCGAGGCCAGCCCCGTGGCGGTATAGGTCCCCACCACCTCAGGCCCCTGCAGCAGCATTTGGCCGTAGTCGAGAGTCGAGGCGGCGGCAAACACGCCCACCGGCTGCCCTCCCAGAGTGTGGGGCACGATGCCCGCATCCTCCAGGGCCTCCCAGACGCTTTCTAAAAACAGCCGCTGCTGCGGATCGATGTAGGGAGCCTCGCGGGGGGCAATGCCAAACAGCGCCGGGTCGAACTGATCAACCCCGTCGAGAAACCCGCCCCAGCGACAGTAGGTCTTGCCCACGGCCTGGGGGTCGGCATCGTAAAAGGCCTCAACGTTCCAGCGATCGGCGGGCACCTCGCGAATGGCGTCTTGCCCTTCACTCAACAGCCGCCAGTAGGCCTGTAGATTGGGAGCCGCCGGTAGCCGACAGGCCATACCCACGATGGCAATGGGTTCTGGTAGCCCTCGTTTACGCTGCAGCTGTAGCTCTAACAGCAGCCGTTTCTCTGGGGAAAGGCTGCTAATTCGCCTTGCGAGATCCTCCACAGGCTAACTCCACGCTCCGTTGTTTAATGACTCTGTCTGCCCAGCAGGGCTTGCACCTCTGCATCAGACAGCAGCTCTAGTTCTCTGACAATTTGCTCCAATTCCCGCTGGTCAACGGCTTCCACTAAGGGGTCGGCGACAGTGGCGGTGTCGCGAGCCGAAGCCAAATAGACCGACAGCGCTTCTATGGTGGGGTACTCATAGGCCAGGGTGGGCGAGAGGGGTATCCCCAGGGCTGATTCCAGCGCCTCTGCTAGCTCCACCGCCGCCAGGGAGTCAAGCCCGTGCTCCGCCAGGGGTTGGCGCACATCGAGGGTGTGCTTGGGCACTCTCAGGGCACTGGCCAGCCAGCTCACCATCCAATCGGCGATCGCATCAGCGGTCATCAGCGGGGTCGGCGACGGGGCAGCGGTCAAGGCCGTTGACCTGGCCTCTGCCCCAGACGGGCTCTCGGCCACGGGCTCAACCATGTCATCGAGGTGCGCTTCAGCGTTTAGGGCCTCTGCGGTAGCCAGGGCCTGACTGGCCTCTGCCGCAGGCCAGCCGTGGACCACATCGAACTGCCCGGCTAAAAACATCGATCGGCACAGATGGCGCTGCACCTTGCCGCTGGATGTTTTGGGCATGGCGTTGGGCTTGAGCAGGGCGATCGCTCCTACCTGTAGGTCATGGTGCTCGGCCACCTGGCGGCGCAGGGCGGTGAAAATGGCCTCGGGGTCAGCGGTGCGCAGGGCGCTGCGCTCCAGTTCATGGACAATCACCAGGTGCTCGGTGTCGTCCCACACCACCGAAAAAGCCGCCCCGCTGCCCTGGCGCAGGGCGCGATGGGCCTGTTCTGCCGTAGCTTCGATATCTTGGGGATAGTGATTACGGCCCCGAATGATAATCAAATCCTTGAGGCGACCCGTAACGTAGAGGTCGTCGCCGTGGAGAAAACCCAGATCGCCCGTGCGCAGAAACGGCCCCCCGGACCCATCGGCCACGGTCCCATCGGCCAGGGTGGCCTCAAAGGCCTCGCGGGTGGCGGCTTCTCGTCGCCAGTAGCCCTGGGCCACGCTGCGAGACCAGCGCACCCAGATTTCGCCAATGGAGTTGGGAGGGCAGAGCCGATGGCTGTCGGGGTCAACAATGCACACCTGGTTGGCGATCGCCGGGGGGCCACAGCTGACGATCGGACGCGCCGCATCATCATCGCCAGCATCCACCAGGGTGACCCGGTTTTGCTGCAGATCGCTCGCTTTGAGAATCAGGTGCTTGGGCTCCGTCTGCACCGCCTCCCCGGTCACCAGCAGGGTGGTTTCAGCCATGCCGTAGCAGGGGTAAAAGGCCTGGGGGCGAAAGCCACTGGCGGCAAAGGCTGCGGCAAACTGAGTCAGGGTGGCCTGCTGCACGGGCTCGGCCCCGCTAAAGGCCAGCTGCCAGTGGCTGAGATCCAGCGCCCGTCGCTGTTCTGGGTTGGTTTTACGCACGCAGAGGTCGTAGGCAAAATTGGGTCCGCCGCTGGTGGTGGCCCGGTAGTGGGAAATCGCCTCTAGCCAGCGCACCGGGCGCTGTAAAAACGAGACCGGGGCCATCAGCGTCATTTCCGCCCCCACGTACAGCGGCTGCAAAATACCGCCGACCAGCCCCATGTCGTGGTAAGGCGGTAGCCAGGAAACCCCTCGACTCTCGGCGGTATTGCCAAAGCAGCGGCCAATCAGCTCAGAGTTGTGCAGCAGATTGTCGTGGCTGATCATCACCCCCTTGGGCAGAGCGGTTGAGCCTGAGGTGTACTGCAGCAGGGCCAGGGTAGAAGAATCGATGGCCGGGGGCCGCCACTGCCGGGCCAGGCCGGGCTGCAGACCATCGGTGCTGAGGCAGTAGAGCGATCGCAGCTGGGGAGTCTCAGCCAGCCGCCGCTCCAGCTTTTGCAGGGTGGCGTTGTCGGTCAGGGCCACGGTGGCTCCGGCATCCTGCACCATAGCCTGGATGCGATCGAGCGAGCGGTTGGGGCGCGGCGGATAGGCGGGCACGGCGATCGCCCCGGCGTAAAGACAGCCAAAAAAGGCGGCAATGTAGTCGAGCCCGGCAGGGTAGAGCAGCAGCACCGGCTGGTTTTGGCAGTTTAGGTCTTGCAGCAGTACCGCAATGGCCTGGGCCTGCTGCTGTAGCGCCCCGTAGGTCATAGTCTGGGCGGTTTCGGGGGTGCCCTCCGCCAAAAAACGGTAGGCTATGCCCTGGGGAGCCTGCTCAGCCCGCCAGGTCAGTAGTTCTGTAAAAGTTTTGATCGTTGTTAGGGGCTGTAGCGACGTCTGCACAGTTTGGTTCAACATATCCACAGCCCTGAGAAATCTAAAGGAGAAGTACCCCTGCCAGCGGTAGACATGGAACCCAGGAACTGCCCTGGCTCAAACGCCATACTGACACCACCTATCCATTGCCTAAGAAATGACCGCCAAACCTTCGGCTGGAAGAAGGAAAAAATTGGAGGCAGCAGACTTGATCGTGGCTCAAGCGGCACCATAGCCAGAACGATTACAGCAGTAAAACAACGGCGAAACAGACAGCAATACCTCCCTATCCTAAAAGAGGGCCATCTCAAAAGAGGACTGTCTAGGCGCACTCTAGAATACCAATAGAGGTATCCGATTACCTAGGCTTAACCCAGCAACGGCTGCCCTACCGCTTTTAGGACTGGGGGCGACAGACCGCTTAACCCTGGCTGTAGTCTCTTCTCAGCCCCTAGGTTATGAGTTCAAAAACTGGACTCAGCAACCCTATTAGGGTAGACAGGGGGGCGGGCACCATGTCGCCGCGAAAGTCCAGAATTTGAACCAGCACAAGATAACCAACCGCCAGCAGCAGGGAGATTACCCCCGTAATCACCGCGACCAATTTTGAACGATCTAGCTTAAAGCGATCCATAGCGCAAATAAGAGCAATTTATCGATTGAGGCGTGAAATGAGACCTAAGCTAAGCGTATTCCCTAAGCGGCCTGCCTTAGCGCTGCAGGCGGTTAAAGATACTGACTCCATACGTTTACCCTGGCACAGCGGGAGCTAAATTGCCCCCTGGCAAGGGAGAGGTTTTCGGAGGGTACTCTGTTTTCGGAGGGTACTCTGTTTTCGGAGGGTTACTCTAAAGAGTGAGTCCTTAATTATGATTGTCGTCTATTTGGTCTTAGCACGGTTTCTATGAGCGCTCCATTGCTACCGACTGATCCTACCCAGTTAGACAACCGTCTGCCAGACAATCGCCCCGCCGTGGTGCAGACCCAGGGGTTAACCAAAGCCTATCGCACCGGGTTTTGGCTCAACCAAAAGGTCACCTCGCTGCAAAACTGCACCCTCAACGTCTACCAGGGCGAAACGTTTGGGCTGCTCGGCCCCAACGGAGCAGGCAAAACCACCCTGCTGAAAATCTTGCTGGGCATCATTCGCCCGACGGCGGGTAGCGCCACGCTGCTGGACCATCCCCTCGGTGAGAGCGCCGTCAAGCAGCGGATTGGCTATCTGCCCGAAAACGCCTACTTCTACGACTTTTTGACCGGCTGGGAGTTTTTGCAGTATACCGCCGGGCTGTTTGGCCTGTCGCGGGCGGCCCAGCAGCGCCGCATTACCGAACTGCTCGACCTGGTAGGGCTGTCCCAGGCCGACGCCAAAAAGAAGCAGCTGCGCCAGTACTCGAAGGGCATGGTGCAGCGGGTGGGCATGGCCCAGGCGTTAATCAACGACCCCGATGTGGTGTTTTTAGATGAACCGATGTCGGGGCTTGACCCCACCGGGCGGTTTCAGGTGCGGGAGATTATTTTGGCCCTGAAGCGGGAGGGCAAGACGATCTTTTTTAACAGCCATATTTTGTCGGATGTGGAGGTGATCTGCGATCGCATGGCCATTCTCGACCAGGGCGAGCTAATCGCCAAAGGCAGCCTGGATGACCTGCTGGGCACCGCCGACCAGTACGTGGTCAGGGGTCGCGGCGGGCGCATAGCTGAGCTTGAGCCCTGGCTCGATCAGATGACCGTGCAGGGCGACCTCTGGCGCGGCCACATCAAGGGCGACCCCTACGACTTTACTAAGCAAATTCCAGTGATGGGGGGCAACCTGATTGCGCTACAGCAGACCCGCCCCACCCTGGAGGAATTTTTTATCGCCAAGATTCGCCAGCGCCGTTCTGAGGGATAGGTATTGGGGAAGGTGAGGGGATGAGGATGATGAGGGGATGAGGATAATAGGGGGATGGGGCGTAGGGTGCATTCGCGCAGCAATGCACCACACCTAGCCCAGTGCGCGTCATCAATTCTGGCTAAAAGCCTGTATTAGAAGCCTTGTCACGCCCGACTTCCAAAAAACAGGCTAGGGGCTGAAGTCCCTGGTTCTCAGGCATTCAACCGTTAATTGATCACACCCCTTAGGAACCTAAACCGATCAACCGCCCTGCCTACGCTGCGGTTACGACCATGGCAGAGCGCGGGGGCAGCGTCAGGCTGTCGTTGTCCCAGGTGGCCCCGTGGTAGGCGAAGACCTGCTCGGCAGCCTTGACCGCTGGGCTGAGGGCATCGGCGGATAGGGTGACCGTAGCCTGGTCGCCGGGGTTTAGCGCCACAATGACGCGATCGCCCCCCAGGCTGCGGCTAAAGACGTAGCCCATGCCCTCGGCGTGCAGCACCTCGTAGGTGCCGGTGTGCAGGGCCGGGTAGCGATGGCGCAGGGCAATCAGCTCGCGGTGCACTTTGAGCATGTCCTGGTGCCAGTCTTTTTGGGGCGGAAAGGTGCGGCGGCAGTCGGGGTCAAGCTCACCCGGCAGGCCCACCTCGTCGCCGTAGTAGATGCTGGGCGCACCCGGAAAGGTAAACAGCAGCAGGGTTGAGAGCACCATGCTGGCGTCGTCTTCTCCCACAACCGAGTAAATGCGGGCCACGTCGTGGCTGGAGAGCAAATTGAGCTGGGTGAGCTGAATTTCCCAGGGGTAAAGCCCCAGCAGGTGCTGAATTTTGTCGGCGTAGCCTGTCGCATTCAGGGCGGGGTAGGGGTAGTAGTGGGGATCTTCTACCAGGTCCATGCGAACGCGATCGCCCGCTGCAAAGGCGATCGTCGGCCCCGTAAACAAATAGTTCATCACCCCGTCAAACTGGGTGCCGTCGAGCCACTGGCGGGCGTCAGTCCACACTTCGCCCACGATGTAGGCATCGGGGTTGATGGCCTTGATGCGATCGCGGAATTCCTGCCAAAACCCTTCCGTCTTCACCTCAAAGGGCACATCCAGCCGCCAGCCATCAATGCCCTGGCGCACCCAGTACTCGCCCACCCGCATCAGGTACTCGCGCACCGCTGGGTGGTCGTGTTTGAACTGAGGCAGGGCGCGATTGTCGACCCAGCTGGTGTAGTTAGCCGGCAGCGACCCGTCGTAGGCCGACAGCGGCCAGCCTTCGACCGCAAACCACTCCAGCCAGGGGGAGTTGGGGCCGTTTTCAAGAATGTCGTTAAAGAAGAAAAAGCCGCGGCTACAGTGGTTAAACACGCCGTCGAGCACCACTTTCATGTTTTTGGCGTGGGCCGCCTCGAGCAAATCAAAAAAGGCCGGGTTTCCCCCCAGCAGCGGATCGACCTGGTAGTAGTCGTGGGTGTGGTAGCGATGGTTAGAGGCCGACTGAAAAATCGGCGTCATGTAGATGGCGGTAACACCTAGATCTGCCAGGTAGTCGAGTTGTTCAGCCACGCCCCACAGGTCACCGCCTTTGTAGCCAAAGGGAGTGGGGGGTGTTTCCCAGGGTTCTAGTGATACGGCCATGGCGGGGGAATCGAGATGCCGCTGGGTACGGGCAAACCGATCGGGAAAGATCTGGTAGAAGACAGCGTGCTTCACCCAGTCCGGGGTTTGAAAAGCCATGGATTTGTGCCTCGATTTCTACCGTTAGGCTACCGTTATCTGAGCGGAGTGACCACGATGAAATACTCTAGGCAAAAGATTTTGGATGGGAGATTTTAGATTTTGGATGGCTCTGTGGCAGGGTTACACCCCTCAACGAATCCTTCATTACCCTACTTTTTCTCACCCACTCAGGTCTATCAATCTAAGCGGGTAAGGCACAACACGGTGACTGTCTTCTAGGTTTCGATCATGTGGGTATAAACGCCGACATAGCAGCCGCTAGGGTGGCGACCCAGCAGATACAAATTCACATCTACAGCCCCCACCCGGTAGAAATTCAGATCCTGTAGGTGTGCTTGCAACACCTCCTGCAAACGCTTATACCGCTGGGTCAGGTTGCCGCCCTGGGGGGTGCTCCAGTAGAAGTTGTCGAATATCCGGCGAAAGAAGTCGTCCGCTGGCCGCTGTTCGAAGGTATCCGCTTTGACGCCGAGCTGGTGGCCCAGGCTGGTGGCATCGAAGTTGGGGTCGGCGTAGATGGCGATTGCCAGGGGGGCATCGGTTTCACTGGGGTACCAGAGACCGGCGATCGCCTCCTCCAGGGCCGTCAGGCAGGCTACAAAATCGCTGTGGTGGGGCTGAAGTTCCATAATCACGCTGCTGGTAAGGTTTTCAAAATGCCCATAGCCTCGGCTACGTGGCCTTTGGGGTTAAACTGCGAATTAAAGATGTGGCGCACTACGCCCTCGCGATCGATCACGTAGGTCACCCGACCCGGCAGTAGCCCCAGGGTAGCCGGTACACCGTAGGCCTTTCGCACCGCCCCGTTGGCATCGCTGACCAAGGTAAAGGGCAGATTGTGCTTGTTGGCAAACAACCGATGCGAGTCGGGCGAGTCGCTGCTGATGCCAATCACCTCGGCACCCGCTGCCGCAAAGTCTTCGTAGCTGTCGCGAAACGAGCACGATTCTACCGTACAGCCGGGGGTGTCGTCCTTGGGGTAGAAGTATAGCACCACCGCCCTTTGGCCTTGATAGCTGCTGAGCGTTACCGATTCACCCTTCTGGTTGGGCAGCGTAAAATCGGGGGCCGGGTCGCCAACTCGAATTGCCATAGATGCCAAGCTCCTGCACTGAAGTTAATAGTTCTTTAGAATACTTAATAATGTGATTCACTGCCCCAGCCCTTGCGCCTATGCCTTCCCTCGTCTGGTTTCGCAACGACCTTCGCCTCCACGACCATCAGCCTATCGATGAGGCGATCCGGGCGGGGCAGCCGATCGCGCCGCTCTACTGCTTTGACCCGCGCCAGTTTGGGCAGACATCCTTTGGTTTTGCCAAAACGGGGGCGTATCGAGCCCAGTTTTTGCTGGAGAGCGTGGCCGATTTGCGGCGATCGCTGCAAGCGCTGGGCAGCGATCTCATCGTCCGGGTCGGCAAACCTGAGGAGATTATTCCAGCGCTGGTCAAGGCCCACGGCATAGAAACCGTCTACTGGCACGAGGAAGTCACCGCTGAGGAACGGCAGGTCGAGCAGGCCCTAGAAAGCAAGCTGGCGGCGCAGGGCTGCCCTAGCGAGGTGTACTGGGGGGCCACCCTTTACCATCCCGATAACCTGCCTTTTGCGATCGCTCGCCTGCCCGAGGTATTCACCCAGTTCCGCAAAAAAGTAGAGCAGCACAGCACGGTCGATGTATCCCTGCCCACCCCTGTCAAACTGCCGCCGCTGCCCGCGATCGAGCCGGGGCCGCTGCCCACGCTGGCCGATTTTGGCCTCGAACCACCGACTCCAGACAGCCGTGCCGTGCTCACCTTTACGGGCGGCGAAACCGCTGGCCTGGAGCGCCTCAACCACTACGTGTGGGAAGCCGACTGCCTCAAAATCTACAAGCAAACCCGCAACGGTATGGTGGGGGCCAACTATTCGGCCAAGCTCTCGGCCTGGCTGGCCCTGGGCTGCCTGTCTCCCCGGCGCGTCTACGAAACCGTGCAGGACTACGAAGCCGATCGCATTCGCAACGATTCTACCTACTGGCTAATCTTTGAGCTGCTGTGGCGCGACTACTTTCGCTTTATCTGCGCTAAACACGGCGATCGCGTGTTTTATCCGTCTGGTTTGCGAGGGCTACAGATCGATTGGAAACAGGATTGGCCGCGTTTTGACGCCTGGCGAAATGGCGAAACGGGCTTCCCTTTAGTCGATGCCAATATGCGCGAACTGGCCAACTCAGGGTTTATGTCTAACCGGGGCCGACAGAATGTGGCCAGCTTTTTAACCAAAAATTTGGGCATCGACTGGCGCATGGGGGCCGAGTGGTTTGAGTCACTGCTCATTGACTACGACGTGTGCAGCAACTATGGAAATTGGAACTACACCGCCGGAGTTGGCAACGACGCGCGGGGCTTTCGCTACTTCAACATTCCCAAGCAGGCGAAGGATTATGACCCTGAGGGCCTCTACGTCAAACACTGGCTGCCCGAATTAAAAAATGTCCCCGCCGCAAAAGTACACGAACCCTGGAAACTTCAGCCGGTTGAGCAAAAGCGCTTTGGGGTAAATATTGGTGTTGACTACCCACGTCCGGTAGTAGATTTGTACAAGTCAGTCCAGGCTAACGAAAAAATCTACAACGCCGCCCGTGAAATTCGCTAAGAGCTTTGCTCACGTTGAGCTGTAACAATTGGCCGTCGCAACAGCGCAAAAATACTATCTGCCGCACGCTCTGTAGGCCTCTAAATATCGCTGGCTGTTGGGGCTACTTCAACGATGGCCAGAACTCAGCAGCGCTTTTTTTTGATTTATTTAACCGTAGTCTTTGTAACGGCAGTCAATGTTGAGCTAACATACACTTTATGCAGTGTTGACAATGTTACGGTTCACTGACCGATCCCTGTAGGCAAAACCTGATGGGTCAAGAAAGTTGCCGGAGCAAAGCCAGCGCTAACGCATTCTCATAAATCAAACCTTTAAATCAAAACCTTAAATCAAATCGTTGAATTAGTCATTTAACCTACAACCCCAGCTTTGGACGGCTGGGGTTTTTTGTGGCTATTTGGGGCTGCGATCGCCCCCCACCTGCACCTTCCTCCCCAGGCCACCATCGCCTGCCGAAACCCTGCTTGCCCACCTCAACCGATCGGCTGAAAAGATTTACCAGCGTTGTGGTGAGCGATGTCCTAAGGCGCTTTACCGCTGGGCGGCAGATCTAGACTCTGGCCGCCAGCTGTTTCGCAATTTCAGCGGCGTACTGCTCAGCATTTAGACCTGTCACCAGATGTAGAACATTATCCTGCAGGCGCATCATGCCCTGCACCCCCGCCGATTGCAGGGCCGCTTCATCGACTACAGCGGGGTCGGTCACCTCCACCCGCAGCCGGGTCAGGGCCACGGGGTCAACGGTGCGAATGTTGTTGGCACCGCCCAGGGCCGCAACCATAGCCGCCGCCTTCTCAGCCGCCTGCGGATCGGCGGGAATTTTGGCCAAATCGGGAGAGGTTTGATCGACAAAACCTTCAGCGGGTACCTCCACCGCGTCGGCTTCGGAGCCTGCGGTTTTGAGGTAATCGGCCATATCGGTTTTGAGATTGTCAGACTGAGGGCCAAAAATGGCCTGGGCATTTTGCCCCATTTGCAGCACGCCTGAGGCTCCCAACGCCTTGAGGCGAGGCACGTTAACCTTGGCAATATCGTCAACTGTTACCCGCAGGCGGGTAATGCAGGCATCCAGGTTTTTAATGTTGCTGCGACCGCCAAAGGCTAGCACCAGAGCCTTCGCCATTTCAGCTTTATCTCCAGTAATAGCGGCAGTCGATTCATCCACCTCGACATCTTCCTCGCGGCCTGGGGTCATCAGGTTGAAGCGGTGAATGGCAAAGCGAAACACAGCGTAATACAGCGCCACAAAGAACGGAGCCAGCGCCGGGATGAGCCACACCCGCGTGCCCAAGCCGTTGAACAGCACAAAGTCGATCAGCCCGTGGGAGAAGGTAAAGCCCATGCGTCCGCCCAGGGTGACAAACAACCAGTCGGCAAACCCGGCCAGCACGGCGTGAATGGCGAACAGCTGGGGCGCAACAAACAAAAACGAAAACTCAATCGGTTCGGTGATGCCGGTCAGGAACGAGGTCAGAGCCGCCGAAATCATTAGACCGCCGACCTGCTTACGGTTTTTGGGCTTGGCGCTGTGCCAGATCGCGATCGCCGCCGCTGGCAGACCAAACATCTTAAACCAGTAGGCCCCGCCCAAAATGCCCGCCGTGGGGTCGCCCGCAAAAAAACGAGCAATGTCGCCCCGCACCATCTCGCCGGTAATCGGGTCTTGAAAGGAGCCAATTTCGAAGAAAAAGGGCACGTTCCACACGTGGTGCAGGCCAAAGGGAATCAGCAGGCGCTCGATAAAACCGTAAATGGCCACCGTTAGCGGAATATTCCCGCCTTCTGCCGCCGCCTGGGCAAAGCTGTTGATGCCAGCCCCAATCGGCGGCCAAATCACGCTCATTACCAGCCCGGTGAGAATGGCGGCAAAAGCCGTAATGATGGGCACAAACCGCTTGCCCGCAAAAAAGCCCAGGTAGCGCGGCAGGCTAATCCGAAAGAACTTGTTGAACATATAGGCCGCAATACAGCCCATAATCAGCCCGCCAAACACCCCCGTATCCAACGTTGGAATGCCAAGCACCGCCTTCGTTTCCAGGCCCAGGCCAGCCGCAACCGTCCCCAGGGTAGCGAGAAACACCATCAGCCCCACCGTAGCCGCCAGGGCCGAAACGCCATCATTGCCGGTATAGCCAATTGCAACGGCGATCGCAAAAATCAGCGGCAGACTGGCAAAAATAGCGTCCCCCGAGCTTTTCATAATCGCCGCCAGCCACTCCGGCAGCCACCAAAACTTCGGATCGCTGAGAATGCCCTGCTCAATCTGCTGTAGCTCGATCAGGCGAGCGCTGCCCAGGCCCAGCAGCAGCCCCGCCACCGGCAGCACCGACACAGGAAGCATGAGCGACTTCCCCATTTTTTGCAGCAGCCCGAAGGCGTGGTTCCAAGTGGTTTTGATGTTCATAAGGAGGGTAGGGAGTGGATGGGTAGGGGGTGGTTGAGTGGATGAGTAGATAGGTGAGGGAATGGAGGAATGCGGGGATAGGGTGATGAGGTGATGGGATGCGAAGCGGCTTCCTGAAGGGTGGGGATGAGAACCGCAGGGTTTTTGGCTGCTGACAAGCTTATGACCCAACAAAGGTTTAAACCGATGATCAGCCAGTCCTTTACGTGGGTCCAGGGCGGCGTAACGCCCTGGTCGATGGGGGGCTGGGGCCAGCGAAATGGCCCCAGCAGCAGGCCTGGCTTTTACCCCCAGTTGTGCGCCGCACTTCCCCAAGCAGTTGATCTGAATGCCGCGTAGTTCATGGTGGGCGGTGCCCACCCTACGGCGCTTTGACTTCTCGAAGACGGTGCATTGGCGGGGCCAAGGGGAATAGCACCGCGCGCGACCCTTGCCGCCGAATGCACCCTAAGCCTCCTCCAGCGGTACCAGGTCGCGTACCTGGGCGGCAGAATCCAAATTCAGCGCCTGCTGAGCTAAATCTTGGCAGCGAGTCATCGTCAGGGCACGCACCTGAGCCTTCACTGCTGGTATCACCGGCACGCTAACGCTCAGTTCCTTCACCCCCAGCCCAAGGAGAATAGGCACCGCCTGCGGATCACCCGCTACTCCCCCGCAGACCCCCACCCACTTGCCGTGCTTGTCGGCCCCCCGCACTGTCAGGTCAATCATCCGCAGCACGCTGGGGTTGAGGGCATCCACATAGGGGGCCAGCTTGGGGTGGCCCCGATCCATCGCCAGAGTGTACTGAGTCAGGTCGTTAGTGCCAATCGAAAAGAAATCGACATGCTGGGCAAAACGCTCCGCAGACACCGCCGCTGCCGGCACCTCGACCATGATGCCAATTTCGATCGTAGGTACCCCCAGCTTTTGCCGCTCCTCTTCCATCACCGCCTTGGCCATCTCCAGCTCCTCCAGACGGGCGATCATCGGAAACATGACCCGCGCCTTTCCAGCAACAGAGGCCTTGAGAATGGCGCGAAACTGGGTGCGCAGCAGCTCAGGGCGATCGAAGCCCAGGCGAATGCCCCGCTCCCCTAAAAACGGATTCTCCTCATGGGCCATCGCCAGGTAGGGCAGAGGTTTGTCGCCGCCCACATCTAGCGTGCGAATAATCATGGGGCGATCGCGGCCCAGCACCCGCAAAATGTCGGCATAGATCACCTCCTGCTCATCCTCCGTGGGGGCAGTACTGGCCTCCATAAAGATAAATTCCGTCCGCAGCAGACCCACCCCCTCGCCGCCCACCTTGAGCGAGTCTTCGGCATCTTTTTGGCTGCCGATATTGGCGACCACCTCAATGGACCGCCCATCCTGAGTAATCGCCGGTTCAAAAGCCTGCTTCAGATCCTTCGCCTGCTTCGCCTGCTGACGCGCGATGCGGTTCTGGGTTTGCTCCAGCTCGGCGACCGAGGCGTTGAGCTGAATGCGTCCCTTAGTGCCATCGAGAATGACTGGCGTACCATCCGCCAGATCGAGAATGCGGGGCTCGACACCCGCGATCGCCGGTATGCCCATTGATCGCGCCAAAATTGCCACATGAGACGTCGCCCCGCCCGCCACCGTGGCAAACCCCACCACTCGCGTCGGGTCCAGATTCGCCATATCCGAGGGGGTGAGGTCTTCGGCCAGCAAAATAGTATTGGCCGGAAGAACCAAAGTTTCTGCTTTGACGCCCGTGAGCAGGCGCAGCACGCGATCGCCCACATCGCGCAAATCGTTCGCCCGCTGAGCCAGTAGCTCGCTCTTGAGCCTGGCCAGCTGATCGGCCTGGGCGGTGTAGGTCTGCTGCCAGGCAAAGGCGGCGCTCTTGCCCTGGTCGATCGCACTGTCGACCATTTCCAACAGCTCCGGATCTTCCAGCAGCTCCTGGTGGGCGGCGAAGATAGCCGCCTTGCTGGGGTCGCCCTGGCCATGCACCTTGGCCCGCAGACTCTCAATTTCCAGCATCGCCTGATCGAGCGCCTGGTCGAGCTGGCGATGCTCCTCGCGGGGGCTTTCGCCCGCTTCTGCCACACGAATCTCCTGCCGTCGCTGACGGTAGGTGTTGCCGACCGCCACCCCTGGCGAAGCCGCTACACCCAAGATGATGTTGGGGTCGTCGCTTTTGGGCCGAGGCGCTGGGGCCGAGATATCGGCCTGGGCAACGCTGGCCGCCGCTGCCGTGACCGGGATGGCTCCAGCTTCACCCAAACCGTTGCGCACAGCGGCTTCGAGTTCGGCGATCGCGGCCCCGGCATCTGCGCCTGTGGCCTCCAGCGTCACCGTGTCGCCCCGGCCTATCTCTAGCCCCAAAATAGCGACTACGCTGCGCACATTGGCGCTGTCGCTGCCGCGGTAAATGCGAACCCTCGACTGATACTTTTTCGCCAGCTGGGTCAGCACCGCCGCTGGCCGCGCGTGCAGACCCACCGGGTTAGGAATAATGATCGCCTGAGAGGTAACCGTTGACCCCATTGCGCTGTCTTCAGCCGCCGCGCCTGCGGTCAGCACCAGCTGCAGCACCGAGTCGCGAGCGGCGTTGACCAACCCGCTAGCTGGCCTAAACTCGGCCACGCGATCGCTGTTGGTAATTACAACTTGAGTCAGCAGGCTGCGGGCGTGCAGGGCCACATAATCAGCGTCAAACTCAATCAGCATGTCGCCGGTTTTGACCCTGTCCCCCACTTTGACCTTAGGCAGAAACCCTTCTCCCTTCAGCGCCACCGTATCGAGGCCAATGTGCATCAATACCTCAATGCCTTCAGCCGTTTTGATCGTCACCGCATGGTGGGCACTGTGCAACTGCACAACCTCACCATCGCAGGGAGCCAGCAATACCTGACTCAGCGGATCGATAGATACGCCATCGCCCACCATTTTTTGGGCAAACACCGGGTCAGGCACCGTTTCGAGGGGCACCATCTGGCCCGAAAGAGGAGCCATTAGCATCAGGGTGCTGACTTGAGTTGAGGAGGCTTCAAGGGCGGTCATAGGAGAATCCCGATTGGGAAAAATGGTTTGCGATTGGGGCTTGATCAGGAGCTGATAGGCTGAGTTTTGACGCAGTAAAATTAGCCATTGATTCAGATCAATGGGGCCAAAATTAACTGCCGTAGGAATGCGCTTAGCGCCGCATTTGAGCGCTTCCTTAAAGGGATATATAAACATCAAAGATGATGGACTGCTTAATAGCTCAAGTCAGCAATCTAATGTTGCAAAGGGGCGTTGCAGAGGGGGCCAACTCTGTCAGCCAGCCCAGACCTTAGCCCTTGCTTAAGCAACCCGCACCGATAGGACAGGCGCGATTGGTTTAGAATCACCACAGACAACTCTTTATTTCTCTGTGTTTGAGAATGGCTCAGTCTTCTACGCCCCGCCGCCCGCTGGTTAGTCCCTGGGACCGCCTGGTGACCTTTGCCACCAGCGAAACCGTGCTCTACGTGGTGAAGCGTCTGCTGCAGGCGGCGCTAACGCTGCTGCTGGCCTCAGCACTCAGCTTTTTTGTCATTCAGCTGGCCCCGGGCAACTTCCTCGACCAGTACCGCCAGAGCCCCCAGTTTTCTCCCGAAACCCTGGCTCAAATTGAAGCCCAGTTTGGCCTCGACCAGCCGGTGTGGCGGCAGTACCTCAACTGGCTCTACCAGGTGATTTTCCACGGCAACTTCGGCCTCAGCTTTGCCTACCAGCGCCCGGTGGTTGACCTGCTGTGGGAGCGAGTGCCCAACACGCTGCTGCTGTCTTTGGCGGCTTTTCTGGTCACCTGGCTAGTCGCTCTCCCCATGGGCATTGTGGGCGCTGTCAACCAAAACCGACCTGTTGATAAAGGGTTGCGGGTGCTGAGCTACCTGGGGCAGGGTATGCCCAGTATTGTGACCGGCCTGCTGCTGCTGTTTTTTGCCCAAAGCGTAGCGCCGCTGTTCCCCATTGGCGGTCGCACCAGCATTATCCATGACGACCTGAACTGGTTTGGCAAGCTTGTCGATGTGGGCTGGCACCTGATTTTGCCGACTCTGGCTCTCAGCATTACCGGCTTTGCTGGGCTCCAGCGCATTACCCGCGGGCAGCTGCTCGATGTACTGCGGCAAAACTATATTCAAACGGCTCGGGCCAAAGGGTTATCAGAAAACCGCGTGATCTATGTCCATGCCTTGCGCAACGCGGTGAATCCGCTAATCACGCTCCTCGGGTTTGAGTTTGCTAGCCTGCTGGGCGGTGCATTTATTACCGAAACCTACTTCAACTGGCCTGGTTTAGGGAAACTAACTCTCGAAGCGGTCCAGGCCCAGGATTTATATTTGGTGATGGCCAGCCTGATTATGGGCGCGGTATTGCTGATCGTTGGCAATCTGCTGGCCGATCTGGTGCTGAGCTTTGTAGACCCGCGCATTCGCCTGTCAGATATCAACTAGGGCGGCGAGATTATGGTTTCTCAGCTTTACTACCTGCTGCGATCGCGCGCCGACGGCAGCTATCTGGTTGCCCGTCCCCACGGCAGCAGCCCTGATCAGCCCCCGCCCACTGGGTTTTTGCTGGTGTTTACCGCCGACTACGACGCCCTCAGCTACCTCAATGCCCACGCCCCTGAGCTGAGCGACAAATTCGCGATCGAAACCATTACCGCCTCCAGCCTCAAACCCCTGATCAACCGCTGGGATTTTCAGGG
This sequence comes from Nodosilinea sp. AN01ver1, assembly GCF_050565655.1. Classification (NCBI taxonomy): domain Bacteria; kingdom Bacillati; phylum Cyanobacteriota; class Cyanophyceae; order Nodosilineales; family Nodosilineaceae; genus Nodosilinea; species Nodosilinea sp. AN01ver1. Next base: position 9,375 of record NZ_JBNXVS010000029.1, on the reverse strand, counting down.
TTTGGGCATGGTCAGCGACCCTCGCCTGCCCCAGGTCGAGTTCTTTAACCGCAGCTAGCAACGCTTGTTCAAACCCCTCAGAAAAATTCAGTGCAGCCCATTAGATCAACACCAATACCCCTATCTCAGCCACAGCAGCTATGGCCGATAGAACGCAGTACCTGTTGGAATTAGTCCATCGCAGCCTCAAACCCTACATCGCTAACCCAAAGACCAGAGCTGTGATGATCACAGGCTCGGTGGCAGAGGGGCGATGCGACGAGTTCTCAGACTGCGACGTGATGCTGTACTACGATGAACTGCCCACTACCGCCGAGCTAGACCAGGCGCGGCAGCAAAATCGGGGTGCAGAACTGGTTGAGATTTTGGGCGATCGCCAAATGGGTGCCTTCGGTGAAACGTTCAGGCTAAACGGAGTGGAATGCCAGTTTGCCCATACCGCGATCGCCCAGTGGGAAGCAGAAATGAGTACCGTCCTTGAAAAATTTCAGGTTCAACCCGGCATTATGAAAATGCTGCACGGCACCTTGATCGGCATTCCGCTCCACGGAGAAGCCCTGATTCAGCGGTGGAAAGACAACATCGCAAACTATCCTGAACAGCTCGCCCAGGCCGTGATAGAGCACCATCTCAAATTTTTTCCTTTGTGGGGCGTGCAGGATAAGCTGTCTCGGCGGGATGCCACCCTCTGGTACTACCAAATTTTGGTTGAGTCAGCCCAAAACATTCTTGGCGTGCTGTCTGGGTTGAACCGCCTGTACTTCTCAACATTTCAGTTCAAGCGCATGGGCAAATTTATTCAACAAATGGATATTGCCCCACCAAATCTTGCCGTTCGGCTGGAAGGTCTGTTTTACCAAGAGCCGTCCGTCGCAGCCCTTCAATTGGAAGCACTAGTGCAAGACACCGTAGTGCTGGTCGAACGTCATATGCCCCAGATCGATACATCGGCGGCAAAACGGCAAGTCGGCTGGAGACAGCGGCCCTGGCACATCCCCGAGGTATAGGCATCAGGGATGTGCGCTTCCCCCCTGGTTAATTGCTCTCGTTTCCCTTGTGGCGGGTAAAAAGGCGAAAGTAAACACCCTGAGCCAGTTCTTTAATAGGAAAAATTAGATAGGTCAGCGGGTTAACGGTGACGATGATGTTGCGCACGTTGCGCTTGGCCAACGCCACCACCGCCCAGGCTACCCAGTCGGCAGACATCACCCCAATCGGGTTGAGGTTACTCTTGAACGGCCCCAAAATGACCTTGCGCACCACGCAGGGGGCATCGAGTCGCCGCAGGCTGACCAGATCGCCCATCAGCCGCTTAGACACCTCATACAGCGGGCTAAAGGCCGGGCTGACTTCGGCCTCGGAGGTATTCACCCAAACTTCTTTAGTGGCCCGCTGGGGAGAGGTTTCTACGGTGCTAAAGAAAACGTCCATGAGGCGATAGCCCGAGAGGGCGTTGGCCTCCAGGGAGGTGTGGATGGCTGCGGGGGTGCGATCGCCGTGGACGTTCAGCCCGTGGTTGAGAATTAGAATGTCCACCTTCTTCAAGGCTTCGCGCAGGTCGTCTTCGGCCCCAGGCTGCCATTGCCAGCAGAGAATGCCATCGACAAAGGTCGCGTCGGCTGAGGTGGTGAGGGCAATGGGGCGGGCCTTTTGTCGGGCTAGTTCCTGCAGCAGGGCGCGGCCCATCGTGCCAGATGCGCCAGTGACGGCAACGGTTTTACCCTTGAGGGAAACAGCGGTGCCCATGATCTTATCTAGAAAGGTCAAGTAGCCAGCAAAGTAGGCGTTGGTGTCGTCAAAATGGTGCCGCCAGTGATAGGTGCGGTTGACTCGCCAGTTGCCGGGAATAGTTGTTAGCTCGCCGGGCTCGTGGGTGAGGTCAGTGGTCAGCAACCAGCCCTGCGAACGGGCGATCGCCGCTACCAAAAAGCTCAGGCCGTAGAGCGAACCGATCCACAGCCCGGCCACACCCGTGGAAATGGCTAACCCGGCCAGTGCCCCAGCCATGACAATGGCCTCAGGAGCATCGTTATAAAGCTGGGCCTGACGGTAGAGGGTCGGGCTAACGGGGGTAAAGTCTTTTTTGTAGGCTCGATGGTGCCAGTTGTGGAGCCGCATTAGCGGAGGCCAGTAGTGGCTGACCACGTGGTATACATCGCGCAGGGCCTCTGCTATCACAATCGCGATCGCACCCCACAACCCCTGCCAAATAACCGTTTCAAGCGGCATAGATAATTCACACCAAGTCGAGCAATTCACATTCTGACACGACTTGTTACGGGGTGCAGGGCTGTAGCGCCATAGCAAAGCCCTGGGCCTAGGCCCAGGGCTTGCTTCAAACGTTAAGCTACAGAATGAGCCGGGCCAGACTCAGGCAGAAGGTTGTTCGTCGGCAGCGGTCGCCGGAGCGGCACCCACCGGACGAGACACTTCAATCCCGTTTTGTTCAAACACCACCACTGGGTCGCTACCGCGCACGTCAATGCGCTTAACCAGCACTTGCCCATTCGCGACACGCTGACCAGCCTTAACGTACTGACTACCCGCAGAGGTCTCTACCACCGCAAAGTTTTCGTTGCCAATGGTCATCACCCCGGTTACGAGCACCGCTTCAGCTAAAGTTGGCTGCGGCAGTGCCGGCAAGGGTGCCAGAGACGGTGTACCGGGCCGACCCCCACCACCAGGAGAACCAGGCGTCGCGCCCGCACCTGCGCCCGCGCTACCGCCTGCACCACCGCCGCCAGGAGTACCAGGGGCTGCCGCTACGGGTGAGCCCGCGCCACCGCCGCCACCAGCGGTAGTCGTCCCCGCTGGGGTGCCAGCACCGGGGGAGGGAGATCCGGGTGGAGTCGGCGGGGCCACAACCTGAGGTGGCGGCGGCACGGGCACAGCCGCAAAGGGGTCGATGCGGCTATTGTTGATTTGCTGTAGCCGCTCGTTGGGGTCGGTAGATTGAATTAGATCGGCCCGAGCAATGGGCGATAGCTGAGGCGCAACGGGCACCAGAGGTTCAGCAAATTCTTCACCGGCAGCTGCCTGCTCGTCGGGCACAGGCACAGGCTCAATTACAGTACCTTCGGCAGGAACCTCTTCTTCGGGAGATAGACCAAGTTGACCCGCTCGCTGCGCCAGAAAAGCGCCCATCAGAGGCGTAGAGAGCAGCATGACCCCCAAACCGCCCAGGCTCATAATCAGACTGTTGCGAGCCCACTTGCGGCCCCAAAACTTAATGCAGTAAACCAGCAGCACAAAGGGCACAAACAGCGAGAGCAGGCCCCATACTGGGCTAACTCGAAACGCGTCTACTAGACCAATAATGCCGCCTACAGTAGCCAGCAAAAAACCTAGTACAAACAATACCAAAAACGCGATCGCCCCCATGGCCAAGCCTCCTTGCTTCCTGAGCCGATGTTCCTCAACGATAGCTCACTTCTGTCAATGCGGTTCATTTCCTGCCGATACAGCGTGATTTAAGCAATTTCGTCTTCGTTAGAGACCATTAGAGTCTGAAGGTGGCTGAGCCCCTGCTTGACCCGCCGCGATACGGTAACGGCGCTAATGCCCATGCGCTCGGCCGTTTCTTTTTGGGTTAGGTCATAGAGAAAGACAAACTCCAGCACTTCGCGAGTGCGCTGTTCAAGCTGATGCAGCGCTTGCTGCAAACGGATTTGATCTTCCTGGGCTAGCTGAAAGCTTTTGTATTTGAGGTCGGGCAGCAAGTCGCCTAGGCAAGCCGATTCTTCGTCCTGCACAGGGGCATCGAGGCTGAGCAGCGATCGGTTGCGGTTCGCTAGCTTGACGTCTTGCCACTCGGCCACTGAAATGTCGAGAGCAACAGCGATCTCTGCATCGGTAGGACCTCGGCCCAACTCGACTTGCAGCTGGCGAATCACACGGGTTGACTGGCTTTGCAGCGCCTGCCATCGACGCGGAATGCGCATTGAGGTGCTTTTGTCGCGCAGGTAGTGCTGAATCTCGCCCCGAATATAGGGTATAGCAAAGGAGCTGAACGCATAGCCCTTGCCCATATCGAACCGCTCGATGGCCCGAATTAGCCCTAGACTGCCGACCTGCATCAGGTCGTCAAAGGTTTCGGTCGACTGCTGTAGCCAGCGGTAGGCTTCACGGCGTACTAAACCAATGTTGAGCTGTACCAGCTGGTTGCGTAAGTTGAGATCAGGGTTGCTTTGATACTGCCGCAGCAGCTCTAGAGTGCTGCCTTTAGATTGAAACCGAGAAGTAGCGACCATAGCGATTTCAGGAAACGTCCAAAATCCAACTGGATAACCGAGAACTGTGCCCCTAACGGAGTAGCCCTGACCCCAAGGTGAGCACCCGACCGATCGCAGGTGCAGGCGGATGCCCGCTGCCCTGTCTCTGTCGATTGCGGTTGGTTACAAGGCGGCGCATAGACAGCAAGTAAAAATCATGTGCTCGTGATATCAGCCTAAGGTCAGAGGAGAAAGCTCACAATAGCGGAACTACGGATTAGCCTGGACTCGCTTACTCAGTATAGAATCTGCTGATTCTATTCTCAGAAGTGGTCGCGGCGACGACGACAAATTGATGCCTACCGCTGCTTCTAAGGCTGATGCAAGTGGTGCTGGGCAAGGGCTAACCCTTGTGCCATAAAGAATTCAGCCTTATTCACGGAATGTCCATAGCTCTGTGAATTTTTGGTTAAATGGCCTGGTTTTTGGCGGAGAACCGGCCCAGGTTTTTTTCTTCGCTTGAAGAAATGGTGGAATTCCCAGAGATTACTGACGGTGTTCTCGGTATATTCCTCAGGTCGAAGATGGAAACGTTACATAAGTTTTCGCTAGACCAGGCGTAGTTAGCTTGGCGACGGCTTTCTTACCCCAGCCTCATCTACACAGAGATCGACTGTGAAAGGATAGAGTGAGCTGGCGATCGCCAGTGCCGTTCCTCTCATCCTTGAGCTTAAGCATGGTTTTCTTTAAGGCTCGGCCCAACTGGCAACAGCCACACTCTAGGGTCACCCCAGAGGGGATATTTTGGCGACGGCGGCGGTTTATGACCTCGTTGATAGGGGCTGGGGTGGGTTTGGCGGCGGCCTCGGCGGGAGGGTGCCAGCGCTCCACCACCATAGATGCTGACTTGGCGCGCACCCTGGGAGAACCGCTGCCGGGGGTGCCTCGTAATCAAGCTTTTGCCGATGCAGGGCGGGAGCCGACGCCCCAGCAGTATGCCAGCAGCTATAACAACTTTTACGAGTTTGGCGGCAGCAAAGACATCTGGGCCAGGGCCCAGGCGCTGCCTACGGACCCCTGGCGGCTGGAGGTGACGGGGCTAGTCAAAAAACCAACCACCTACAATCTGGCTGACCTGACCCAGCGCTTTGATCTAGAGGAGCGCATTTACCGATTTCGCTGCGTGGAAGCCTGGGCCATGGTGGTGCCGTGGATTGGCTTTCCGATGCGAGCCTTGATGGCGGCGGTGGAGCCGACGGCGGCGGCAAAGTACGTACGGTTTACCTCCTTTTACGATCCAGAGGTTAACCCTGGTCCTAACTTCGGCTTTGCCCGCGACTTGCCGTGGCCCTACACTGAGGGGCTCACTGTAGATGAAATGGCCAACGAGCTGGCGTTTTTTGCGGTGGGGGTCTACGGGCGCACCCTGCCCAAGCAGCACGGTGCCCCCATTCGTATGGTGGTGCCGTGGAAGTATGGATTTAAGGGAGCCAAGTCAATTGTCAAAATTGAGTTTGTGGCTGAGCAGCCCGCCACCTACTGGAATACGCTAGCCCCCAACGAGTATAAGTTTGAGGCCAATGTAGAGCCTGATGTGCCCCATCCCCGCTGGTCGCAGGCGAAGGAGCGGCTGGTGGGCGAGAGTACGGCCCTGTTTACCTGGAAGGAGCAGCCGACGGTGATTTACAACGGCTATGGGGAGTGGGTGGCGGGGTTGTACGGGTAGGTGGGGGGATGGGTAGGTGAATGAAGTAGTTTACAAGCTAAAGTTGCTCAAAAAAAGCCGTTCTCTGAGCGCAGTCGTTGGCGTTCGCGGAGCGAGTGCTGGGCACTCAGCTGCCCCAAAGGGGCTAGGAAACGGCTGTGGTTATATTGAGGGTGCCGTGATGGCATAGACGACTGGTACTGGATTTAGGCAGCGATCGCGGCTCGAATGGCCGCTTCATTTAGATCTTTGCCGATGACAACCAGGCGGGTTTGACGGAGTTCGCTGGGCTGCCAGGCCCGGTCAAAGAAGGAGTCAAACCGCTGGCCGACACCGTGGACTACCAGGCGCATGGCTTTGTCGGGGACATCCACAAAGCCTTTGATGCGATAGATTTCGTGGGCGGCGGCCAGCTGTTCTAGACGTTTTACCAGTGTCTTGGGGTCAAAGCTCTGGTTAAGCACAACCGGGATGGCCACAATGTCGTCGTCATGGTCGTGATCGTGCTCATGGTCGTGGTGACTGGGGCGACTGTCGAGGTTGTCTTCGACGGCGGCGTTAAAGCCGAGCAGCAGGTCGGGGCTGATGGGGCTGCTGCCCTCGCCCCCAGCTAGGCCCAGTACTTTGACCGGACGAGGGAGCTGCTGGCTGAGCCAGGTTTCAATGCGGGTGCGATCGCCCTCGCTGACTTTATCCACCTTGGTCAGCAGCACCAGATCGGCGCAGTTGAGCTGGTCTTCAAACAGTTCTTCGAGGGGTGTTTCGTGGTCGAGGCTGTCGTCGGCCTGGCGCTGGGCTTCTAGGGCGGGCAGATCGCCTACCAGGTCGCCTGCGGCCAGAGCCTGACAATCTACTAAAGTAACTACGCTATCGACGGTGGCGGCGGTGCGAATTTCGGGCCAGCGGAAAGCCTGCACCAGAGGTTTGGGCAGAGCGAGACCAGAGGTCTCAATTACAATGCAGTCGATCTGGTCGCGGCGGGTCATGAGCTGCTGCATGGTGGGCAAAAATTCCTCCTGCACCGTGCAGCAGAGGCAGCCGTTGGTGAGTTCGAGGATGTTGGTTGCGGCCGGTGCAGTGGGCTCATCTTCGTCGCACACCTGGCAGCTGCGCAGCAGGTCGCCATCGATACCGACTTCGCCAAACTCGTTTACCAGCACGGCAATGCGCCGACCCTGGGGGTTTTGCAGCAGCTGGCGGATCAGGGTGGTTTTGCCCGCTCCGAGAAAGCCGGTGATGATAGTGACTGGAATTTTATGCATAGCCTACCGAAAATTTGCTGCCTCTCAACCTAGCACGGGGGCAGGGGGTGGAGGGCAAGAGCATTGACGATCGTGCTTCGTCGGGCACCTGGTCATAATGGCGGTTAGGTGAACGGGAACGGTTTCCAGGGAATCCACTCGGCCCAGAGCTGGGCCATCGTGCCATCGGCCAGGGCAGCGGCGATCGCAGCATTTAGCGTGGCGTTTAGCGTGGGGTTGACTTTGGGGGTGGCGATCGCAAAGGGCACCCGCGTTGGCAAGCTAAAGGCAAGCTCCAGGGAGTCATCCTCTTCGGCGGCGACTACCAGCACCAGTTCGTCGTCAATTAGCGCGTCGATATCTCCGGCCCGCAGGGCCGACAGCATTTCGGGCAATACCTGGTCGCTACCGGGGAAGGGAACCGCTTTTGCACCCGGAAATCCTTCGACCAGGGCAATATTGGTGCTGTCGGCCAGTCCTCCCACCCGCTTGTTGGCCAGGTCTGCGACGGTGGCAATGCCGCTGCTTTTTTTGACCAGCACCGCTTCGTCAAACAGGCCGTAGGGCTCAGTGAAATCGACTACCTGCTGGCGATCGGGGGTAATGGCCTGGTTAAACCACACCACGTCATATTTTCCGGTTGACAGGCAGGTATAGAACTCAAACATGGGCAGGTTGTGCCACACCGGGGTGAGCCCCAGCTGCTGGCAGAGGTGGCGGGCTAGCTCGGGCTCGTAGCCAGTGCGGTGGCCCTCGGCGGTGAGAAAGCTCATGGGGCGAGCGTCAAAGTCGCTGGTGGCGATATGCAAAATGCCCGGCTCGACGGTAAGGCTGGTCAGAGATTCGGCGGTGGGTAACGGGGGACACATAATCTTTGGGGGGAGAACTTATTATGACAAGTACATAGGGCACCCCCCAAATTTGTCAACTAAGTCGCGTCAAATTTCGCCCCGTAGGCTGGGTGAAACCCAGCGCAGGGTCCAGATCTATAGGGTTTCGCCAGCGCTGCACCCAATCTACGTTGCTTATTTTGAGATCGCCCTCTGTAGGGTGGGCACTGCCCACCCAGGAGGCATTCCTGTGCCCTGCCCCGAGCCCTGTGTTTCCTGCACCCAGAGACTCTGTTTGCAATGGACTATCAACCGATTCAGCTCACCCCGGCGCAGATTCAGCAGTTCCAGACTGATGGCTTTCTGATTCTGGAAAACTTTCTGCCCGCCGATTTTGCCGAACGCTTAGCCAGTCGCCTGGAGCCCATGTTCCACGGCGAATTTGAAACCGGCATTTTCCCAGACGAGTGGCACTGGCGACCGCGCATGAGCCTGCCCGACATCACCCGCGAAATCTGCAACGGCTGGAAGAGCGATCGCACCATCGCCAGCCTGGTGCTGTCGGCAGAAATTGGCCGCCTCAGCGCCACCTTAGCGGGCTGGGATGGCGCTCGTATAGGCCAGGACAGTTTATGGATGAAACCGCCCGGTGCCAAAGCGATCGCCATGCACCAGGACGGCGTCTACATTGACTATCTGGTGCCCGCCGAAATGATGACCTGCTGGATTGCCCTCGATCGCGCCACTGCCGCCGACGGCACTCTGGTCTACGCCAAAGGCTCCCACAAGTGGCCAATTTCCCACGTTGAGGGCGAGTTTCACGCCCCTACCAAAGACTACCGCTGGGCCATGCTGCAGGCCGCTGAGAATGCCGGAGTTCCTGAACCCGAACTGGTCGTTGTCGATGTGCCCGCTGGCGGTTGCGCCTTTCACCACGGGCGCACCTGGCACGGCCTCGGCCCCACCACCCGCACTGAAGGCATGTTCCGCAGCATCGGCCTGCACACCATCCCCGCCGCCGCCGAGTTTCACCCCACCAATCCCCAGGGCTACATCTACGGGCGTTACAAGCGGGTGGGCCACACCGAAATGGACGAGAGCTTTTTCCCCATTCTCTGGCGCAACGACGGCTACCGCAGCCCCCACCTGGCGGAGTATTGCGACGACCCGCTGGGAAAGGCGATGGCGATCGCCTAGCGATTTTGAATTTTGGTCGCTGAGCTTGTCGAAGCGTGGATTGGTGGCCAATTCCTTGAATGGTGGGTTACGGCCATTGCCTAAACGAGCGTCTTCCCCACAGACATCTAGGGCCTAACCCACCCTACTCAGCAAAATCCAAAATCCAAAATTTCCCCCCCCCACCCCCCCCCCCCCCCCCCCCCCCCCCC